>CACYXI010000050.1 GCA_902778265.1 uncultured Bacteroidales bacterium | reverse complement strand
GGGGGTGCCTCACGGCAGGGGGCTCGCAGCCCCCGAGAGTGTCCGCCTACCATGTCGTACTCGCCGTTAGCGAATGCAAACATAGTAACTTACAGGACTAGCAAAGCCCAAAGACCTTATCGAATTAGAATGCAAAAGCAAACATTTCCCAATACCGCCAAGAACTTCGGGGTGCCTATTTTATCCTGTTCTCCAACTTTGTGTATATCCAACTGATGAGATAGCACAGCAAGCCAGCGGTAAGATAACCGATAGGACGCATTACGGATGAATCATACTCAACATCAAAGAGAAGGAGCTTGGCAATGCAGACAAGACACAATACAAGACCGTACAACCTACAGCCTTTAAGCCTCTTGTAGAAACCTACCACGATGAAGACAATGGCCGCAACGATGCCTACCAAACTAATCACAAAACTAATGGCATCAGCCCTGCAAAGGATGCAGAGGATGAGCAAAGTGAACTTAGCACAAACATAAATGCTGAGAAGCTTTTCATTTTCCTCACCATATTTTGCATAAAGACTCTTGACGTTTAGACAAGCCAATGCAAGGGTTATTAGTACGATTACTATCAAGGCAAGTGTCTCTGTTCCAAGCAATGGTTTGATAAACATCATAGGCGAATGAGCTGCACTGATAAAGCCCAAGCCAAGTGCAACAGCAAACTCCGTAACCACATAACCTGCCAATCGTGATTTTTCTTCCAGATAGCCAGTATTACGGTCTGTGTAGTAGAATGGCATATTGATTGCAAAGCAGAAAGCACCTGCAATTATATAGAAGACACTACAATCCATAGGAATCTCCACACACATATCGGCAATCAGAACAAGGAGCAATCCCGTAAGGATGTATTTCTCTAACATCGCATAGTTATTCCCAAGCCAAGACACCATACTTCCCCAAGCAACCAAGAAGACAACAGCCACCGACCAGAAACCAAGTTCAGCAGGATGTTGCAAAGCATACATAAACATAAAGACATAACCCACATATCTCAGTATGGCATTCTTCCATCTAACTCCAAGAATGAGCGTGATAGCAAACAGAAGAGCATTACCAATATAGTTGCTATAAATGGTTGAGATGTCGAACACATAGATAACTCCCAAGGCAATACCAAACGGCAGATAGAAGAATAGCTTCTTTTCCGTCTCGCGATGTTTCAACATAACAACAGCCATACCAGCAGCCGTCAAGGCTAAAAGTGCATTCGGCCATACAAAAAGAGATTCACGTGTCCCATTTGGATAAGCCAGCAGATTCATGAACATCACAACAGACAGCAATCCAACGAACGAAACAAAAACACTTATTATGGCAAATGGAAAGTTGTCATCATCAAACTTATAGTACCTAAACTGAGCGATAAACGGCAGAAGTATCAAGGCATACAAAATGCAAAGATACAGCAGACTATCCTGATATGCAAATATCATCAAAAGACACACCACAGGATGCTGAATCATAAACCACAAGTCCGTTTTATAGTTACGAGAGTAACTTATTGCGAACAAAGCCGATACAGAAGTAACATAGACCACCATTCCAATGATATTCGTATTCCATTTCAGACATGTCAGACACGTGGCTATGAAGATTCCTGCATAGCAGATATAGGTAAAAATGCCTTGTTTGTATTTGACGAGCGTAAGTACCGCCACTATCCAGATGGCATCTGAAATGAGAAGCGACATATCGGTAAATGTGCCGAGCACAAACCTTGCCACAAGTCCTGAGATATACAATCCGCCAACACCACAACCTGCAACGGCAGTAAACAGAGTCTTATATCGTGATTCGGGCTTTGACATTCTCCAGAGACCTACACCAGAGAGAGCCAAACATACAACATACATCAAAACGGTTCTCACCTCTGGAGTAAGTCGTGGCTGGATGAGCTTGCCAAAGAGCACAAGACTGACAAATATCAATATTGATGCAAGGATGCTCATTATCTTCTTGCCGAGCTTGCTCTCCATACTGGTTTCATTCTCTGCAATGAGATCTTCAGAATCCACCTTGGTCATTCTGCTAAAATCTGGCTCTTGAACAGGAACCTCGATTTCCTCAGAATTATCTTTTTCGTTCTCAACTGCGACCTCCACAGTCTGCATAACAGGCTCAGGAGCAGGCTCTTCTATTGGAGTCTCAGCAACTGGTTCAGGAATGCCAGGTTCAGAAACTGGGACATCAACAGTTTGCGGTTCGGCATCAATCTGCCCAACCATTTTTTCCTCAACGCCAACAGTTTCACACGCTGTAAGTTCCTTTATCTTATTCTGAAGAACTTCGACCTCCATCTCAAGGAGCTTGACACGTTCCTCTAAGGTAAATTTACTCCTATCCATTATATTTGATTATGCTGATTATTGTAAATCATTAAAATTATTATCCGCAATTACGCATGACAGACGGGCTGAAAGCCCAAAAGCACTTAGCCTAGGGCATCACCCTGGGTCTGGTGAGCGAGTTTGTTCGCCCTGTAAGGGCAAAAGCTCTAATATAATAATGCTTTTGCCCCTTTCAGGGCGAAATTACCAATATCCATTTACCTAGGGCGATGCCCTAGGCTATGAGCTTTTGCCCCTTCGGGGCGCTATCGGATGATTGCAGATAATCATTTGCATTATAATTCCGTTGCAAAGATACATATTATTTTGAATACTCCAAACATCAGAGAGCAAAACTCATCAAAATGCACGTTTTTTCACATACTTTGGTTCAATAGTTCCATAGTTACAGATTTCTTGTTCCTCCCTTGTAATTCCGCTCTTCCTCCGAAGATACTCCATCGATACTCCATCGTTAGTCCATCGATAGTCCATCGAAACGATGGAGTATCTATGGAGTATGTATGGAGAATCTATGGAGTATCTATGGAGTATCTTATGACTAAAAGCAGAGGATTTGCCCATTTTCTTGCAAAGCAGAACCGATTTGCTACATCAGGAAAAACAACCGTTTGCAAATATGCTCATCCGTTTTTTCTTGTTTTCATAGTATTTTTGGCATATTTTTTGGTATTTATCAATATTTTTTGTATCTTTGCACTCAATTTACATTATTAATAATAGAGATTTTCAATATAACAGCAAAGTGAAAGATTTTATAAAGCATACCCTCGCAACCGTAGCTGGCATCTTCGTGTTCTGTATCATCACAGGCATCTTGATGCTTATGAGCATCGTGGGTATGGTGGCTTCAGGCAGTCAGACAAAGACAATCGAGGATAACTCCGTCCTCGTAATAAAACTCAAGGGCGAGATTGTGGATCACTCTAACGATGAGGAAAACCCATTGGCTACCCTTATAGGTGACGAGGTTGAGAGTCAAGGACTCTATAACCTCGTAGAGGCTATTAAGCGTGCAAAGGAGAACGACGCGGTAAAGGGCATATACATAGAAGCAGGACAGATTGCAGCTGATCCTGCAACGGTAACTGCCCTGCGCGATGCGCTGAAGGATTTTAAGAAATCAAAGAAGTTCATCGTGGCATACGCAGACCAGTATTCTCAGGGTAGCTACTACATCAGTAGCGTTGCCGACAAGGTATGGATAAACCCACAGGGTATGCTTGCCCTTCATGGCTTGGCTTCACAGCCACGCTATATGCGCGATTTCCTTGCAAAGCTCGGCATAAAGATGCAAGTGGTTAAGGTTGGTCAGTACAAGAGTGCTACCGAAACATATACCGAGGATCACATGAGTGCCTCAAATCGCGAACAGGTAACAGCATACATTACCGGCATCTGGAACCACATGCTCAAAGGTATTGCCGAGAGCCGTAAGGTTAGCGTGGATTCGCTCAACGCATACGCAGATCAGGTTATGGATCTGGCAAGCAGCGAGACTCTGAAGATGAACAAGCTCATCGATGCTACGCTCTATACCGACCAGGTGAAGGGCGAGGTGAAGAAACTGCTAAAAATAGATGATGACGATGATATTTCGCAGATTAGCGTTTCGCAGATGCTCCAGACAAAGAGCGAGTCGTCTTCAAGCGACAACGAGATTGCAATCTACTTCTGCGAGGGTAGCATCGTTCAGGAACCTATTCAGGGCTACATAATGGGTGGTGGCTCTACCATCGTAGGCAACAAGGTCTGCAAGGATCTTGAGGAACTGGCAAAGGATGACAACGTGAAGGCGGTTGTTATTCGTATCAATTCTGGCGGTGGTGATGCCTATGCTTCTGAACAGATGTGGCATCAGATCACAGAGCTGAAGAAGGTGAAGCCTGTAGTGATATCTATGGGCGGTATGGCTGCATCAGGCGGCTACTACATGTCTTGTGGCGCTACATGGATTGTGGCAGAGCCTACAACTCTTACAGGTAGTATCGGTATCTTCGGAACTTTCCCAGACATCAGCAACCTCATGACCCAGAAGCTCGGCTTCAAGTATGATGAGGTTAAGACAAACAAGAACTCAACAATGTCATTATATACTCAGGCACGTCCTTTCTCTGGCGAGGAGCTTACCCTTCTTCAGAGCTATATAGATCGTGGCTATGAACTCTTCCGCAAGCGCGTGGCAGACGGCCGCCATCTGAAAGTGGAGGATGTGGAAAAGATTGCTAAGGGTCACGTTTGGTTGGGCAAGGATGCTATCGGCATTAAGTTGGTTGACCAGCTCGGCAGTCTGAAGGATGCTGTTGATATGGCTTGTAAGTTTGCCAACATCAAGGATGATGACTATTACACAGGCACCTATCCAGTTATGGACAACTGGACAGAGACTCTTCTCCAGAGCACGAAGGGTGGCGGCAACTATCTCGACGCTCAGTTCAGGGATGTGCTTGGCGAGTACTATGAGCCATTCATGCTCATGAAGACCATCAGACAGCAAAGCCCTGTGCAGGCAAGGATGATGGAGAGTTTCAAAATAAACTAGGCCCACCCAGTCCCTCCCCAAGGGAAGTCGGAGATTGAGTATCTCCGAGTATGTGTCAGGGTTCCTCCCCCCTCACCCCATCAAGGGGGAGTGGTTACAATTTTCTAATCAAGAGAATAATAACTGGAAAATGAAAACGAAGAGTGAAAAGTGAAAAATTTTAGTTTGTATTTACTGTTTTTGACACTTAATGAGCAATAATACTAATTTAAATTCTTCACTCTTAGTTCTTCACTCTTCACTTAAATAAATGGAAGGCGATTTTATAAAAATAAACGAGTGGTTACTCCCGTTCTCATGGCTATACGGTCTGGGAGTGGGCATAAGGAACACGCTCTTTGATTTCGGAATATTGAAGAGCCGATCCTTTGACGTGCCTGTAATATCCGTCGGCAATATCACCGTGGGAGGATCGGGCAAGACACCACACGTGGAATACCTTATCCGACTGCTTCACAATAAATATCGTGTGGCGGTACTCTCACGTGGATATAAACGCAAGACGAAGGGCTACATACTTGCCGATGAGCATACCACGATGAGCGATATTGGTGATGAGCCTTACCAGATGTACAGCAAGTTCAAGGACGTGAGTATCGCCGTAGATCGCGACAGATGTAATGGTATTGAGCGCCTTACAACCGATGAGCCGACCAAGGACACGGACGTGATTCTCCTTGATGATGCCTATCAGCATCGCTATGTCAAGCCTGGTATCAACATCCTCCTTGTAGATTATCATCGCCTTATCATCTACGACAAACTATTGCCGGCTGGCCGTCTTCGTGAATCGAAGGAAGGCAAGACAAGGGCAGACATCGTGATAGTAACGAAATGCCCGAAGGATCTGAAACCGATGTCCTTCCGAGTTCTGTCAAGGGCTATGGATCTCTTCCCATACCAGCAACTATACTTCACTTGTCTGCAATACGGAAACCTTCACGGCATCTTCAACAACAGCACACGTGCTCTGAAGGATATCAAGCAAGAAGAGCATGTTCTTCTCGTAACGGGTATAGCGTCGCCAGAGCAGATGGTGGAAGACCTCTCTCCATACAACAAGAATATCACATCCCTGAGATTCAGCGACCATCATCAGTTTAACGACGATGATGTGGAGAAGATCAACAGCACCTTTGCAATGATGCAGACTCCTCGCCTCATCATCACGACAGAAAAGGATGCCACGAGGCTCGAAGGTATCGACGGACTTTCAGAAGAGGTAAGGAACAGCATTTACACCTTGCCAGTAGAGGTGAAGGTGATGCTCGACCAGCAGGAGAAATTCGACGAGGTCATTCTGAGCTACGTTCAGAAGAACTCCAAGAACAGTACTCTCACTAAGGAGAAAAATCGCAAGATACAGGAGGCAAAGAATCCTACCGATTCACGCGAGAAGCCAATCCGACTGCCAGATAATAATGACAGTCAGGCAAGCAAGCCGCCGATGAAGATTAGGTTTTAGACAAAAATTAAAAATGAACAATGAAAAATTAAAAATACAAGTTACATTTCAACCATCAAACAAATCTAATCTGTATTTTTCATTTTATAATTTTTCATTTTTCACTTAAGAATATGGAAATCAACAACCTCGGTGAGTTCGGTCTTATCGACCACCTCACAAAAGACATAGAGATTAAGAACGCATCTACGCTAAAAGGTGTGGGTGACGATTGTGCAGTATTTGACCACAGCAATGACTTCAACAACAGCGTGTCACTCGTTTCAACCGATATGCTGATGGAAGGTGTTCACTTCGACCTTACCTACGTTGACATGAAGCACCTCGGCTATAAGTCGGCTATGGTTAACATATCTGATATCTTCGCAATGGGTGGTACCCCTCGCCAGATGGTGGTAAGCATAGCCCTCTCAAAGCGTTTCTGCGTAGAGGATCTTGAGGACTTCTACATCGGACTCAGAATGGCGTGCGACAAATGGAACGTGGATGTTGTTGGTGGCGACACCACATCTTCACTCACAGGTCTCGCAATCTCCATCACGGTTATTGGTGATGCTGCAAAGGAGGATGTCATCTACCGTTCAGGTGCTAAGGACACAGACTTGATTTGTGTTTCTGGCGATCTTGGAGCTGCATATTGTGGCTTGCAGGTTCTTGAGCGCGAGAAAGCTGTTTATTATCAGCAGTTGAAGGAGGCTCAGCAGAAGGGTAAAGACACCTCAAACATTGAGTTTGCTCCAGAGTTCGCAGGCAAGGAGTATCTCCTTGAGCGTCAGCTTCAGCCAGAGGCTCGCGGAGATGTGTTAAAGCAGTTGCGTGAGGCAGGTATTCGTCCAACAAGTATGATCGATATTTCAGACGGTCTTTCATCTGAGATAATGCACATCTGCAAGAATAGCAACGTGGGTTGTAGATTGTTCGAAAAGGAGATACCTATCGACTATCAGACGGCAGTTATGGCAGAGGAGATGAACATGAACCTCACCACATGTGCTCTGAATGGCGGAGAGGACTACGAACTATTGTTCACCTGTTCTATAGGCGACTACGAGAAGGTGAAGAACCTTGACGGCATTCGCGTCATCGGTCATATCACCAAGCCTGAACTTGGCTATCAGCTCGTTACTCGTGATGGTCAGGAGTTTGAACTGAAGGCACAGGGGTGGAACCATTGTGCAAATTGAAAATTGAAAATTATTAAGGAGTAAAAGTAGTACAAGGAGTTCAAGGAGTACAAGACGATAGTCTTTATCCTTGTGAACAACATAGACAATCGTCTTGCACGCCTTAAGCTTCGCAGAAGCGTAACTCCTTGCACGCCTTATTACTCCTTAAATAAAAAAAGAGACTTGACATTCGATGATATCATAGGACAGCGCGAAATGGCTGATCGCCTTCGCTATCTGGCAGATAACAACCATCTGCCACACGCTATCATGCTTTGCGGTCCACAGGGCGCAGGCAAGATGGCTATTGCTATCGCGTTGGCAAGTCATTTGCTCGGCACTACCGAACAGGCTTGGCACATGCTCAACAATTTTCAGCACCCAGACCTGCACTTCACCTTCCCTATCATCCGCCCCAAAGGCGCGTCAAGCGACAAGAAATTTGATTCCGACGACTATATGGCGGAATGGCTTGATATGCTGAGAACCGACGGGGCATACTTCGACCTCCCCACCTGGCTACATAATATAAAGGTGGAAAATCAGCAGAGTGCCATTCCTGTGGCTGAGAGCGACCGCCTCATGCAGATATTCTCTATCAAGTCAAATCAGGGTGGCAAGAAGATTGCAATCATCTGGCTTCCAGAGAAGATGAACATAGAGTGCGCCAACAAGATGCTGAAACTCATAGAGGAACCGCCAGCAGACAGCCACTTCATCATGGTAAGCGTTCATCCAGAGTTGTTGTTAGAGACAATCAGAAGTCGTGTACAGCGCTTTGATGTCAAGCCAATAGCACAGGTCGATATGATAGATGCCCTGATGAACAGACGCGGACTTAGCGAGGAAGATGCCACGAGGACGGCACGCATAGCAGGTGGCAACTGGCTAAAGGCTGTCACATTCCTTGAGCCGGGCAACGAGGAAGCCCTGTTCTTCGATATGTACGTCATGCTTATGCGATTAGCCTACGCACGTAAGGTTAGCGACCTGAAGAAATGGGCAGAGCAATGTGCAGCATTAGGACGCGAGAAGCAGATACGTATGCTGGAGGCATTCCAGAGACTCACCCGCGAGTACTTCATGTATAACTTCCATCAGTCTGCCCTCACCTACATGACAGAGGAAGAGGAAGGTTTTGCCCAGAAATTCTCTCCTTTCATCAATGAGAATAATATAATAGGTATGTACGAGCTCTTCCAAAGGGTAATACGAGACATCGGGCAGAATGCCAACCCAAAGATTCAGTTCTTCGACCTCACAATGAAGATGGCTGTGTTTATTCATAGACAAAAGTAGCTGACTCTGGGTAATTTGTAATTAGTAATTAGTAATTAGCCAAAATGGATTATAAAGATATGACATTTACTCTCGCAACAGGTTGCGGACGCGGTCTGTGCCGTAAGAGTTGCTCACGTTCTGATCATCAGCTCAACGTGTACGACTGGCTTGCAGACATTCCAGGCAACAACGAGAGTACCGACCTTGTAGAGGTACAGTTCAAGAATACCCGCAAGGGATATTACCACAACATCAATAGCCTTGACCTGAAGAAAGGCGACTGGGTTGCAGTAGAGGCTACCCCTGGTCACGACATCGGTGTTGTGACGCTTACTGGTCGCCTCGCTATCATGCAGGTGAAGAAGGCAAACCTGAAGTCTGCCGACGACATCAAGCGCGTATATCGCTTTGCGCGTGATGTGGATATGGAGAAATATGAGGAGGCAAAGTCACGCGAACACTCCACTATGATTCAGAGCCGTAAGATAGCCAACGAGCTTGGTCTGAACATGAAGATAGGTGACGTAGAATATCAGGGCGACGGCAACAAGGCAATCTTTTACTACATAGCCGACGAGCGTGTAGATTTCCGTCAGCTCATCAAGGTATTGGCAAACACCTTCCATGTGCGTATCGAGATGAAACAGATCGGAGCACGTCAGGAGGCAGGTCGTATAGGCGGTACTGGCCCTTGCGGTCGCGAGCTCTGCTGTGCCACATGGATGAAGAACTTCTCAAGTGTCTCTACCACAGCAGCACGCTTACAAGACATCTCGCTCAATCCACAGAAACTTGCAGGTATGTGCGCCAAGTTGAAGTGCTGTCTCAACTACGAGGTGGATTGCTATATGGAGGCTGGCAAGAAGATGCCACCAAAGGACGCCGTGCTCCAGACTGCCGACAACGACTATTACATCTTTAAGCAGGACATCCTTGCCGGCATAGTCACCTACTCTACCGACAAGCGCCTTGCAGCCAATCTTGAGACGATCTCTGCTGAGCGTGCCTTAGAGATTATAGAGATGAACAAGCGTGGCGAGAAGCCTCTACAACTCACATCCGACGGCTCAGGCAAAGAGCCTCAGCGTCCGAAGGATCTTCTTGCTGATGCTGACATCGCTCGTTTCGACAAGGCAAAGAAGAAGAAAAAGAAGAAGAAGAACAAAGGTGGTGGTGAGCAGAACAAAGGCGGTAATGACCAGCAGAACAAGAACGGCAATCACCAGCACAAGGGAAAAGAGAGTAAAGAGGGTAAAGAATAAGGTTGAAAGAGTAAGGTAAAAAGAGTAAAGTAACGTTAGTTCGATGAAGATCTTCTATATGGCAGCAAGCTGCTTTTAACTGACAATAATTACCAATCTACGCAATCTTTACCCAATAAAAAATAAAATTTATGGTAAAAGATTGGTAAGATTGGCAATTATTATCAGTTCAAGCACCAAAGGTGCGCATTTGTATGAATTCGTCGAACACACATCAAAGTATGAAGGAAATGCGAAAGCTATTTCTATATACCCTATATTGTGTTTGTATCGTAATGGGGATAACCTCATGCGATACAAACACACCTTATTATCATTATGCCCACACGCCTATTGACGGTTGGGAAAAGAACGACACCCTACGCTACGAGGTGGAACCATTGAAGAAAGGAGGGGAATACGAGACTATTGTAGGTCTGCGCCTCAATGGTGCCTATCCATTCCGCAAGCTGTACCTTATTATGGAACAGGAAATCTACCCAAGCCTTCATCGCAGAACTGACACCATCTGCTTCAACGTGACAAGTAAGGACGGTCGTTTCATAGGCAACGGCATTTCCTATTTCCAATACACCCTCCCTGTTAGCAAGGACTATTATTCAGAAGAAGATTCCATCCATATCACGATTCGACATGCCATGAAGCGTGACATCCTGCCAGGTATCTCAGATATCGGCATAAGGCTATTAAGACATTAAGAGAGATTAAAAATATTAAGAAATTAAGAGATTAATAGATTAAATCTCCCAAAGACAATTTCCGCAAAAATTCATGCCAGTTCGATGAAATTTATAAAGATTAAGTGAGTTCAACGAATTAAAAACTATGTTATTTTAGCAGCAAACTGCTGTTTGCGGAACAAAAATTTTTAGAAAATTACCAGAAAATTAAAATTTTCTGAGTTAAATTTTCTGGTCACCGTGAAGAACAGTTTTAGCTTGTTGAGCTTTGCGAAAAATTTTCTGTAAAACCAAGCAACGAAGTTGCATTTATTAGGACATTTCAAATTATGTCAAGATTAGCACCAAAGGTGCGATTATTTCGAACACACTTCATCTTAATTTCTTAATTCCTTCATCTCTTAATATCTTAAATTTTTCCTCAACTTTCTGATTATTAATAAGTTTTTAGAAGAATTAACTAAATATTTTTGGCAATTTGCACAAAAACGATTACTTTTGTACCCGAAAATTTCAAACAAGATAGAATGAGATAATCAGGAAATCTCCATTCTGCAAGCCTAAAACTTAAACAGACGAAGAAATTAGCTATTATAATATGTTTGTTAGTTACCACTTTGTTATGCACATACGCACAACAGAGAGGTAAGGCTTCGTACTACTCAAAAAGAGCAACTGGAGCTAAGACGAGCAGCGGTACACGATTGCATCACGACTCTCTCGTTTGCGCCCATCGCACATACCCTTTCGGCACAAAACTCCTGGTCAGAAACCTGACAAACAACAAGCACGTAATTGTAACCGTTGTTGACCGAGGTCCGCATATAAAAGGTAGAATCATCGACCTCACATACGCCGCCGCCGAACAGATAGGTATGACAACCAAAGGCGTGGTGGCCGTAGAAGTAAGTGAGTATCACCCAGATATGGGCATTCCATACGCATTAGATCCAGAGACTCTACCAGAGATTGATCTCGAAGAGCACGAGGTAAGTGCAGTTGACGAGGATTACAATGCCGTCTGGACCAAAGCCCGACACGACAAGAGCGAAGAAAAACTCGCCCTCAACTCTACAGAGAAAACAAAAGAACAAAACAGTAATATAAAGCCCCAAACAGGGGGGAAAACAAAAACTAAAACAAAAACTGCAACTAAGAAGAACTCTAAAACGAAGAAAAAGAGGAAGTAACCCTTCCTCTTTTTTTATTTAAATTTAGTGAATTCGGAATTGCCTGGAAGGCAATACTATTAGGACTCCGCGTAGCGCCTGACTATAGGGAAGACCCCCGTACATACGAGTGAAACGAGGATGTGCGAGGATTAAAAACATAATCCATCTACTGCCTGGAGGGCAGTACATAGCGAAAAAATAATTCAATGTGATGATAAAGCCTTGTAAAGGCGAAATAATATAGGTGTGGGTGCAACCCACGTATCATAGACGTATATATTTTCAAAAGCTCCGTAGGTGCGATATAATTTCATATCAAGCTGAGAAACATGGAATTATGTCGCCCTGACAGGGCTTTAGCTCTCAATATGCACCAATAGATAGGGTTACCCCCCATCCTATGATATGCCGTCCTAACAGGACTTGCAAGATGCTTTTTCGAGAATTTATCAACATATTGAATAAAAAGTCAATTAGGTACAGCTTCCAGGCTATTATGAACTTCCGAAACAATAATTCCTTACAAATTCTCTTTAGGTCAATATTCCTCGTCCTCATCATAGTAGAAAGAGCTATAGCCCTTAGCATCCATTTCGAATGGACCTCCGTCAAAACCATTTGAACCTCCCATACTAATGCGAGCAGGATTTTCTCCACTTGCAGCTTGTATTGCAGCATTAAATCTTAACTTATGAAACCTAAGTTGAGGAGTGTAATAATTCTTTTTCATTTTGTCTTCTTATTAAGGGGTTTATAATGTAAAATAAGTGTTTAATGATCTCAAAAGCAAAATCTTAATCACCATTACGGAATTATGATAAAATCTCATCCGAACCTGAGTAACATAATTGATATATGCCGAGATTATATTAAGGATTTCGTTGCGAAGTTAAACAAAAATTTTGTATTTACACCCATTAACACACACTTTTTAACAATAATTATACATCGGACATCTTTTTCTTGATCCAAAGTAGCTCCTATGTAAGTCCGTTGCAAATCCCATGTAAGTCCCATTATTAGGAACGGATTTGAAGTGGATTAGTAGCGAAGGAGAAGCGAAACTAAAGCGAAGGATCAACGGAGGCATAACAAACTATCATATCGCTAACTTTTACAGAAAGAAAAAAAGAATTTCAACACCACTCTGCAACTCGTCACCCGTAGCGCTGTAATAATATGTGAGCCAGACAGTTGCAGCGGTGATTCATTTCGTTTCACTCGTCACCCACTCATCACCCCCAAGTAGCATATCAATCTGATATAGAACAACTTGCAGACCCAATTCACTCGTCACCCTAAAAATGGGTGACGAGTGGTGAGAGGGTAAATCATGCATGTAACATTCATATTATCAGCAAGATACACAGTTTTGGGTGATGAGTTGGGTGACGAGTGGCATAGGGTGAATCAGCGCTGTAAACATCAAAGACATAATAACTTACAGCGTTACGGGTGATGAGTGACGAGTTTTTTCAAAACTCTTTTTTTGAATACCAAATTGCAATCTCAGCATTGCAATTTATAATATTTCAAATTTATGTCAGCCCCTTTCAAAAAGAGGGCTTCGTAGAAAGAAAAAAGTAATCCAGAAACTTTGTTTTCAAAAAAATGTAGATACTGGAACACTTTCTAAGAATTTATTCTTTCTTTTAAAATAAAATGCTTACCTTTGCAACATCCTTTAGTCTTTATTTCTACAAAGACCTAATCAATCCTCAAAAATGACACGTCTATGAGATTTCTAATTTGTTTATTTTCGTTTATGTGTGTTTCACATGCAGTATATTGTCAAACGGAAAATGTTATCAATTCCATACTTGAAGAGTCTTTAGTTAATTATTTCAACATACAAGATTCTATTCGTATGAAGAATAATATTACTAAACAAACTGATAGATTCGTATGCATGAAAGGATTTCCTTTAGGTTACGATTTTAATAAAAACAACAATTTGATATTTCATGATGGTAGTTATTACGCAATTAAAAAATTAAAGAAGCACAATGAAAGCGGTATCACTTCAGCTTCTGTATTCTTAAATTTTCAAGATGAAAATTTTGTTGTAAGTATTGTTAGTAGATACATATCTTATAAAAACAGGAAAGAATGTAAGATTCAGTCTTCTGATTCAATACATTTTAAATATAAATATGATTCAAAAACAAATAGTTGGAAACGTGTGAGTCAAGAAATAGTGACATTATAGAATAATTATGGAAAAAGGTCTTATTTTAAACACATCATACAATGATTTTATCCTTGGAACTCATGTCTCTGATTACTTCGATAAGAGACATGAAGATGGAGTAGCAAGTGATAGTCCCTATAGTGATACAGTCTCTTTCGATTTCTATGAAGATGAAGTCGATATCTGGTGTGAAAATAACATTATAGAATCTATCTGTTGCACAAAAACTTGTATATACGAAGGAGTCAATCTGATAGGGATGAAATTCGATGAATTCCTGAACCGTTTTCACTTTTCCCCGAATGATGAAGATATTATTTGGCTTGAAGACGGTAACGGAAAGAATGGTCAGAATCAGCATGTCTATGATTTCGACAAGGAAGGGTTACAGATATGGGTGTGGCGTAACAAAATTCGCACGGTGATAATTAGTGATTATTCAAATTGTACAGATTTGATTCTGAACAAATCATATCAAGAATTTGAACTTAATGTACCTATATCAAATTATTTCTACAAGAAATACAAGGAATTAGATCCAGATATGACTCACCCATTCAAGCGTTACCAATTCTATTCACCAGAAGTTGAAATATGGTGTAAAAATGATTTGGTTGATACCATAATAAATGAAAGAATATGTGCTTATGAATACCAAAACAAGACTGTTAATCTTGTCGGTTTAGGATATGATGCTTTCCTAAAATTGTTTGACGTAATTTCTCCTGATAGCAAGCAGATATATGTAGATGCCAACGGAAGAAAAGAATTGCGTCATGTGTATGAGTTTGATGCTTTAGGGCTTCAGGTTTGGGTTTGGCACAAAAGCATCAAGACAGTCCTGATATATAATGCAGAAGAAAGCAAGTTGTATAGAACAATGATTGAAAGAGCGAAATAGAAATGTTAGATATTTTGTTTCTATGCAATTCTTCTTAAATAACAACTCATAATTATGGAAAAAGGTCTTATTTTAAACACATCATACAATGATTTTATCCTTGGAACTAATGTTACTGATTACTTCGATAAGAGACATGAGGATGGAGTAGCAAGTTATAGTCCATATGATGATATAGTCGCTTTCGATTTCTATGACGATGGAGTTGAAGTATGGTGTAAAAATAATATTATTGACTCTATCTTTTGTGAAACAACATGTATATACGAAGGAGTCAATCTAATAGGACTGAAATTCGATGAATTCCTGAACCGATTTCATTTTTCTCCGAATAATGAAGATGTTTTCTGGCTTGAAGGCGATGACGGAAAGAATGGTCAGAATCAGCATGTCTATGATTTCAACAAGGAAGGATTGCAGATATGGGTGTGGCGTAATAGAATTCGCACCATAATAATTAGCAATTATACAAATATTCCTGACTTGATACTAAACAAATCATATGAGGAATTTGAACTAAATGTACCTATCTCTAATTACTTCTATAAGAAATATGACGAGATAGTCCAGGACTCCATATATCCATTCAAGCGTTACAAATTTACTTTGCCTAAGATCGAAATATGGTGCAGAGACAATATAATAGACACAATTAGATGTGAATTAATATGTTATTATGAAGATACAAACCTTATCGGTTTAGGGTATGATGCTTTTCTAAAATTGTTTGACGTAATATCTCCTGATAGCAAGCAGATACATGTAGAGGCTAACGGAAGAAAAGAATTGCGTCATGTGTATGAGTTTGATACTTTAGGCCTTCAGGTTTGGACCTGGCACAAAAGTATCAAGACAGTCCTGATATATAATGCGGAAGAAAGCAAGTTGTATAGAACAATGATTGAAAAAGCGAAATAGAACTATAGAGATATTTTGCATCTATGCTATAAATATGAATTGGAACTGGATTGAACTAACTTCGGAGAAAAGGCAAAAGGCTGAATGAAGTGGCTTTTCATGTCTTCCCCTCTTCCCATGCTCCTCCCTTATTCCTCCGAACCAAACTCGATGAACCTTCGCTTTTTATACTCTCTTAGAACGGACTTTCATCGAGTTTGGTTCAGAGGAAGAGCGAAGGAACCGCAGAGGTGCTTCTTGGCTAAAACGAAAAAAACACCGTTTTTCTTGGAGGTATAAGAAAAAGTTTGTATCTTTGCAAAAAAAACACCGTTTTTCTTGGAGGTATAAGAAAAAGTTTGTATCTTTGCAAAGAATAACAAGAAAGGCTTCATTATGGCAAAATATCTTGACCCTAAAGCGGATTTGACCTTTAAGAAGGTGTTTGGTGAGCATAAGGAATTGCTCATCAGTTTCCTCAATGCCCTCCTGCCTCTGCCAGAAGGCAAAGATATTATAGAGCTGGAATATCTTCCTTCTGAGATGGTGCCTGTAAATCCCGATAAGAAAGACACCATAGTGGATGTGCGTTGCAAGGATAAGGACGGGCGTCAATTCCTTGTGGAAATGCAGATGTACTGGACGGATGCGTTCAGGCAGAGAGTGCTTTTGAATACCTGTAAGGCATACTCATTGCCTGCTGATCGTGGAGAGAAATATTCTGAGTTAAAACCAGTTTATACTCTCAGTCTCGTTAATGATATTGGATGATTTCTATCATTGCTATATGATGACTCATAGCAAGTACAAGGAATACACCATTGACGATATAGAGATGATCTTTATCGAGTTGCCTAAGTTCAAGCCAAATACGGTTCTCGATAAGAGAATGGCTGTGCTGTGGCTTAGATTCCTTACTGAGGTAAATGAGCACACAAGAGAAGTTGACAAGGAACTTCTTATGGATGATAATGTGGCAAAGGCTGTTAGTCTTGTAGAAGAATCTGCATATAGCGATGCCGAGCTATGGGCTATTGACCGTTACTGGGATGCTATGGGCTATTGACCGTTACTGGGATTCTGTAAGTCGTGAACGCACGATAATGTCAGAGAAATTCCTTAAAGGCGAAGCTAAAGGTCGTGCAGAAGGTCGTGCAGAAGGATTAGCAGAAGGCCGTGCAGAAGGCATAAAGGAAGGTGTTGTCAAGACTGCCCAAAATATGAAGAGGGAAGGGCTTGCCGTTTCTCTTATAGCAAAGATGACAGGTCTTTCAGAGGAAGATATAAACAAATTATGATACGTGCTAACGACTTCTATAAATCAATATATGAGCAATAATTATGAGATATTATGAATTGGAATATGGGTGTGATAATAAAGAAGTAGGATCACAATATCCACAAGTTTGGGATTTTATCAAAGGATATTCACCAGAGAATGAAGATAATGGTGTCTGTTCATTGTATTATGATTATAATCCTCTGTTTCCTCCCATAGATCCAGATTTATCTGGTTTTAAGCTGGCTAATGGCGCTCAATATACTGATTTTTTAAGTAATGGATTTGGAAATAGATTATTTTTCCTTAGTGAAAATGCGAAAAGGTTTATGGAGGATCAAAATCTTGATATCCATCGTTTCTATAAAGGAAGAGTAACCAGTTTAAGAAAAAAGAGAGTAGAAGACTATTATGTAATGAAAATAGTATCAGGAAATTGGCAATATTTGGATTTCCCGAACTGCGAATTTTATATTTCGGATGCCGATACAGACGATATCATTCCTATAAAATTCAATTCACCCGAAGAGTTTATTAAAAAGGAGAATGAATTTCTGGCTGAAGAAGAGAAATCTTACACAATACGTGCTAGTACGATTAAAATGACAGATGCATTTTATAAGAAAAAACTAGATATGTTTATGATAGATGAATGCAATTTTGATTGGTATGTCAGTGAAAGATTCGTTGAAGAATATTATAAAAAGAAGTTAACAGGACTTGAATTTGAACCTATTGACATCTAAGATAAGTTCTTCTCTGTCTCTGGTCTGCATCTTAACAAGCCTGTGAAGGGTGTCAATATCGTTAATGGAAAGGAAATAGTCTATTGAAGAGCAAAGGTTAAAAGTCAAAGGACTAAGGTTGTTGACTTTTGACATTAGACCTTTGACTTACTCAATACTTTTTGTATCTTATTCATAATCAGTATTGTAGGAAACTGACATTTCCCTGACAATGACTTGTCAGGGGAATGTCAGCCTTTTTATTTTGTTTCATATTCATATTACATTAACTTTGCATTCAGCAATCCACGGATTGTAAATTAAAAATGAAAAGTGAAAAATGAAAAATACAAGTTTGTATTTCCAGGTACAGCCATTACCAGAAAAGTGTGATTTGTATTTTATAATTTTTCATTGTTCATTTTTCATTTATATCATTAATAAGAAATATGAAACATTACAAACTTATTGACAACGTGACGGGATGGCTGATGTTTCTGATAGCAGCCATTACCTATTGCTCAACCATTGAGCCAACGGCAAGTTTCTGGGATTGCCCAGAGTTTATATCGTCTGCTTATCTCTTAGAGATAGGGCATCCACCTGGTGCTCCATTCTTCATGCTCGTGGGAAATCTGTTTACCCAGTTCGCAAGCGATCCGTCAGAGGTGGCAAAGATGATAAACATAATGAACGCATTGCTAAGTGCGGGTTGCATACTGTTCCTTTTCTGGACTATAACGCATTTTGCAAAGGCTCTGATTGTGGGTGATGAACTTCCCGACAAGATGCAGACTTTGGGTATAATGTGTAGCGGTGTGGCTGGCTCGCTGATCTATACATGGTCAGACACGTTTTGGTTCTCTGCCGTTGAGGGAGAGGTGTATGCGTTCTCCAGTTTCTTTACGGCATTGGTGTTTTGGCTGATACTGAAATGGGAGGAGAATGCCGATTCCCCCGATGCCGACAAATGGATAGTTTTGATAGCATATCTCATCGGCTTGTCAATAGGTGTGCATCTGCTCAATCTGCTTTGCATACCTTCGATCGTGCTTGTTTGCTACTACAAAAGAGCAAATAATCCTAATGTCAAAGGTACGATACTGATGCTTGTCCTCTCGGCTTTGTTAATTGCCATAGTGCTTTATGGCATAGTGCCTGGTGTGGCAAAGATTGGAGGATGGTTTGAACTCATCTTCGTGAATGTCCTCGGAATGCCATTCAACAGCGGTTTGATAGCCTATATCGTGCTATTGGCTATCTCGCTTGCTGTGGCTTTATGGCGCATAAAGAAACGTTGGCTACACACAGCCACGCTCTGCCTCACCATGATGTTGATAGGTTATAGCTCGTATGCCGTTATCTTCATCCGTTCGGCTGCCAATCCTATGATGGATGAGAACTCGCCCGACAATATCTTTGCTCTCGGCAGCTATCTCGGTCGTGAGCAGTATGGTGACAAGCCTCTGCTCTGGGGACCTACATATTGCTCTGAGCCAGAGATAACTGTTGATGACAAAGGAAAAACTGTTTATGCCACTATCAATAAGGGTTCGATCTATAGACCAAAAGCCCCACAGCGAGAAAATGTATCTAAAGAGCTCCCCCTTGGGGGGCAGGGGGGCTACATCAAGCTTCACGACCGTATTGAATACAAATATCCGTCAAATCAATGTATGCTGTTTCCGAGAATATATAGCGACCGACATGCAGAGATGTACGAGCAATGGTTGGGCGAAACCCATAAACGACCTGTGGAGTACAACATCCCTGGGCATTATCCTGAGATAGTAGAGATTCCGAGCATGGGAGATAATCTCAGGTACTTCTTTGATTATCAGCTCAACTTTATGTACTGGCGATATTTCCTTTGGAACTTTGCCGGCAGACAGAACGACATTCAAGGGCATGGAGAGGCAGAGCATGGCAACTGGCTTTCGGGCTTCTCATGGCTCGACAACCTGCGTCTTGGCGATCAGTCTCTGCTACCTTCCGAACTAAAAGGGAACAAGGGGCATAACGTATTCTATTGTATGCCACTCATCCTTGGACTTATCGGTTTGTTCTGGCAATTAAGGAAAGGTAAGAAAGGCATTCAGCAGTTTTGGGTGGTAACATTCCTATTCTTCATGACTGGCATCGCGATAGTACTCTACGTGAATCAGACTCCATGCGAGCCACGAGAGCGTGACTATTCATACGCAGGTTCGTTCTATGCCTTTGCCATCTGGTGCGGATTGGGGATTGCGGCAGCAAATAATTTAATTACTAATTACAAATTACTAATTACCAAGATACCTTTTATCGATAAAAATTTGAAGGATAAGAACAAAACAGGTAATTCGTACTTCGTAATTTGTACCTTAATAGGGTTGACGTTATTCATCCCCCTCCAAATGGTTAGCCAGACGTGGGATGATCATGACAGAAGCGACCGATACATGTGCAGGGATTGCGGACAGAACTATCTCGAAACTGCCGACCATGATGCCATACTGTTTTGCAATGGCGACAACGAGACCTTCCCTTTGTGGTATAATCAGGATGTGGAGGGGAAGCGGACGGATGTGAGGGTGTGCAACCTCCAGTATCTGCAAACCGATTGGTATATTGATCAGATGAAACGACCTGCCTTTTCTTCATCGCCATTGCCTATCAGATGGACGCACGATCAGTATATGGAGGGCGTGAATGAATATATAGAAATAAACCCTATCATTTCTGACAACAGAAGGGTGCGTGATACGATAGAATACATTATGAAGGAGAATCCTGAGCTTGCACATCGTCTCTGGGGTACAGATCCTTTTGAACTGAGTAATACCATTCGTAGGTTTGTTCTCAAGCAATATGACAATCTCAGTCCAGAAGAAGAGGAATGGGTAAAGAGTCTGCCCGTTTGTCTGCCAAGTGATTCGCTGCATATCACGGTAGATAAAAATGCTGTGCGTAAAAGCAATATCATGTACAATTCTGGCGAGATTCCTGACCGTATGGAGATTAGTCTGAAAGGTAGGAGATACATCACAAAGAACTATGCTCTTGTGCTCGAAATGATAGCACGATCGAATTTCTCTCGTCCTATTTACTTCACCATTGGCTCTGGACCTGATTCCTACGGCGAGCTATACCATTACTTCGTTCAGGAAGGGTTGCTATGGCGCGTCACTCCTTTCTATTTCAAGGAGAACAAACTGGAATATGGGGTGCTAAGTACGGTTTGCGATACGGAAAGAATGTATCGCAATTTGATGGAGAAGTATAGGTATGGCAATGTTTCAAAAACAGACGTTTATATCGACGAGACGACTGGCAGAATGTGTGCCTCACATCGTCGTTGCTTTGCGAAACTCGCCACTCAGTTATGCCGTGAAGGGCAGAATGACAAGGCTTTGCAGGTACTCGAACGTAGTGAAAAGGAGATACCCGCCTACAATCTACCTCACTCATACGTCAGCGGTTCTCTTGATATGGTAGATGCCTATCAGCGATGCGGTAAGCACGACAAAGCAGCAAGTATCTATAAGAAATTGGAGGAGCTTCTGAAACGAAATTAAATTGGGGTGGGCGCACCTTGCGGTGCTTATTTTAAAGAAAGTAAATTGGGAGTAAATTAGAGTCAGTAAATTACAGAGCGACATCCGTCGCTTGGAAATTGAAATTTCAAAGAAATAATTTATTGAATATAATTTACTGAAATAATTTACTGGTTTAATTTACTCCTAATTTACTTTCCCAACCTCCGCGTAAGCGGAATTTTTTAAAAAAAAGGAGCGTAAGCTCCGTGTTATTAACATTTCAATTATGAGAAAAATAAACTACATTTTAATAATCATTGGTTTGGTGATAATCATTACAGGTCTCTGCCTTATGTCGGGAGAAGGCACTACAGAGACGAGTTTCAATCCAGACATATTTAGTACTCGGAGAATAAAAGTCGCCCCTGTGGTGTGCCTCTTGGGGTATCTGGTTGAGGCGGTGGCGTGTATAGCGACCTACCGCCGTACCCCTCACATAAAGGTAGAAGAGAAGAATTAGAGCCATAGACTCAGCTTCTATTTATCCATCAATTTTCGGTAGTCGTTTACATCCGTGCGAACCTTGCCAGTCTTATCTACAAATACGTGGAAAGGTATTCCGCTAAAGGTGAACTTCTCCTGCATAAGAGCCCACTCCGCACGGGTGATGAAGATATGCTCACCGCGTATGTTGTTCTCATTCAGCCAAGGGTTGCACTTCTCTGGAGCATCATCGGTAACATAGAGGAACTTAACAGACTCGTTCTTCAGTTGCTCTACCGTTTCGCGCTCGCTAAGCATACCACCACGGCATGGGCCGCACGACATTGACCAGAAATCAACAGAAAGGACATTACCCTTATATGGCTCAATGATGCGCTGGAAGATGCTGTCGCCTTTGGTCATAGGCTTGTTTGCCATAGCTTCCATCTCGTTTTCCTTGATGAAGTCGCGATAGTCTAACACAGCCAGTCGGGCAAGGTCGGGATTAGTGATGTGTGGCATGATGGCTGCTAAAGCCTCTGCCCTGAGATTACTATCATTGTTAAAGAAACCATTGTGTATTTGGTAAAATATTTCACTCAACATAGTCACTTGTGCTGAAAAATCATTCTTGCTAAGGTGCAGTTCATCATTCATCTTCTGCAATCCTCTTGCAAGGCTTTGACGGAAAGGCGTTAATGCCTCTGGATCAGGTGACTCTATTATTTTCACGCCATCCTCACTTGAGACTAAAGTAGAGGCCTTGGGATCTGGTGACTTTAATATGTTCTCTCCCTTCTCATTATGAATTATAGAATGTGATAACTTAGTACACGGTTCAAAAACCTTAAACTCCATTCTGTTGAAGAAGAAATGATCTGCCGCAATCATCAGCAGCGGATTGTCAGTAAGGTGTTTTGCGCGAGGAGCTATGAAGTCGAAGTAGTTGCGCCATAGGGCATCACGATCATACTCTCCTTTTACAAAAGGATAGTTATCGTATGAACTGACAATCATCTCCATATACCATGTAAGGATATGAGTGCGCACTATGTCAGAAGCCAACGGAGAGCAGTCCTTCAGTTCGGGCAGCCCCTCGTTCATCTTTATCACCATACTATCCATGCGTGCTATCTGCTCGTTGCGCCACATCATCAGCGAGTCTATCTGACTGGCATTACTGAACGTGAACGAAGAATAGTTTGCACGATTGAGATATTTCCTGTCAATCTCTGACGTGATACGGTTCACCTCGCCACCGAGACCTGTGCCGCCAAACTGAAATATCTCATTTTTCGTCCTCTTTGTCATGTCCATTGTAATGTCAACCGTATCGCCAGGGCACATATAGATATTGCCGAAGGGAGCGATGTAAACGTACATAGGGTATGGCACATGGATCTTTGTATCAATCTGGCATTCGTCGTTGAAGGTAATTACACGAATCTTCTCTGTGTTGAGGATATAGTTGCGGATGTAAGCCGTAACACCTCGGGAGTTAATCATCTGAGCTGCTTGTTTCAACTCAGTTTTCCGTTGCTCCTCTGGAGCGTTCTTCACGGAGTCGGGGAGGATAAGGTGCGATTTCAGTACTACGTCGCCCTCATGCAGACGGTATTCTGACACTACGGCACTTGGGTAATTCGCCATCTGAGGTACTTCCGGCTTTTCTACTGCCTGGAGGGCAGTACATCGCGAAAGATCATGTATGAAAGCCAATCATGTACAGCCGTCCAGGCTGGTAGGGGTGGTGGTAGTTCTTTGTCCGAGGGCATCCTCTCCTTCGTCGAGTATGCACCTCGGTTCTTCCCTATGGTCAGGCGCTACGCGGAGTCCTCATAGTATTGCCTTCCAGGCAATAACTCCCGAAGCTTTGGTGAGTTAATCATCCCTTCCTTTCTCCTCCTTTAGGGGGCTGGGGGGCTTACAGCAACCCATTCATATCCTCTATCACCTGTCCGTCGTATAGGTTGATGATACGGTTGGCGTATGTGGCATCGTGCTGTGAGTGAGTCACCATGATGATGGTGGTACCCTCGGCATTAAGCTGACTGAGCAGTTCCATAACCTCCAGACCGTTCTTAGAGTCGAGATTACCCGTAGGCTCGTCGGCAAGAATGATCTTCGGATTGCCTATCACGGCACGTGCTATTGCCACACGTTGCTGTTGTCCGCCTGAGAGCTGACTTGGCAGATGCTTGCCACGCTGAGACATATTCATCCTACGTAGAACCTCAAGCACGCGCTCCTTACGTTCCTTTGCAGGCACACCCATGTAGAGTAGAGGAAGTTCTACGTTCTCGTTCACGTTAAGCTCGTCTATGAGGTTAAAACTCTGGAACACAAAGCCAATCACGCCCTTGCGGATGTCCGTGCGCTCGTTCTCGGTCAATGTACTTACATCCTTGCCGTTGAGCAGGTAAGTGCCTGTGGTAGGAGTGTCTATGAGTCCGATAATGTTGAGGAGAGTTGACTTTCCGCAACCTGACGGTCCCATGATGGCAACAAACTCGCCTTCGTTCACTTCAAGGCTAACGCCATTGAGAGATGTTGTCTGCACTTCTTCTGTGCTGAATATCTTTGTTATGTTGTCTAATTTAATCATTTCTTCTTGGGGTTATGAGGTTTAAAGGTTTTGAGGTTATGAGGTCTTTGGGGTGGAGGTTATGAGGTTTTGAGGTTAAAGGTTATGAGGTCTTTGGACTTAATGCCATCAGCGATGCTGACCTAAAACCTCCTAACCTCCCTAACCTATGAAGTTTGGCTTGCCAAACTTCATTCTTTCTTAATCAATAACGCTGGGTTTATATGTGATATTTTATAGATCTTCTGCCATACGGTGAGGAGAGTGACGAGAGTGATAGTCGCCATGCTTTCGAGAGAGCAGATAGTGAGAACGCGAGTTGTCTCGCTCGTCCATCCTGGCCATTCATTTACTATTATGGAAATCACGATAATCAATATGGCTCCAATGAGTAGAGACAAAGCGAATGCCGTGCAGAGTGTTATTATGTAGTAACGGCTGAAAAGCATCACTATGTCGCGTGTCTTTGCACCATTAACCTTGCGAATGGCTACTTCCTTCTGCTTCCCGCGAGTTTCGAGAGATATAGAGGAATAGACCGTCAGGATGATGCAGAGAATACTAACAGCGGTCAGTATGGTGAGGAATTCTGTGATTAAGTTGACAATCTGATGTGTCTTGAACTCAAGGTCATAAACTGTGGCAATAGGGTAATGAACATCACTGGGCGCATGTCTATATTTGTGCATAAGAGCATCATATTCCTTACTGAACAGTTCTTGGTCATTGTTCTTCGGGATAATGTACATCCAACACTGACGGATATTGACATAAGCTTTGACATTTTCACCATTTGTGGAGTATTTATCCACGTCTTTGATGATATAGAAACCCGAGCCAACACGATTATCGACTTTCGTTGTTTTATCGTCGTCGGTATAGCCGATTTTTACATATTTGTTGCCATCAGGAAGAAGGGTTTCTTCATTACCTGTGTTATAATTCAACGAGAGTAAATGTTTAAGGCTATCAACATCTTCTTTGCTCGCAAAGACTGGTGTAGTTCTACATACATCACCAGAATCTGGCTTTTCCTTAATCTCGTGCTTGAACATAGAGAAGTATTCGGCTTCTGCCACCAACCATGAATAATAGTTGTATGTATCACTTCCATGAGGAATTATGTCATTATTCATAATGCTGTCTTCTTTCGTTTGGATAGAAGCATAGGCATTGCAAATGCCTGCTTTTTTCTCTACCGATGGCAGTTGCGCTATTTCCTTTACTTCATTCCACGTACTGTCAAGTACGAGAGGTATGTTGAGTACATTCTTGAAATAGTCAGGATCCATATTCTTCTTGTATTTCTCACTAACTTCTGACATACAAACAAATGAGAGGATAATGACAGAGAGCAGGATAATTGTGACAAGATATTGTACCACCTGCATAGTGCCATTCCATAGTGTATGCTGGGTAAAACTACGCCCAACAGTCTGGCTTAGAGGGGATTTGAGAGTTCTGCGAACCACCAACCACGCAATACCTATGGCACATAGCAAGGTGACGATAACGATATATGGCTCTGTTTCATAGATAAGGTGTGGGTAGATGCAGAATCCGCCCATCATTCCTGATCTTTGCACTAAAGGCAAGGCATGGTCTGCAAAAGCTATTGAAAGCAGAATTGATATAACTGCCACGAAACAGAAAACAATCAACAGCTCATAGCATAGCAGTATAAATAGTTGGAAAGGTTTTGCACCATTGCAACGTCGGAGTGCCATTTCACGACTGCGAAGCAGAAAGAGCTGAAGCTGCATTTTCAGAAAGCCTGACACACCAATAATGAGTACGCTTGAGCCAAGCAGAATAAGACAGAATAGTACTATTATCATTATGTTCTTCTCTTTCTTGTAGTCGGGATCCCATTTTATTTTATAGTCGGGATAGAGTTTCTTTAAGTCTCTTATAACCTGCTCCTTGGTGTACCCTTTCTTGACAACGCAATTAAAGCTTGAGGCTGCAAATAACTCATAGTTAGCGGTTGTATCTGCTACTATTAAAAAACGGTCGTCTTCATCATAAGTAGGGGAATATACCACGTCACTTATCTTCTGCTTCTTTCCAAAACAAGAAACAGTTGCTCCTGCCCAGTTCAGGTCATCTTTGTTGCGCCAAAACTGTTTGACTACAATTGTGCCAGGCTTTAGAGTACCGATTTTTCTATCGGTAATAGCTGAACGAAAATTATTTTCTGCCAACCATTCAGGGCTTACAATTCTATATGACATCTCACTACTTTTACTATTTCCCTGATTGTCATAGAGCATAAATTTTGTACTATATGGATTAGAAATATAGATGGTCTTTTCCACGGATGGAAGTTGGTTTATCCTCTCCATTTCTTTGAGACCTTCATTAACACCTATAGGACTGAGAGTATTATCTTGATAGAATCTGCAATATACTCTGTCAGATTGGAAAAGTTGCTTGCCTTGGTTCTCCCAAAGGATATTGGTGAAGTACAGCGTGATGCCAAAGAGGATCACTCCCACCGAAAGGCATAGCACAGAAATCGTGTTCTGCACCTTGTGCTTTAGTATGTTTCGCCATGCGGCTTTGAGATTGTGAGTTATTAGCATAACATTAAGTTTTAAGTTGTTTTGATGCTCTCCACCAGCCAGAAAGCTGGCAGGGAGTTGTTGATAGTTTTCCGTTACCGGTGTCGGACTGTTGTTGTTTTCGATTGCAAAATTAATACATTAACAGTAATCTGCAATGGATATTTTATACGCAAAATGCAGTTTGTATGATTTTTTTACACTCTGTTGTATGATTTTTTTACACTTCGATTGTTTCAGGAGTCGTAAAAGTCACATCGAAGACAAAATGTCCTAATCACAGTAATATCCCACATTAGCCGCGCTCGGAATATCGGGTTTAAATTGTTAATGATTTGAAGTTGATAAATCATAGGGTTGAATGCCCTTTTGCCTTATCCTCTCCCAATTTGCTTTGGTAGCCTGCATAACTATCTTGCAAGTCCCATCCCTGCAATGGGATTTGGAACGGATTAGAAGCGGATTAGAAGCGGATTAGAAGCGGATTAGAAGCGAATTAGAAGCGAATTAGAAGCGGATCTGAATCTGAGTTGTTTTTCCTCTCGTGGCCTTTGATTGGAAAGCGTGACCTAAATTTTTCACTCTTCACTCTTCGTTCTTCACTTAACAGGTGCAAAGGTACAAATTTATGCTTGATTGAGGAAATTAATTAAACGGAATAATGTCGTAGTTGTGAAAATGAAACGAATGTGCATCATAAAGGTTTGTGAATAAGATATTTACAGTCTGTTAAAAATTTTAACACGAAAATTAAAGCCTAAATAGCGTCAATTCGATGAATTTGTGCGGACGGTGGTATTTTAGTATGTTCAAACTATGGAAATCCATAATTGCCTGGAAGGCAATACTATGAGGACTCCGCGTAGCGCCTGACCATAGGGAAGAACCGAGGTGCATACTCGACGAAGGAGAGGATGCCCTCGGATGGAGAACACTACCAAACCATCAGCCTGGAAGGCTGTACCTGATTGGCTTTCACACATGTTATTTCGCGATGTACTGCCCTCCAGGCAGTATAAGAATTATAGTCTAAATCCCCGCACATCCTCGTTTCACTCGTATGTACGGGGGTACTAATGGTACTGTCTGGAAGACAGTTTAAACTTTCGAAACTTATTTTTGTATCATTGTATCAGTGTATCAGTTAAAACTAGACCGGTTACTCCTTTTAGAGGAATATTTATATTTATATATATAAATATAAATATTAATTTATTTAACATTTTGGGAGAAAAGGGTGCGGATTCAACTGATACACTGATACAATGATACAAAATCATTATCCATCATCATCTGTTTGCTTGAAGTCTTTGAGGTGTAATGTGCAGTAAATCAATGATATAATGTTAGTTGGATGAATTGTCGCAATCTTTATTCACAGCGTAGAACTCACGTTACTTACTATTTTTTCAATGTGGTGATAAGTTCACGAAAAGCCTTATAAAGGCGAAATAATATAGGCGTGGGTGCAACCCACGTAACACAGACATTCATCCCCCAAGAGCGCCGTAGGTGCGACATAGTTTCATAACATATTGAGATAAAATGTAATTATGCCGTCCTTGCAGGACTTGCAAAATGCTTTTCGGGAATTTATCACCACATTGAATATTATTTTTTGTATCATTGTATCAGTGTATCAGTTAAAACTAAACCAGTTACTCTTTGGGGAATTTTCGGGAAACTGATAGGATAGCATCGCATTTTGCGATGTTATCTTTATGTTATCGGTATAGCCGTTGAATAGGGATGGGGTAACAAAATGTGATACCATTGAGGACTCTGTGAAACACAGACCCCTTAACCATTCCCCTAAATCAGGGTAGTGGTTTTGCGTGGTAAAGAACAAGGGGGTGGCGAATCACCCCCCTCGGACTTTGTCGAAAAAACAGTTGAGGAGGATGGGGTCCAAAATGGACCCTATTGAGGACGCCCTGTTTTAGGGCCTCCTCTATGACACCCTAATTCTGAGCTTTTTTTTGTAGAATCGCAAAAAAATGGCAAATAATTTGCACAGATGAAAAAAAATGCCTACTTTTGCACTGAGTAATTTTACTCAATGTGCTGAGTAAATTTACTCAATGCACTGAGTAAATTTGCTTAGTCTGCTAAAACTAATTGATTATCAATATGTTCGTTCGAGAGAAATTCGGTATTCTAAAGTCGAGAATTGAGGAACCAAGAAGATTTATACAGGTTATAGTTGGGCCTCGCCAGATAGGAAAGACCACTATGGTTAAGCAGGTGCTGGAAACTGTGAATATTCCATTTCATCATGTTACAGCCGATAATGTGCCTGCCACTCAGACATCGTGGGTGTCTGAGATGTGGGATACTGCCCGAAGCAAGATGAAGATGGGTGGATATGCTGAGTTTCTGTTGGTTATCGACGAGATACAGAAAATTCAAGGTTGGAGCGAGGTTGTCAAGAAGGAATGGGATAATGATTATTTCAATAATGTCAATCTGAAAGTAGTACTGCTTGGCAGTTCGCGTGTGATGCTCGAAAAAGGACTTGCCGATTCCCTCGCAGGCAGATTCGAGGAGATACGCATGGGGCATTGGACTTTTCCCGAAATGCGGGAAGCCTTTGGCATGAGCCTTGAACAATATATTTATTATGGTGGCTATCCAGGTGCAGCTCCTTTGATTAATGACTATGACCGTTGGAGCCAGTATATTGAAAGTGCGATAGTTGATGCAACTATCAATAAGGATATTCTCCAGAATAATGTCGTTAGTAAGCCGGCTCTTCTTCGCCAGACCTTTGAGCTTGGAGCTACGTATTCAAGTCAGGAATTGTCGTTGACAAAGCTTATCGGACAGTTGCAGGATGCAGGTAATACGACAACGATAAGTTCGTATCTGAAACTGCTCTCTGATGCCGGAATGCTGACTGGATTGCAGAAATTTGCCAATGATGCTGCAAGAAAAAGGGCAAGTGCGCCAAAGTTTCAGGTTTATAATAGTGCATTGCGAAATATATACACAGACCTTGCTTTGGAACAAGCGGCAATTCAACCAAAGGAATGGGGCAGATACTTTGAATCGGCAATAGGCGCACATATTGTTAGTCAGGCATTTGTTGACAGATATGATGTGTATTATTGGCGCGAGGGTAATGATGAGGTGGATTATATCTTGCAGAAAAAGAACAAGATAATAGCGATTGAGGTGAAGAGCAACCACGAGAGACATACTACGGGTCTTGCGAAATTCAAGGAGAAGTTTCACCCTGACAATATTCTTCTCGTAGGACCAGAAGGAATGAGCGCGGAGGATTTTCTTTCAACCTCACCTTTCGGAATGTAATTTTATGTTTAGAGATTAGAGCTCGAACTCTACGCTAATCTCTAATCGCTAAATGCAATAAAATGAATACAATACTGATAGTGGATGACAATGTCGCCATCCTTACGGCTTTGAAGATATGCCTTGATGGGGTGTTCGACCGCATCATCACTCTCTCTACACCTGACAATATCCTTACTACGCTTCAACAGGAACAGGTGGACGTGGTGCTTCTTGACATGAACTTCACGCTTGGTGTGAACTCGGGTCAGGAGGGGCTGATGTGGCTTCGTACCATTAAGAAACTGCATCCTGACGTGCCTGTGGTGCTCGTAACGGCTTACGCTGACGTGAAGCTTGCCGTGCGTGGCTTGAAGACGGGTGCTGCCGATTTCGTTACAAAGCCGTGGGATAATGATGAGCTTATCCGTGTGCTGAAGGATGTTATTGATAAGAGTGAGGCGGTTGTGCCGTTGGATCAGCTTGAGTCGGAGCATGTGCGTAAGGTGGTGGATAAGTGTCACGGAAATATGAGTAAGGCTGCGGAACTGCTGGGAATTACGAGGCAGACGCTGTATAATAAGATAAAAAGACCAAGCTAGACCCACCCCCTCACCCCTCCCATAAAGGGAAGTCCGATGTTGATAATATCGGAGTATGTGTCAGGGGAGTAGTTACATTTGAACGCTACGTTGGGCAAATCACTAATCTCTAAACTCTAAACTTTAAACTTTCTGCACATGACATCAGTTCTCTTCATTACTATCTACTCCCCTCCCTTTATGGGAGGGGTATGGGGGTGGGTCTTTTGTGGCGTGGTTCTTGTTCTGGCTTTCCTCTTCTACCGCCACCAATCCCTCCTTCGTGACAGGGCGCACCTGATGCGTGAGGCTGTGAGGAATCGTGAGTTCACGTTCTCGCTACCTACCAAGGGACTGTTCTTTGGTGAGCGTGCCTTGCAGGAGGCTCTTAACGACATAGGACAGGAGGTGAATAAGCTCGTGGCACAGAATGAGGTGGAATCGTGGCAGAGGTTGACGCGAGTGCTGACGCATGAGATCATGAATGCCACCACACCTATACAGAGCATTAGTCAGGCTTATCTCAGCAATCCGAAGATAAAGGGAACTGTGTATGAGGAGGGTATTCGTGCAATCTTTGAGACGAGTTCAGGACTTGCCAGTTTCGTGGATAGCTACCGCAAATTGACGCAGTTGCAGAAGCCTGTATTGCAAGAGGTCAGTATCGGTAATTTCATCTCGTCGATAAAGACGCTCTATCCTGATTTGGAATGGAGGGTGTCTCTACCTCCATTTTCCACAATGAGGGTGGATGAGAATATGCTTCGTCAGGTGCTTATAAATCTCGTAAAGAATGCCGTTGAGGCTGGGGCAAAGACGATAGATGTCCGCTATTCTGGCTCCCTTCCTTTGGGGCATTCTGGCTCCCTCCCTACGCGGGAGGGCGGGGGGAGAGGCTGCTTATTTATCAGTAACGATGGCGCTCCAATCCCTGCTGATGCGAGACGTGAGATATTCGTGCCTTTCTTCACTACGAAGCGTTCTGGCTCGGGCATTGGTTTGTCGCTCTCCCGTCAGATGCTGATGATGCAGGGCATGAACATCGTGCTTGCCGACACACCAGTTAGTGGGTGTCATGTTACGTTTGTTATAACGAAAAGTTAAATGAAAAAATAAATGAAAAATGAAAAGTGAAAAATGAAAAATACAAGTTAGAATCTTCACTCTAAAGTGGTAATCTGTATTTTATTATTTTTCATTTTTCATTTTATAATTTAAAAGCTATGCGGATCATCTACAACAAATATTTTCCTTTTGGTTCGTTCTGGGCTATCAATCTATTCGGCTATGTGTTTTGTCGGGTGGATAAAGGACGTTTGTCTCCATCAGAAAAGAATCACGAGTATATCCATTCATTGCAGCAGAGGGAGATGCTTATCATAGGCTTCTACCTGTGGTATGTCATAGAGTGGTTATATCATCTCATCAGGCTTCACAATTTCATGAAGGCATACTATGCCCTCTCGTTTGAGCGCGAGGCATACGCTATGATGGATGATCTCAACTATAAATATAAGAGGAAGAGATTCGCGTGGGCGAGGAAAAAGTTTAAATAGTGCATAATTCATAGTTCATAGTTCATAGTTCATAGTCTTACTTTGTTCATACCTCATAAGTAAATGAACATTATTGTTTTTTATAATCAAGAATTAGAGAATTAGAGATTTTTTGAATTAATGTGAAAGAGAGAAAATTGCTATTTGCGTAGCATTGGGAATGGCCGTGATTGGCATGAGCGTAAGCGACCTTTCTCAAATCCTCTAAAATTCAAAAGAAAAAATCTCAAATTCTCTAATTCTTGATAAAGTTTAGATTGGTAAGATTTGCAATTATTGTCAGTTAAAGCAACTTGTTGCTCGTAATGATAGAATTGTTAATTTTGAACGAAATTAAGCTCTTTTAGGTAAGAAAATTGATGAAAATGTTCGTTTTTTCAAAAAAAAATGCTCAAAAATGTCATTTTTATTGAGATTTAGTGCGCGTTTTTGAAATAATTGTGTATTTTTGCAAGCGAGAAAATAACTAATAACAGAACTATTAAACTATTAAACTGTTAAACTATGCTTAGAGAATACAAACAATTTCTAAAGAAAATCCATCAGATCGTTCATGATCAGATGAAGGGTGGGCATGTAAACTGTGATACGGTTTCTGAGGCTTTATCTATGACTAATCAGCATTTGCGTCGTAAGATCTTTTCTATTACCGGCATTACCGGTGCTGTGTATATTCTTGGCATTCGCATGGCTTATGCCCAGCAGCTCTTGGATAGCGCTCGTAAGTACTCTATTGCTACCGTTGCTCGCAAGTGCGGCTATGAGGATAGCAATAACTTCAGCCGCACCTTCAAGCGCGTAGTCGGCATGACTCCATCGGAGTATGCTAAGGGAGCATTGGCTTGATAAATTACGAAGTACTAATTACTAATTACCTGTTTAGCTTTTACTGCTTATGGTTTTGCGGAAAAAGGTAACTTGGTAATTCGTAATTAGTAATTTAGCGCCAGTGCGTTGAATTCATATAAATTTGCGTCTTTGGCGCTTGAACTGACAATAATTACCAATCTACGCAATCTTTTTCCATAAATATCATTTCTTATTGGGTAAAGATTGGTAGGATTGGTAATTATTGTCAGTTAAAAGCAGCTTGCTGCCATAGAATATTACGTCTCTTATCGTTTAGAGGCCTTGTTACTGAATATTTTCTTGCTGCTCCAGAATCTTCTGAGCAGCCTCAAGATCTTCTTCCTTTACGAGAACATCAGCACCTTGTGTGCCTAAATATCCGCTCATGATCTCGTTAGAGAGCATGGCTGGGATTCCTTCACTTTCCAATGCACCTTTCAGAAGTTGTGCATTGAACTCATTTGTACATGTTGTTAATCTTACCATAGGAAAATAGGTTTTAGGTTTTTTATTTCTTACTCTTCCATCCGTTATACCCCGAATTAAGCTCTACAACGGTATAGCCATTCTTCGTGAGAATCTTTGCGGCATTCTTGCTTCTGCGACCGCTACGGCAATACAGAGCGATGGTCTTATCCTTTGGAAGCGTGGCTGTAGCCTTGCTCTCAAAATTGTCTTTCTGAACGTCGATATTGATAGCGTTGTCGATATGCCCTTCGGCATACTCGTCGGCTGTGCGCACGTCAAGGCGAACAACGGCGGTATCGGCTATCACCTTCGCAAACTCCTCTACCTCAACGCTCTTGAACGTTGAGTCTGACTTTTCATTCTGCGCATTGCAACTGAACAATCCGAATATTGCTCCCAATAGACTCATAAATATTATCTTCTTCATTGCTTTTTCTTTAATTACGAATTTCTAATTACTAATTACCTGTTTAGCTTGTGCCGCTCAAATTCCTTCGGCGGGAAAATGTAAATAGGTAATTCGTAAGTTGTAATTCGTACTTTTCTTTGTGTGCAAAGATACGCAATTTAATCCAAACCTCCAAATATTGGAGGGGATTTCTTTGGCTGACGTCAGAATCTGCCTAAACTGTACGATTGAAATATTAATGTTTCAATTAACGTCCCAATTAACGTCTAATTAATGTGTTACGAAAAAGCCTTAGCGAAACATTAATTAGGACATTATTTTTTTCAGAACACAAAATTCACAGAACAAACGAAATTCTTTCGTTTTTTTCGTGCCTTCCGTGTTCGATAAAAAATATCGTGTTTCTGCGTATAAAAATTAATGCGTAATTAATGTGAAATTCATGAAAATTAATGTCCTCACGAAGTGAAAACATATAATTCCGCATTAATTTCCTGATCGTACAGGTTAGAATCTGTTCAGCTCGCTACTTGCAGCCTCACCCTTGTACTTCTTCTTGGCTGGGTTGAAAATGTATTTCGCAGAAAGCGTAAAAGTCCTTCTCGGTTGGTCCGTCCATTTCTCTAAGCGAATACCATCGGTTTCCATCACCCATGTTTCTCGACTCGTATTGAAGAGATTTTCTACCGAGAATTTCAGAGTGAGCCTGTCGTTGAAGAGCGTCTTGATGCAATAGGCATCGAAGTTGAAATCTGAATAGGCATAATGAATTTCCGCTGCGTTATTTCCTGATGTGTTCCAGTTCATGTCCGCGCCAAGAGTCAGATTGTGAGGCAAGCTCACCATGTTCTGCATCTCGAACGTAACAATTGGCTTGTTATAATCCATTCCCTTATAGCGAAGGTACTGCTTCGTGAAATCCAGAGTCAGCGAAGGATTCCATATCTTGAACAAGGTAGGAGAATATACAGCCGTGACGTACCAATATTGATTATGGTCGATGTTCTGGGTATGGAATATAGTTATGGAATCACTATTCTGATACATTTCCTTAACATATATGATACTATTTGTGGAATATGCGTAGGCTGCTGTGAGTTGCAGATCGTTCCATCCCAACGAGTATGTAATCCTGTTCCTGTTTGTATTCTTCAGATTAGGTGTACCACCTTCATAATCGTATGGCGAATTGATTGCTACGGCACTTCTGAGCGCGAAATAGCCTGGACGCTTTGTTGTATTGCGATAGGCAAGAGACATGCTGATGTTATCGTTCTTGTAGGCTATGGATGCTGATGGATAGAAGCCGTTATTGTTCCTGCTCGTCCTGTCGTTTTCGTTCTCCACATACTCAAAGCCCTCATGCTCAAATCGCCCTCCAGCTTTTATGCTCCAGTTCTCTCCAAACGACTTCTCATACTCTACGAAGGTAGCCACGATGTTAGTCTTAACCGTGTTCTCTGAGTCACTGAGCTCGTTCTCAAGTGTGGCTTCTTTGCCCACCTTATATTCGTTGGAGTTCTTGGTATATGAACCCTCAATACCAGCATTCAGTCTGCCTCCGGCAATGGGAGTAACGAACTTCAGCTTGCCGGCATACAGAATGTTGTCGGTCTCGTTCTTTGTGTTAATGCCCTTATTTGCAGCCACATAGTTCTGCTTGTTCGTTTTAGAATAGTTGGTATAGTCGGTATTAAGTTGAATGAAAGTCTCTTCCGAGAAATTATAGTTGAAATATCCATTAACGTAATGACGGTTCATAGGTTCGCGTCTCACATCATCAGAAGAGAAAGCATTTCTTAGCTTACCATCCATATACACCTTTGAAGTATCTGCTGTTTTCCAGCAGTCAGATGGAACATAATGGTTCTTATATTCCGCTCCAACCGACCACTTTTCCTTGTATTGATAGTTGAAGCCTAAGCTACTGCTCCATGATTCATTTTCACCGGAAATCTTTATTGACTCGTTGGTTTCCCAATTATGATATTTAGTATTGTCTGACTGATTGTAAAAAAGTCTCGTATGACCATATCTCAACGTTCCGAAAATATCCAGTCCGCCCTTACGATAGTTGAATGACGCACCGCCATATTGCGTTGGACGGCGTTCCAACCTGATATTTGCATCCGCCGAACCGCCAAAGCCCTCACCCACAGGGCGAGAGGTATAGATTCTGATAACGGCATTCACCGTAGCATCATATTCTGCTCCGGGATTGGTTATCACCTTTACTTTTTTGATATCAGAAGATTGTATCTGTTTCAGCTCGTCAAAATCCACCAGCTTGCGGTTGTTGATGTAGATTACAGGCGTACCATTACCCATAATGCTGACCTCATCATTCTTTATCGTTACGAATGGTATATGCTTCAGCACATCCGTTGCATTACCCATTTTGCTCAGTATCGTGTTAGCCACGTTGGCAGTCACACCATCGGCAGAGCGCACAAATCGCTTTGCCTTTACCGTCACCTCGCCAAGCATGTTCTCGTCTTTCGCCATAAGGATGGTGCCGAGGTCTGTGCTGCCCACGGTTATCTCCTGAGTCTTGTAGCCAAGAAAACTGATTCTCACCTTGCCCTCGCTGGTGGTAGTGTTGAGCGAGAAATAACCTGTGGAATCGGTCACGGCATATCCAATGACGTTGGAGTCATTCAGCGCTGAGAGCACGACATTAGCATATTCCAGTGGGGAATTATCGTCCTTATCCTTTACGAAGCCATGAACCTGAGCCATGGTGATGATACTTGTGAAAGAGAATAATAATGATAATAATCCTTTCATTCTGCCTGTGATGTTTCTGTTATCCTAATATGTTATCAATTTCGTTTCGTTCTAAACGATGGCAAAGATACTATTTTTCCGTGTAACTCACAACATTTTCCTCTCCTAAATCTTCTATTCATTGAAAATAGTTGGCTAAAGTGCATAGATAAACAAAGTGCGCCCCCTTTTCCTTCGGAATCGTACTTTTTACACTCTCTTTTTCAAATGTCTCATTGTCTCATTTGCTCATTCAACTGAAGGTGGATTAACGTGAATTCGTCGAACACGCGTTAATTACAATGTCTCTGTAATATCCACACCCCCACCAGCATCCGTTTGCTTCACATTACCTAATGATCTTAAATATTTTAGCATATCTCCGTTTGGATGCCCATAGCTGTTATTGGTGCCTACGGAAATTGCAATTATATCGCAAGGTGTTGAATAGTGTCTATGCTTAGGCCCACAATCGCCGCCATGATGCGGTGCTATCAATACATGTTCATTGGTGCTCAATCCTCCATTTATTTCTTGAGTATACACATCATCTGCCTGAGAGAGTCTGCAATCACCCGTATAGTTCGCACTTTTGTTGCGCCCTCTTACAAACATCACAAGTCCGCAATAATTAGGTTGAGTGCTTGATTCTCCTTGGTATATAGATATGCAGCCTTCTTTCTTCCATAATTGCATTGTTATCCCATTGGTTCTCCCCGGCAATGGCAGACAGAAAACATTCGCATTTCCCAAAGCATTTTGTAACTTACCAAAAATAGCCTTTGACATATTTGATTTAAGTTTGTCTGGACACACAATTTTGCTAAAATAGTTTTTGATATCAGAAACACTCATTGCCTTTAGACAATGAATATGATCCATATCCCAATGGGAAATTACAAGTACGGGTTTTGAATCTATCAGGTCTTTCATTCTGGTATTAATTATCGCATCTACATCTGTCGTTGAGGCTCGCAACGCTGCTCCGGCATCATATAGAACCTTTATTGCACCATTACTTCGAAGCTCATTCCAATTTGCCTGATCTACATTTTTAACGAATAGTGACAAATTATCCCTTTCGATATTCCCAAACAGTTCTCCCTCAATTTCCCCAAAAGGCACATTCGCCATACTCAGTTCTCTTGAATCCAGAGTCTGGTGTGATTGAAGCATCTCCTCCTGATCATTGTTAGGTATGGGCATATCAACAAGATCATACACGGCACCTATCAAATATGAATCTTCTTGTTGGCTTTTCTCTTCTTGCTGAAAATGCTTTAGCAGATCAAGATTTAGTTTATAGTAGCAGCCCCTTCTTAATCTCTTAGACGTTTTCAGGTTGCGAAGTTCAATGAATGACGCATCAGAGTCAGCACCATAGCCAATAGCTTGGCTATATAAATACATGTCTTTGTACTGACGGAAATCGATATATAACACATCGATTTTACCATCATAGTTTTTTTCATATTCCTCTAAATAAACAATACACTCACCCTTTGGGGAGGACTCTAGAGAATAAAAATCAGCCATCTTTAAATTAGTTTTAGTTTACAGATTAAGTTATTGAATATTTTTTAGGTTAGCATGTTTTTTAGTCTAATTGTTCGAGAAAACAAAAACTAAAGTCAGAATGCTTACTGATTGCAAAATTAACATTTTTTTCTTGGTTTAGCAAACGTTTTCTTCATTTTTTTGAATATGGAATGAAAAATTTTTCGAGTGATATTTTTTCCGATTTGTCTTTCCACTTATTAACCCAGATTTATGTAATCAAATGTAGCGTATATTTCCATCTAACTTGCAAGTCCCATGTAATTCCCTTGCAAATCCCATGTAAGTCCCATTTCTCACCTATCCTAAGAAGCGGATTAGAAGCGGAGGAGAAGCGGACTTGAAGTATATGAAAAATTAAAAGTGAAAAATGAGAAATACGAGTTCTGAAAAACGTTTTCGAACTGTATGAGTGATTATTTTTTTTAGAATTTTGCACAAACATGTACATGGTGGCTGAAAATGATGTTAAATGCTTTGATAATGAGACGATTAAGAGCATGTACATGATGGTCAAACATGTACATGACATGTACATGAGTCGTCATGCTTTAATTGTGAATCCGTCATGTATATGTTGTGTATATGTTCAGTAAACATGTACATAGAGTTAAAATGTTGTCTAACAAATAGTTATATGTCCATTCATCCCTCCATGTACATGTTTGTGCAAAATTCTAAAAAAAATCACACCTGTAATCTCTGCATTACAGAATACCATGTTTCTAAGTCCGTTGTAATACCGTTCTAAAGCCGTTGTGACTCCGTACCAAACTCGATGAAGTTCCGTTTCTGAAGTGGACATAGAAGGGAGGTTCATCGAGTTTGGTTACTATTATCATCGGAATCTGTGGCATGATGAAAGGGAAATGCACTTTGTTTGGTTTGGACTTGAGAAAAGCGTCGAAATTATGTTAGGATAGGGGTAAAAAGAAAAATGAGAGGCATTAACCTCTCATTCTTACTTAATCGTAATAACTGCTACTTAGTGTTTATATTGCGCGAACACATTAGTATTCTTCCTCATCGAAAAGCACCCTACCATATTGAACATCAACAACATAACCATTTTTAACACAATTCCCGACAAACTTATTTGACGGTTAAAGGAGGTAAAAGGCGAAAGAGAGCATAATATTACAATTATATAAAGTCTATGTATTTATACCTTAATTATTCTAAAATTCACAAACAATAGTCATGTGGACTCGTTTTGTCGTCTGCGTTCATCGAAAACACAAAAACTTTATCGATAATGGGACTCACGTAACAAGGAAATATCCCTCTCACATAAATTATTCCTCTAAAATGAGTGATTTTCTCAGATTTTATTTGTACTTTTGCCATGTCATTGATGATTTTTTGCTCGTCTTGAAACGCTGCACTAAGGTAAGTGAAAAATCTGACATGGCAAAATCCTGGGCAACTTTTTTTTGCTCAGGAACTTATAAAGAAAGTTAAACTAAAGTGCTGCGGAATTTAGGTATAATATAGTTGATAATATGTATAAATTCAAAATTACGCATGCAGGGAAGGTGGAAAGAAGCAATAATAATGTGAAAATCGCAAAAAATCCAATGTCA
>CACYXI010000049.1 GCA_902778265.1 uncultured Bacteroidales bacterium | reverse complement strand
TTCTTCGTTAAAAACAGTTTTTTGCGACTAACTCTACACTCTACACCAAATGGTATTCAATTTGTTGAGACCCAATGGATTGTAGCGGTGTATAGTTTGTGATAACTTTACACCAACTCTACATCTCTACACCCTTTAAAAAGCAAAATGCGGTGTATAGAGTGTATAGTTGGTGTAGAGTTGAATGATACTCTACACCGTCGTAACATTCTATGAATCATTCGTTTATGTGGTATTTGGTGTAGAGTGTAGAGTTAAATGCAAAATCAGCCTCCCCCAACCCTAAGACCTACCCCAACCCTCCCCAAGGGAGGGGGAATTTATATACATTAAAACTATCAAAAACTCCCTCCCTTGGGGAGGGCTGGGGTGGGTCTTGGGAAATCGTGGCTAATATATCGTGGGTTACACCCACGCCTATGTTATATCGCCTTTTCAAGGCTTTTAAACGTACAAGTGCGAATTTTTTTTAGAATTTCGCGTAAACATGTACATGGTGGGTAAAAATGATGGTAAATGAGTTGAAAATGAGAATGTTAAGAGCATGTACATGTTGGTCAAACATGTACATGACATGTACATGAGTCGTCATGCTTAAATTGTGAAAAAAAACATGTACATGCTTCGAATTGCTTGATATACAGAGCGTTGGATGTGGAATTGTACTACCATGTACATGTTTGCGCGAAATTCAGAAAAATAGTTTTTTTAGAACGCAAAGACACAGAGACGCAGAGATTTATTTTGAACAATTCGAAAGAAACGAAAAATGCACCTTGCGGTGCTTTGGCTTTCAAGAAAATTATTCACGATGACCAGAAAATTTAAACCAGAAAATGATATTCTCAGAATACGGAAAAAACGTAAGGCACGATTTTTTATGATATGGCAGCAAGCTGCTTTTAACTGACAATAATTACCAATCTAAGCAATCTTTTTCCATTAATTTTCTTTTTTATTGGGTAAAGATTGGCAAGATTGGTAATTATTGTCAGTTCAAGCACCAAAGATGCGTTCTAAAAACATTAATTTTCTGGAATAAATTTTCTGGTCATCGTCGGGAATTTTTTTTAGAGCCCCAAGCACCGTAGGGTGCGTTTGTGAATCCTATGTACCTTAGAGTTGCAAGTCCGTACCAAATTCGATGCAAGTCCCATTTCTCGCCTATTCTATGAAAGGGCGCTGGAACGGTTTAGAAGCGAATTAGAAGCGAATTAGAAGCGGACTTGTATTGGAGCACTGTTTTTTACTTGTTATTGTCAAGTCGTGACTTGCTAAAAGAATTTAAATAATACTTTTTTGCCTTATAATGATCTAAAAAAACTATGAAAACGCAAAAACTCAATGAAAGTTTTCGTATTCTCAATTATTTTTAGTACATTTGCAGCAAATTTTTCATTAATATGGAATTTTCAGCAAAACAAATCGCAGAACTCATACAAGGAAGAGTGGAGGGTGACGAGAATACCACCATCTCTGACTTTGCCAAAATAGAGGAAGGTCGCCCTGGTTGCATCTCATTCCTTTCTAACCACAAATATACTCATTACATATACGATACACAGTCAAGCATTGTGCTTGTAGATGAAAGTCTGAAACTGGAGCGTCCCGTATCTGCAACACTCATCCGCGTGAAGAGTGCTTACGAGGCTGTTGCCAAGCTTCTCCAGCTCTACGCTTCTTTCAAGCCAAAGAAGAAGGGTATCGACTCTCTCGCTTTTATCGATCCAACGGCTACAATAGGCAAGGACTGCTACATCGGTCCTTTCGTGGCTATCGGTCCTGGCGTTGTGATTGGCGATGGCTGTGTTCTGCATCCACATGTTACCATTGGTGAGAAGGCAAGCGTAGGCAATAATACTGAGATTTACAGTAATGCTGTTGTCTATCATCATTGTAAGGTGGGTAACAACTGCATACTTCATGCAGGTTGTGTGATAGGTGCTGATGGTTTCGGTTTTGCTCCTTCTGCAAATGGCTATGACAAGATTCCGCAGATTGGTATTGTTACGATTGAGGATAACGTAGAGATTGGTGCCAATACCTGTGTTGACCGTTCTACAATGGGAAGCACATACGTTCGTAAGGGTGTTAAGCTCGATAATCTTGTTCAGATAGCTCATAATACTGATATTGGTGCAAATACCGTGATGTCTGCTCAGGTAGGCGTTGCAGGAAGCACGAAAGTAGGGGAGTGGTGTATGTTCGGCGGTCAGGTAGGTCTTGCTGGTCATATCCAGATAGGAAACAAGGTGATGCTCGGAGCGCAGAGTGGTGTGCCTGGCAGCATCAAGGATGGTGAGCAGCTTATCGGTACTCCTCCAATGCCAATGAAGCAGTATTTCCGTTCGCAGGCAGTCTTCCGTCGTCTTCCTGACATGTATCGTCAGATGGATGCTATGCAGAAGAAGATAGAAGAGCTGGAAGAGAAATTGAAAAAAGGTTAAATGAAAAATTAAAAGTGAAAAATGAAAAATACAAGATACGTTTTTCTGCTTGAAAGAGTAATCTGTATTTTATAATTTTTCATTGTTCATTTTTCATTTAAATAAAGTATATATTACAAATAAAGAAAAAGTCGTGTTAAAGCAAACAACTCTAAAAGGCAGTTTTTCACTTTGTGGTAAGGGACTTCACACAGGTCTCAGCCTTACCGTTACATTCAATCCTGCCCCTGAGAATTCAGGCTATAAGATTCAGCGTATTGATCTTGACGGTATGCCTATAATAGATGCAATCGCTGAGAATGTGGTTGATACACAGCGCGGTACGGTACTTGCAAAGGGCGATGTCCGCGTTTCTACCGTAGAGCATGGTCTTGCCGCTCTCTACGCACTCGGCATCGACAACTGTCTCGTTCAGGTCAACGGTCCTGAGTTCCCTATCCTCGACGGATCTGCCGTGATGTATGTGGATAAGATCAAGGAGGTGGGAGTTCTTGAACAGAATGCACCAAAGGATTATTATATCATCCGCAATAAGATTGAAGTAAAGGACGAGAAGACAGGCTCTTGCATCACCATTCTGCCTGATGAGCAGTTCTCTATCACGGCAATGTGCTCTTTCGAGTCAAAGTTCATCAACTCTCAGTTTGCTACAATCGATAATATCGAGGACTTTGCGACAGAGATTGCTCCTGCACGTACTTTCGTGTTCGTGCGTGACATTATGCAACTGCTTCAGGCTAACCTCATCAAGGGTGGTGATATGGATAATGCCATCGTTATATATGAGGTGGAGCAGCCACAGGACAAGCTTGATGCTCTTGCTGACCTTCTCGGCGTTCCACGTCTTGACGCAAGCAAGCTCGGCTACATACAGCATAAGCCAATAGTTTGGGAGAATGAGTGTACACGTCATAAGCTCCTCGATGTGATTGGCGATATGGCACTTATCGGTAAGCCCATCAAGGGGCGTATCATCGCTACACGTCCAGGACATACTATTAATAATAAGTTCGCGCGACAGATGCGTAGGGTCATTCGCAAGCATGAGATTCAGGCTCCTATCTATGATCCAAATGCAGCACCTGTAATCGACAATAGACGCATCCTTGACCTCCTCCCACACCGTTACCCAATGCAGTTGGTTGACAAGGTGGTATCAATAGGTGCAACGACAATCGTTGGCATCAAGAATGTGACAAGCAACGAGCCTTTCTTCCAAGGACATTTCCCTGGCGAGCCTGTGATGCCAGGCGTACTCATGGTAGAGGCTATGGCACAATGTGGTGGCTTGATTGTGCTCAACACAATGGAAGAGCCTGAGAAATATACCGCATATTTCATCAAGATTGACGGTGTGAAGTTCCGTAAGAAGGTAGTGCCAGGCGATACCCTTGTATTCAAGGTTAATCTTCTCGGTCCTGTGCGTCACGGAATCTCATCACTCCACGGCTATGCTTTCGTGGGCGATGATGTAGTATGTGAGGCTACATACGCTTGTCAGATTATCAAGAATAGAGAATAAATATGAATCAGATTAGTCCATTAGCATTTGTTCATCCTGACGCAAAATTGGGCGATAATAATATTATTGGTCCATTTTGCTATATAGACGGTGATGTCGTTATTGGCGACAACAACGTGTTCCAGAACAGCGTAACCCTTAATCAGGGATTGCGTATGGGCTCAAATAATGAGGTGTTCCCTGGTGCCAGCCTTTCAACAAAGCCACAGGATCTGAAATTCCACGGTGAGATTACAACTTGCGAGATAGGTGACAATAACTCTATCCGTGAGAATGTTACAATCTCTCGTGGTACTTTCTCTAAGGAAGTGACAAAGGTGGGTAGCAATAACCTTCTTATGGAGAATATGCACATTGCCCATGATTGTGTTATCGGCAATAACTGTATCATTGGTAACTCTACAAAGTTTGCTGGTGAGGTTATCGTTGACGATAATGCTATCATTTCTGGTGGTGTCCTCGTACATCAGTTCACCCGTATCGGAGGCTATGTTATGGTGCAGGGCGGATCACGTACTTCAAGAGACATTCCTCCTTATTGCATCGCAGGCAAGGATCCAATCCGTTATTGCGGACTCAATATTGTAGGTCTTCGTCGTCGTGGTTTCTCAAATGAAACTATCGATGCTATCGGTCAGGCTTACCGTATCATTTTCTCTCATGGGCTTGTTAAGGAAGGCATTGAGGAAGTGAAGGCTAAGTTGCCTATGACTAAGGAGATAGAATATGTCGTTAAGTTCTTCGAGGAGTCAGAGCGTGGCGTTATCCGTTAGGGTTAGGACAAAGCATATCAATTTGTGAATTCTCTTATCGTAATAACTGGTCCTACGGGAGTGGGCAAGACAGAACTTTGCCTTCAGATTGCCGAGCATTATGGTGTGGATATCATCAATGCCGACTCTCGCCAGATATTTGCGGAAATACCGATAGGTACTGCCGCTCCCACTGCACAGCAGATGCAGAGGGTGCGGCATTATTTTGTTGGCTCTCATCATATAAGCGATTATTATTCTGCCTCAAGCTATGAGCAGGATGTGCTGAAGTTATTGCAAACTCTCCAACACCCAACACCTATCACCCAACACCCATCACCTAACATCCATCACCCAATAGCTCTCCTCGCAGGAGGTAGTATGATGTATATAGATGCGGTGTGTAATGGCATTGATGATATTCCAAACATTCGTGAAGATATTCGTAATGAGATGAAACGAAGATTGAAGGCTGAAGGATTTGATGTGCTTCTGGAAGAACTCTCTAGTCTTGATCCAGAACACTATGCCATAGTGGATAGGAAGAACCCTCGCCGCATACTCCATGCCCTTGAGATATGTCATCAGACAGGCAAGACATACACATCATTCCGCACAGGCGAGAAACGTAAACGACCGTTCAATATCATTAAGATAGGACTGAATCGTGATCGTGACGAGCTATACGAACGAATCAACCAGCGTGTGCTTGATATGATGGAACAGGGATTGGAACAGGAGGCACGCTCAATGTTGCCACATCGTGAACTCAATGCCCTGAATACCGTAGGCTATAAGGAAATGTTCCAGTATTTTGATGGCGCGATACCATTGGAGGAAGCCGTAAGACAGATACAGAGTAACAGCCGACGCTATGCACGAAAACAGCTCACTTGGTATAAGAGGGATGCTGAAATGCAGTGGTTTCATCCCGAAAACGTTAAAGAAATCGTGAATTACATAGATTCTCGGCTCTGATTTGCTTTGCAATGAAAAAAAAATGCTACCTTTGTAGCGAGAAAGAACGTTCTTTCTTTGGGAAGATAAAAATTTTATTGAATTATGAAAATAATAAGTAGTGCTTGGAAATTCATCTGTAAGATAACAGCAGGCTTTTGGGCTTGGTACAAGTCTATTTACAAAGGTCGCCCTTGGTACGTAAAGACCATTAGCGCCCTTGGCACGTTCGTGGTGCTCTTTATGCTCTATCTCGGAGCTGTTGACCTCAATCTCTTCTGGCTCTTCGGTAAGTCACCGGGCTGGTCGGAGATCAGGGAGCACCGTACAGCCCAGGCTTCCGAACTGTATTCTGCGGATGGTGTGCTCCTTGGCAAGTATTTCAACGAGAACCGTATTCCTGTTGAGTACAAGGATGTGGCACCAGTATTTTGGCAGGCACTCATCAGTACTGAGGATGAGCGATTCTACGACCATTGGGGCGTGGATCCTCTCGGACTCATAGGTGCAGCCAAGGATGCAGCCACAGGTCGTGGCGGTCGTGGTGCTTCCACCATCACACAGCAGTTGGCTAAGAATATGTTCCGCGTGCGTACCCAGTACAGCACAGGCCTTGTAGGTAAGATTCCGGGTGTCAAGATTCTCATAATGAAGACCAAGGAATGGATTACCGCCCTAAAACTTGAGTTCTACTTTGCATGGACAAAGGGACGTAAGGATGGTAAGAATGAGATTCTTGTGCAGTATGCCAATACCGTGGATTTCGGTCATAACGCTTTCGGAATAAAGATTGCCTCAAAGACATACTTCAACACTACGCCAGATAAGCTTACCGCTGATCAGGCTGCTGTGCTCGTGGGTATGCTCAAGGCTACTACATACTATAATCCAATCTCTCATCCTGAGAATTCGCTCAAACGCCGTAACGTGGTACTTGAGAATATGCTTACCCACGGTAGCATCGACCGTACTCAGTTTGATACGCTCAAGGCAAAGCCAATAGACTGCTCTGAGTTCAAGGCAGAAGAGAACTACGACGGACAGGCAAAGTACTTCCGTGAGGCTATCAAGAAATATCTTGGCAAGTGGCTCGATGATAACGGTCTTGATATCTATACCGCAGGATTGAAGATCTACACCACCGTTGACTCTCGTATGCAGAAGTATGCTGAGGAGGCTGCCATAAAGCAGATGAAGCAGGTGCAGCGTAACTTCAACTCACATTGGGGTAGTACGAACCCTTGGCAGGATGAGCATCACAACGAGATTAAGAACTTCATTGAGGACATTGCAAAGCGTCAGAGCTGTTATAGGTATCTTACGCAGAAGTACCCTAATAACCCGGACTCTGTTGATTACTATCTCAACAAGCCTCACAAGGTGAAGGTATTCGATTATGAGAAGGGTGAGATAGAGAAGGAGATGTCAACAATGGATTCTATCCGCTATATGGTGCGCTTCATGCACTGTTCTTTCGTTGCCATCGAGCCTCAGACAGCCCATGTAAAGGCATGGGTAGGCGATATTGACTTCAACCATTGGAAATATGATAAGGTAACGGCACAGCGTCAGCCAGGCTCTACTTTCAAGCTCTTCGTCTATACCGAGGCTATGGAACAGGGACTTACTCCTTGTGATAAGCGTCGTGATGAGTTCTTCTCAATGAAGGTATGGGACGACAAGGAGAAGAAGGAAGTTACATGGGCACCAACCAATGCCAATGGATATTTCTCTGGCGATTCAATGCCTCTCCGTTCTGCATTCTCACAGTCAATCAATTCCGTTGCAGTGCGTGTAGGTCAGGAAATGGGTATCAAGAACATCATCAAGACTGCTCAGGCTATGGGTATCAAGAGTCCGTTGGATGATGCTCCATCACTCTCTCTTGGTGCAAGCGATGTCAACCTCCTTGAGCTTGCAAATGCTTATAGCACCGTGGCAAACGAGGGTAAGGCTCATCCAGAGGCAATCCTTGTGACACGTATCCTTGATCGTGATGGTAATGAGATTTATGTCGCTCCTACAGAAACGGAACAGGCTATTAGTCTGAAATCTGCATATTATATGACTCAGATGCTACGCTCCGTGATGCGTGATGCTGGTGGTACTGGTCAGAGCCTTTGGGGATATGTGCGTGATATTCGCGATACTGATTTCGGTGGTAAGACAGGTACTTCTAACAACCATTCCGACGCATGGTTTATGGGTGTGAGTCCTAATCTGGTTGTCGGTGCATGGGTAGGTGGCGAGTATCGTTGCATCCACTTCCGTACTGGTGCTCTCGGACAGGGTTCGCGTACTGCGCTTCCTATCTGCGGATATTTCCTTCAGTCTGTGTTCAACGATCCTGCCTTTGAGAAGTATCATGGTCAGTTTAAGAAGCCAAAGGATATTGATGTCTCTTCATCGCAGTACGATTGTCCGTTCTATCGTTCGCACAAGGATACACTCGATGCCGATTCTGTATATACCAATGAGGCATTGGAAACCCTTGACGCAAATGGTGAGCCTATAAAGCGTGATCTGACTCCTGCACCAATCATTCAGCATACACAGCCTGATCCTGAACCACAGCAGCAGGTTACGTTGAAGAATTTGTAAAAAAAAGCCCCACCCCTTACCCCTCCCATAAAGGGAGGGAAGTAGATACGCTTGACTGCGGTAGGGGTGTGTATTTTATTATCGTGTAATAAATTCTTTTATACAGATCCAACCTAACTACTCCCCTCCCTTTATGGGAGGGGCTGGGGGTGGGTCTTTTAATATTTATGTCTCTCGACCTCCAGAATCCCGAACTCCAGAAAGCTCTTCAGTTGATAGAGTTTTCCAACCGTTCCGTATTTCTTACAGGAAAGGCGGGTACGGGTAAATCTACGTTCCTGAGACATATTGCATCTACTACCAAGAAAAAGCACGTAATACTCGCACCTACTGGTATTGCCGCTATCAATGCGGGAGGCTCTACGCTGCATAGCTTCTTCAAACTCCCTTTTCATCCGCTTCTGCCTAATGACAGTCGCTACTCTGCGCGAAACATACGTAGCACATTGAAATATAATGGCGAAAAAGTGAAGATGATACGTGAGCTTGAGCTTATCATCATTGATGAGATCTCGATGGTGCGAGCTGACATCATCGACTTTATAGATAAGGTACTGCGCATCTATTCACGTAATATGTCACAGCCTTTTGGAGGCAAACAGCTGATGATGGTGGGGGATGTGTATCAACTTGAGCCTGTTGTGCGCGATGAAGACCGACAACTATTGCAACCTTTCTATCCCTCCAGTTTCTTCTTCGATGCGCATGTGTTTCGCGAGAAGCAAGTGGTGAGCATAGAGTTGCGAAAGGTGTATCGTCAGTCTGATCCTGTCTTTATCGGAATCCTTGACAATATCCGAACCTCGCAAGCCACCGACCGTGACCTCACTCTGCTTAATGCGAGAGTTACAACAGCCTCACAACACCCATCACCTAACACCCAACACCCACTATCCATAACCCTTTCCACTACGCGTGATACGGTGGATTACATCAATACCCAGCATCTTGAAGAGTTGCCGGGTGATCCTGTTGTCTTCAATGGTGCTGTAAATGGTGATTTCCCAGAATCTATGATGCCAACGCCAATACAACTCGAACTAAAGGTTGGGGCGCAGGTTATCTTTATCAAGAATGATATGGATCACCGTTGGGTAAATGGTACGCTTGGCATCATTATCGGCTTGGATGAGGACGGCTCTCGTATATATATAAAGAAGGAGTCGGGCGAGGAAGTCGATGTAGAGCGTGACCGTTGGTCTAACGTGCGCTATACTTTCAATGAGGTAGAGAAGCGTATTGAGGAGGAAGAGATAGGTTCGTATATCCAGTTTCCCGTGCGCCTTGCATGGGCTATCACCGTGCATAAGTCGCAAGGCCTTACGTTCAATAATGTGAAGATTGACTTCGGGCATGGTGTCTTTGCTGGAGGTCAGACTTATGTTGCCCTTTCGCGATGCACTTCGCTTGAAGGTATCGAACTCAACCAGCCTATCCGTCATTCCGATGTCTTTGTGCGTGATGAGGTGAAACGCTTTGCTGCCGGATATAATGATCAGCGTCTTATAAATCAGGCACTAAAGGAAACGGCTGCCGATAAGCAGTATCACGATGCAGTCAAGGCATTCGATAGGGGAGACATTGACGAGGCTCTGAAACAATTCTTCCTTGCCATACATAGCCGTTACGATATAGAGAAGCCTGCTCCGAAGCGATTACTCCGTCGCAAACTCAACATCATCCCTCTGCTTATGGATGACATAGAACGATTGAAGGCAGAAGCAGAGGCACAGAAGCAGAAACTCATTCGTCTCTCCGTTGAATATACGCTTATGGGTAAGGAGTGTGAGCGAGAAAAGATGTACGAGGCTGCCATTGCCAACTACAAGAAAGCTCTCGAATTATATCCGGAGGCTCAAGATCCAAAGCGGAGAATAGAGAAGATACAGAAAAAGTTGGGAAAGGAGAATTTATAATTACCAAGTACCTGTTTTTACTATTTAACTATTTACTATGTACTATTTATGTACTATTTCTTATCGCGGTAGGCATTGACTATTTGTGATTGGTGAAAATAGTAAATAAACCAAATGGTAAATAAATAGTAAATTCGTAAATAGTAAATTCGTAAATAGTAATTGAATACTGGTAATTTGTAATTATATTACGTTTTTCTACAAAAACAAAGAAATTTCATATTCTTGGTGCAAAAAGTTACGTAAAAATTTGGATAGTTCAAAAATAATGCGTACCTTTGCACCGCATTTGAAAAGAACGGAGGTTTCTAACCAAAGTTTTATTCGGGGTGTAGCGCAGTTGGTAGCGTTCCTGGTTTGGGACCAGGCTGTCGCAGGTTCGAGTCCTGTCACCCCGACAAAAGTCCATTAGCTCACAAGGTTAATGGATTTTTTGTTTAACCTAATTGCTAACAGCCAAAAGAAAAAAACGCAATCCACATAAGTGAATTGCGTTATATTTATTTCCTACAGTTTCCTATTAGCATAATGCTGTATGCAGTCAGGAACTATGCGGGTGTATGACTCATCTCCAAGTAGGGTAGAGGTAAGCAGCAAATCTGCCGTAGTGCGGTTGGTAGCGAAAGCAATATTGTAGAGAGAAGCCAGACGGCTAAGGGCAGACACATCGTTCTGATGCCCCTGTACGGCAAGGTTGTCGCAGAAGAAAATCAGCATGTCAATCTTACCTTCTGCCAGCATGGCACCAATCTGCTGGTCACCTCCCAATGGACCGCTAAGCAATCGTGTCACCTTGTCCTTAAATGGATATTCCGTCTCTTCCTCTGTTTCGAACGCAAGCTCACTAATCAGTCTGCCAGTAGTACCAGTAGCGTAAAGATGATGCTTTGAAAGCAGGGTAGCATTGAATCTGACCCAATCCAACAACTCATTCTTTCTTGAATCGTGTGCAACAAGTGCAATGTTTAATGTCGCTTTCATAGTCAATCCTTTCTTTTAAATTAAACAATCTTTTTACTAAAGTATAATACCTTTTTGGTATGTTATCCGCTGCAAAGATAGGATTTTCTGATGTGCAAGACGAACAAAATCCCCCCATTTCTCGCCCGAAATATATATTTCTTGGCTTATGTCAAGTATGAAGTTTGCGGATTTAGTATTCTGCTCAGAGATGTGAGTGTATAGTGAAAATAAATTTGCAAAACCTCAAAATATCTGTCGAAGTACTTGGAGTTTTTGAATATTTTGAGTAATTTTGCCATTCGTAAGACATAATCATAAATAAACATGAATCTACTAAACAGACTATACAATCTTTCGGCATTGATGGCAGCGCATATCACGCTGCTCGTTGTAGGCGTAGCGGTATTGGCATTGTTCGTGCCGACGTCATTCTTATGGGTATCAACCTCTGCGGTCACACCTATGCTTGGTGTCGTGATGTTCGGTATGGGACTAACCTTGAAGCCATCCGATTTCAAGCCTGTGATGATGCACCCGAAGGATATCCTTGTAGGCGAACTTGCACAGTTCGTCGTCATGCCCTCCGTGGCGTGGTGTCTGTGCCAGTTGCTCAATCTACCCTCAGAACTCGCCCTCGGTGTGATACTCGTGGGATGCTGTCCGGGAGGAACGGCAAGCAACGTGATATGCTATCTTGCCAAGGGAGACATAGCCCTGAGCGTAGCCATGACGGGAGTCTCCACGCTCCTTGCCCCTATCGTAACCCCCGCCCTTGTGCTCCTCCTTGCAGGAAAGGAAGTCAACGTAGATGTCATGGGAATGTTCCTGAGCATCGTGCAAGTAGTAATCGTGCCTATCATTCTCGGCTTCGTGGTAAACCATTACTTCGCAAAGTTCACGGAGAAGATAACGCCCATGCTACCAATGGTCTCAACCGTAGCCATCGCCTTTATCATCGGAATCATAGTGAGCCACAACGCCCAGAGCATCATGTCATGCAGTCTGGTGGTCGCAGTAGTCGTAATCCTGCACAATGTTCTTGGCTTAGCTCTCGGATATGGGGTAGGGAAGGTGCTCGGCATCGATTTCCCGAAGCGCACGGCGATAGCCATAGAGGTGGGTATGCAGAACTCAGGTCTTGCCACCTCGCTTGCAGCCACGCATTTCGCTATGTTCCCTATGGCAACAGTACCGGGTGCCATCTTCTCCGTGTGGCATAACTTTTCGGGAAGCATAGCGGCGCAGGTGTTCCGAAAAAACAAATAGATTAAGAAATTAAGAGAATTAAGAGAATCGTAAATCTATTCCAGAAAATGAAAAATGCATGGCAACCATTTGGAATGCCATGCACTTAGTGTCTTATGATTAGAGTTTCATTTTATTATAGTTCAGGGTACAGGTTTATAGGTTTCTGGTTGGAATGTTTGTTAACGATGCAGACCTTCTGACCTTATAACCTGCAAACCTCCTAACCTGATAACCTCATGTTAGAACTTATAGCCTAATGTGATGAGGAACTGATCGCGGTTGTTGTTTACCTCAACGGTAGGAGCCATATTGGCTGCTCCCTCAACAGTTACCGTCTCGAATGGATGGAAGTCACCCTTCTGGGCAGAATGCTGGTAGGCTACGTCGATGTTGAAATCGTCGATAAGGAAGCCTACACCAAGGGTGAAGCGGTTGGTAGCCTTCCAGTTTACGTAGTCGGTAGTTGAACTGAAATAGCAACCGTCGGTATTGAGACAGGTGGTACGCTCTGCCTTGCTCTCGTACATCGGTGACACGTAGTTGTAGCCGGCACGGATGGCAAGTTCTGGCATAGGCTTGTACTCTGCACCGATTTTGAAGGTAGATACTCCGCTGAGGGCTTTCTCTGTATGACGGTTCATAATGTCGTCAGACTTTGACTTCGTTTCCTCGTGTTCGTAGTAGTCGTAGATATAACCTCTTTTCTCGGTGATGTAGCGGTTATCGGTGGTAGAGTAGTCGGTAAATTCATAGCTTGCGCCTAGTGCAATCTCCTTGCCTATGGTGTAGCCGATGCTTGCACCAAACTTCCAAGGTGTGAAGATCTTGTAGCTGTATTCATCTGAATTTTCGCCTGTGTCGTAGCAACCGATAGCCTTGTCGATAGTCTGGTCGTAGCCCTCGTTGAGGAGCTGGGTGTAGTTGGATGATTTCAGCTCATACCATGTTGGGGTTGTTACCGTAAGCCCCAAGCGCAGCGGACTTGCATCGATAGGTCGGAAGATGATGCCGGCGCTGATGTCGCAGCCATGCCCCGTGATGTCGCGTCGGTCGATCATGTCGAGATACCCCGCAGAGGCACCCTTTGAGTCAACGATGTTTTCGCGATATACCTGTTCGTGGCTGTAGTTCACGTCCTTTACACCGAAGGTTACACCCCAGTATATGCGGTCGTTGTGGTTGCCACTGACGTTGATGTCGTAGTTACTGGTGTAGCCTTGCTGATTGCGTGCGAACTGGTAGTCCTTGCCGTCGTAGTAGTAATAGTTGCGGTCATCAGGATCAACTATGAAGGAATTCCATATAAGGTAGTCGAACTGTGAATAGCATAGTGAGGCATTGCCAGACACTTCGTTTTCGTAGCCTATGATATGCCCTTCAGCATCGTAGTCCATGAAGTAGCCACCGCGTTGTGCATTGCCGTAAAGGCTCTTCTGATAGGCTAGCTTATTCTGTGAAGCACCGTTCAGAGCACCAGAGTGTGCGAGAATCTGGTTAAAGTTGCGCCCCTTGTGGTAGTTGAATGCCACGTTGATAAAGTTACCGTTAGATGTCTCGTTTGAATATACGAAGCCAATCTGGTCAAAGCTTGCAGGCGTCTTCTTGCCGAGGATGTTGAGCTTGTCGGCCACGCTTGTATTGTCGCCTTTCATGGATGTAGCTCCCGCAGAGAGTGTGATACCGCTTTTGCGGAACATACCTATGCCGGCAGGGTTGGATGATATGGTAGAGATGTCGGCACCGAGTGCTTCCATCGCACCGCCCATACCCACGTAGCGTGCAGTACCGTTAAGATCCTGTGCTATTATGCTTGCGCTCTCGTATGTCTCCTGTGCCATTGTAGGGATGGCGAGGGCTGTGAGGGCTGCTGTATAGAGAATGTAATGTTTCATAAGAAGAGACCCACCCCCAGCTCCTCCCCTAAAGGGATGGGAGTAGTTACATACTGAGGTTATAGTGGGATTGATAAAGGGTTAATTATAATTTGCTATTTAAATTGTACATAGTACATGCCAAATAGTACATTGTACATGGTAAATTGTACATGCACTTATCTTCTTCCTCCATGCTGGCCGCCACCGCCGCCGCCACCGCGTGAACCTGAGAATCCGCCGCTGCTGCTTCCTCCGCGTGAGCCGCTGCTGTAAGAGCCAGAGCTGCTATATGAGCGTGAAGAACTTGATGAACTTGAGCTGTTGCTGTATGATGAGCTTGGAGAGCTTGACGAACTTGAGCTGTTGCTGTAAGAGCGTGTACTGCTTGAGTTGCTGTAGGAACGTGAGCCTGAGTTGCTGTAAGAAGAGCTAGTGTTGGTGTAGGAGCGTGGAGCGCTTGACCTTGCCGATCTGCCGTTGGAATAGCTACCTGATGTGCCTGAGTTTGCAGTACCTCTATAGCCAGAGAAACCAGGAATGTCGCCTTGGCGGTAGATGTGATTGTTTACGCGATCGTGAGTACGAACTCCTGATGAAACGTCACGATATGTTGCTCGTGGTGCCTGAGTGCCGTGGGTGCGAGCATATCGGTTGCCGTGGCTCGGACTTGCAGTTCCACCTATATATACCACTGGAGTGTGGTAGTGATATGGGTGGTAGTGGTGAGAATAGTAGCTTACCCCCCAGCTCCAACCATAGTAGCCTCCATAATACCAAGGATCATTCCAGTACCAAGGATCGTTCCAGTACCATGGTGAATATATCCACGAGGTGTTCCAGTACCAAGGGTCGTTCCAAAGGAATGGATCGTAAGCCCAATGTGAGTACCACGGGTTGTTGTATAGCAACCACATACGGCGTGATCCGTAGAAACCATCGAAGCGGTTCAGGAGACGTGCGTAGTAGTAGTCATCATCATCATCGTATTCGTATGACTTCTTCTGCTTCTTCTTGACTGTTCCCGATAGCGTGTCGATTGACGCTATGAGGCTGTCAGGGTATTGGCCGTCGCCTGGGGTGAACTCGATGATGTCGCTTGCCACAGAGTCGGAATTGACGATCTCGTAGCTTGACTTGAACTTACCACGGTGGTTGTATTCGTCAGCGCTGACATCGCGACCTACGTGATATACGAGTTGACCGTCCTCTGTCTGGGAGATCTTAGCTCTGTTCTTGCGCAGCCACTCTTTCTTGATGGCAAGAAGCTTGGCCTCTTCCTCAGCCACCATCTTTTTGTAGGCAGCTTTCTCTTCGGCCTTCTTCTTTTCGGCTGCGGCTTTGGCTTCAGCCTTTTCCTTATCCTTCACAGCCTTTGACTTCGGAGTGAAGTACATATCGTCTTGCGCAAAGAGAGAGCAAGAAGCGAATGTTGTTATTGTGAGAAGAGTAAGTAGTCTTTTCATTGCTTTATCCTCCTATATAAAATAAGGTAATTTTCTTGTTACTTTTGGTTTATGGTGCAAATTTACTTTAACTTTTGCTACAAAATTACGGAAAATCCCTATCAAATGAGGAGTTTTTCCCTAATTTTATTAATTTTGCAGTCAAAATTAACTTTATTATGAAATATTTTGTATCGCATTTCACAATTCAATGTGCTGATGGCGAATTTATGCAGCCTGCACGAGAGATAACCGCTGCCATTGCCGGCGAATGTGGCTATGAGACTTTCCTCGACACAGACAACGGTGTTGATGGCTATGTTCAGGTGGATTTCTACGACAAGGCAATGGTTGAGGATTCACTTGCCGACTTCCCTATGGAGGGCGTGAGCGTGACCTTCATCACGGATGAGGTGGAGGATCAGGACTGGAATGAGACTTGGGAACAGGAAGAGGGGTTCGCACCTATTAATATAGATGACAGGCTCGTGATATATGATGTGCTTCATCCAGAATTGGGTGATGGGTGTTTGGTGTTGGGTGATAGCGGTTTGACAGATTCCAACACACCAACACCTAACACCCATCATCCATCACCCATAACCATCGGTATCCACGCTCGTAATGCTTTCGGAACTGGTACGCATGAGACTACCCAGATGATTGTGGGTACGTTGCTCGACATGGATCTAAAGGATAAGAGGGTACTGGATTGCGGTTGTGGTACTGGTATTCTTGCCATTACAGCCTTAAAATGTGGTGCTGTGGACGCTGTGGCTTATGACATTGACGAATGGAGTGCGGATAATACGCGCCATAATGCCGAAATCAACGGTGTTGCGGATAAGATAGAGGTGTTTGAGGGAAATGCTAATGTACTTTCGCATATAAGCGGTGTGTTCGATGTTGTTCTTGCCAACATAAACCGTAACATCCTTATTGCCGATATGCCTGCCTTCAAGGAGGTTATGGCGCACGGAGGTACGCTCATCCTCAGCGGATTCTATGAGGATGATGTTCCTTTGCTCGTGGAGGAAGCGAAGAACCTCGGTCTAAAGCTCGAAGAGAAAAGAGAGAATGGGGAGTGGAGGATGCTTGTGTTTAAGTGAAGAGTGAAAAGTGAAGAGTGAAGAATTTAAGTTACATTTGCTGCGTTTTGAGATTTCCTTTATGCCATTAAACCTCAAAACTAACTTAAATTCTTCACTCTTAACTTTTCATTCTTAACTCTTAACTTACTTCCGTCTTCCGCATATCGCCGCATACGCGCACCTTCCGCATTGATCTGCGTTCTGTGTTGCAGCGAAAGGACGTGAGTAATCATAAATCTCCTTCAGAATGCGGATGAAACCGTCGTTGTATTCATTGGCAAGGTCTTTGATATCCGTGATTTTCTCCTTGTCAATCTTCAGTACAGGATCATAGCCGTTTGCATTGGAACGGTGAGGGTAGAGAAGGGCTGGAACGACAGGATATGTGCCGTTCTGTGGCTCGCCTTGCATTGGAAAGGCAAGGATGCGTGAGTAGAGAAGAGTCTGGAGATAATAGTCGGTATGCGCATTTGAATTAGCGGCTTCGGAAGTGAAGATGTCGCTAACCGCCTTCACGTTGCCAGGCATACGAGAGCCTGTCTTATAGTCAACGACACGCATCTGAAGGTGTCCGTCTTCATTCTTCACAATATCGAGACGGTCGATGATTCCCTTGATTTTCAGAGTGCGAGGGCCACGGTCGGTATCGAAGGTGATTGTGTCATAGATATTCTTCTCCACATCAACAATCGTTATCGGACAGTTATTCTTGTCGTATTCAAGAAGCTGTCGCAGTATTTTCCTTATTATCTCACGATGAATGAGCTGGGTGCCATCGAGTGTCGGCATCGGGCGTTTCTTTGCCTCTTCATCCTTTAAGGAGAATAGCTCTTCCTTAAATCCTTCATCTATTGCACGCTCTATTACCGATGGATCCTTGAGCATACCGTCTATCATGGATTCGGTTACGCTTTTACCACGGTAAGGTTTGTATATGAGTTCGGCTGCCTTATGGAAGACGAGACCGAAAGTGCGGTTGTCCATTTCCTCTTCATCGCTGTCGATTGTGTCATTGATACCGCATACGAACCTGTAGAAATACTGCACCTGACAACGAAGGTAGGCATTGATGGCTGTCGGTGAAATGGAGTTTTCCGCTTCCATCTTCTTGATGACTTCTTTGTTTTTCTGCACATCACATCGCTCCGTCTTGCCAACAAGCAGGGATGATGTCATCTCGGCAATGTTTATCTTGAGGTCGGACTCGGCGATGAGCTGCATCATAAAGCGCGACATCTCGTTTGTCTTGGTGTCGTTTGTGGAGTTGTTGTAGGTGATGGAGACATCGGTAGCCCTCTGCATCATGCGGTGGAAGTAATACGCATAGATTGCAATCTTGTTCTCTATAGTTGTGAGACCGTATGCGCGGCGTATTACATGAGGAATGAATGAAGAGTCGTTTACGCTCTTCGGGATATTACCCTCGTTTGCAGAGAGAATAAGCATGTGGTCGAAGTCGAGGTTTCGGGTTTCGAGTACGCCCATGACCTGAATACCGATGATAGGCTCACCGTGGAATGGTACGGATGTGGAGCGTATTATCTGGTTGAGGATGCTTTGCAGGGATGAATCGCTTACTATAAGCTCTTTTGCCTCGATAAGCGTACTTATGCGATTCATTATCTGGTACATACGATATAGCGATTCCTGCATCAGAGGATCTGGCTCTGCGCAGTTGGTTGCTATGCGATGTATTGCCTTGGATATGCACGTTATGATGTCGAGACAACGCAGACGTTGTGCCTCAAGTGGTGTGGCTGCTTCGTCGTGGTAGCTTATGGGAGTAAAGATGTTCGCAAGGTGCTCGTCAAGGGAGAGTTCCTCGATAGTAGGGTAGAACACCTTCTTTTTCTCATCGTTCAGCTCGATAGTTAGTCTTTCTGCATTATCCGAAATGTATTTCATATACGGATGATGCAGTATTGTATTTACCTGATGCAGTCGCAAAGCACCCTTGATGCGAGAAGAACCGCGCTGCTTTAGGGTGAAAATCTGCTTTACGAGTGTTGCTATGAGTGTTTGCTGAAGTGGATAGCCCGATGTTATGTTGATGTCCTTAACGCTATCATGAAGGGCATGGAGTACGGTAGGGAGCAGTTTCTCGTCGCAAAGTACGATTGCCGTGCGTTTGCCTGCCTTTATGCGCTCTTCCGTTAGCCATTGGCTTACATATCGTGCCTGAATATCTTCCGTAGATGCAGAGATATATGTGATGTTTGGCTTGTTAGTGAAGTTATTGAAAGCCTCTGGAAGCGTTATCTCATTAGGGAAGGCAGAGAGGTAGGACTTGATATAGCGACCAGCCTCATTGCCGTCTTTCATATAGTAGTTGTCGTAATCCCAGTAGAACGCAGCCTTACCTTCACGCTTCAGATATGCCATAAGCTCCTGTTCTACAGGTTGGATAAGGTTGAAGCCAACGAATAGGTAATGGGTGGTGGGTGTTAGGTGTTGGGCGGTTGCAGTCTTTAATTCCTCGGCTACATCGCGGTATAGCATACCCTCATAGGCTATGCCCTGAGCACGGAGACTGTCACGGAATGAGGTGTATATGTTTCCGAGATTATTCCATAACTGGGCGAAGTTCTGCTTGATTTTCGAGGTTTCATCGTTGAAATTGGCGAAGAAACGCTTTAGGGCTTCCTTCTGATCTTCAGAAAGATAGTCGGCGCTATCATACGAATGAATCTCGTCGGTATTCTCGAATATATGCTCTGCGTCGCCCATGTTCTTATCGAGATCATCGAAATCGGAAAGCATTAGTTCGCCCCAACCATAGAAATCATCGAGAGTTTCGGTGGTTCCTGTCTTTTCTGCATAATGCTTGTAAAGTTCGCATACGAGTTTTATCTGATCTGCAACAACGAGCTGACTCTGTGAACGGAAGAGCTCGCTAATGGTCATATACTTAGGACTCCATACGGGCTTGCCGTCGGAGAGCTTGATTAATTCCTCGTTGAGGAATAGAGATGCTCGCTTGTTTGGGAATACGACAACGATCTCGGATAGGTTAGTGCCGTACTTAGCGAGTATATCTTGTGCTACTATGTTCAGGAATGACTTCATATTACTATCTACATTACTCTTTACTCTTTACACTTTCTACTTTACACTATACCCTCTCTACTTTACACTTTCAACCTCATCGAGATTGACGTACCAAAGGTAGCCTTTTACGTTAGGGTAGCCCATTTGCTGCATGAGGTTCATATAGCGTTGTACCTGCTTTGCGTAGGCGGTATTCTTGTTGCCGAACTTATAGTCGATGACTATTGTTTCGTTGCCATCGGTTATCACGCGGTCTGGACGATCTTCTACAATCCTTCCGTTCTTGAGCTGCATGATATTGCACTCATTGAATACTGTCCATTTGTCGGAAAACCAAGAAGATACGATTGTGTTGCTGAACTTCTGCTTTAACTCATTGCGTAGCTCTTCTGCGGTTATTGTATCGTCGTATATCACACCATCAAACTCGAACTGTCGCAACTCCTTGTCGATGTCTGATGTGGTATGAATACGAGAGAAGAGCATGTGCATGATAGAACCCATTGTGGTGTATCGCTTGCTGTCTTCATCGTTTAGGGTATCGGCTGCAAACTCGCGGCTCTTGTTACTTTGACGGAAGGATATATTCTCCGAGTCATAGCTCTCAACGCTTACAGGGATAGCCGTTGGAGTACGCTCAAATACATTGTCGGATTCCTTGCTCTTTTCCTCCTTGTCCTCGAAATAGTGCTCTCCGAAGGTGAAGATGGATGGAGGTGTGCTTTCTTGGTCTTCCTCTGCTGAGTTGTCCTCGAAAGAGCAACCTTCAAGTTCGTTGGAATCGGCAATTCTGCGTAATGCACTAATAACGGCGGATGAACGATTATCGTCCTTTGCATACTGACTTGCAATGACGAAGAGAGAGCGTCCTGCGCGTGTGAATGCCACATAGAGCAGGTTGAGGTTGTCAACGATGCTCTGCATCCATTCCTCTATGCCGTAAGACTCGTATATTGAGTTCTGAAGACTTGTACGGCTTGTGTAGTCAACAGGGATGAATGGTAGGTCTGAGAACGGCTGTTTATTGATTGTGCACCAAAGTGTCTCTGTATGTCGGGATGCCATATTCCAGTTGCAGAAAGGCATAACGAGGTGTCTGAACTCAAGTCCCTTACTCTTATGGATGGTGATTACACGGATGCTATCACCACTTCCTATGGCTATAGCCTTGCTATGAAGCTCACCATCCCAATAGTCAAGGAATTCCTCGATTGTGGCAATATTGTCCTCCATGTATTTCTTCAGACCATCGAAGAAAGCCGTAGCGTATGGAGCCTGACCTTCAAGTTTGGAGAGACTTAGCATACGGTAGATGTACTCTGAAAGTTCGTAGAGTGACATTGAGCGCATCTGTTCCATTGCCTCCTCACTTGATATTTCCTTTGGCAGGTAGGTCTGGAATGCGTTGGCAGATGTTAGTATGCTGCCGTCCGTAAGGTTTTCGCCTAAGATATAGGCAATGTAGAGCTTTACAATTGTTATCTCCGCCTGTTTATCGTTGGTATTGCGAAGGAGGCGAAGCATTGAGATAATCATTGTTACCAATGGTGAAGCCTCAAGTGTGAATGCCTGTTCTGAGACGATGCTCAGTTCTGGTGCGTTTTCTGCGAAATACTGGGCTATATCCGATGCTTCATGGTTGAAACGGACGAGTATCGCAATCTCGCTTGGCTTGACTCCTTGCGTTATAAGGCTTTGGATATAGTCGAGTGTGCGTATCTTTGCTGCCTCAACGAAAGCGCCACGTTCTTCTGGGAGCATTTCTACACGCACAAGACCACGATTTGGCTTGAAGTCGGGGATATCCTGTGCCACATCATCGTATGCATGGCGCAGAGCCTCTGCGTAGGTATTCATCTGCTGTGCAGCCTCGGCTGAGAGGTTGTTGGCTTCTATGAATTCCTGCTGCGCCATTGCATCCTGTGGCATAATATTATCAGCCTCTATATTGCATACCTGCTTAAAGAAGCTATTGTTGAACGAAATAATATTACGCTCTGAACGCCAGTTCGTTGCAAGTGGCTGAATCTTTATCATTCCATCTCCGAATTCATGCTCAATACCGTTGAGCAATCGCCAGTCTCCAGAGCGGAAACGGTATATGCTCTGCTTTACATCACCCACGATAAGGTTGTTTATAGCACCCTCATTCTGGGATGATTCTTCGTTTCCTGCCATGCAGTTTTCAAGCAATACCTTGAAGTTGTTCCATTGGACGGTACTCGTGTCCTGGAACTCGTCAATCATGATATGCTGGAGGTATGCCCCAATTTTTTCGTATATGAAGGGGGCGATGTTGGTGTCCTCCTGTATCATCTGACTAAGCACCATCTGGGTATTGGAGAGCATGAAACGCGCATTTTCCTTGTTCAGCCTATCCATTTCCTCGCGGATGCTGAACAACAGGCGCATCTTATTGATGTTCTTCAAGGTGATTTGGGCAGAGCGTACTTTCGGAACTTCTGCCTGACGTTCCTTCTCAATTCCGATGAGGTAGGGGATTAGCTGACTTTCTGCCAAAGGTGCTATTTCGCTTGCGTTCTTCTTTGTTCCCCATTTCATCGGATCGTTCATTGCAGCCAGAACACGTGCACCTACGATATTGTCTTTGACGAAATCACCATCTTTGAGCTTGAGGAAATAGCCCGCAACGCCAGTTTTGCCAAAGGCGAGATCTGTGACGCTGTAGCCTGCGTTTGATAGCATCGTGAGGAAATACTCACCACACTCCTTGAAATGAGCCTCTGCGCCCCTTATAATGGCTGTCATTGCCTTTTTATAGCGCGAGAAGAAGTCTTTGTCATTCGCGATGGACTTTAGCAGGTGCTCATTACTTTTGAAGAACTCCTTACTGAGGTTCATTCCGAATGACTTCACCTCGCCTGTAATATCCCATGACTTCTGGTCGTCCATGCGCTCGTTTACATACTCGATGATCCACGACATAAGTGCCTTGTCCTTGTCGAGAGTCTCCATGATGGAGTCAACAGCCTCGGAAATAACCTGACTATCGTTGAGGGATATGCGGAGGTTGTTGCCAAGACCGAGTTCCTTTACCATATTGCGGAGTATGCTCTGGAAGAAGGCATCGATGGTCTGGACACGGAACTGGTTGTAGTTGTGCAGGAGGTTATGGAGTGCTATATCTGCATTCTTGCGCACGAAATCCTCGGAAACATCGAGTTCCGTCGTTATCTTCTTCAGATATGAATCGCTGCTTTTAAGACCATGCGAAAGTCCGTATAGCTGGCTTACTATACGATGTTTCATCTCTTCCGTTGCCTTGTTGGTGAAGGTCACGGCAAGTATATTCTCGTATTTACGAGGATTGAGAATGAGCAGTTTTATAAATTCTACGGCAAGTGTGAATGTCTTACCGCTGCCGGCACTGGCCTTATAGACTGTTAAGGGATACATAGTATTTGTTTAGGGAGTGAATAGTGAAAAGTGAAGAATTTAAGTTACATAATAATCGCAGTCTGGAGGGATTAATACAAACTCAAATTCTTCACTCTTCACTTTTAGTTCTTAACTTTTT
>CACYXI010000048.1 GCA_902778265.1 uncultured Bacteroidales bacterium | reverse complement strand
CGCTGGTGTATTCGGCGGTAAGGGTTCTGGCACATACGAGACAACAAAGAACGTGGTTCTGGAGTCAGCTTACTTCCACCCAACATGGATTCGTAAGTCTGCTCGCCGTCACGGTCTTTCTACTGATGCAAGCTTCCGTTTCGAACGTGGCATTGATCCAAACGGCACAATCTACGCACTCAAGCAGGCTGCTATTCTTTGTCAGCAGCTAGCTGGCGGTAAGGTAAGTATGCAGATTCGCGACGAGTATCCTACCCCAATCGCTAACCCACAGATTCGTATTGACTACTCATACGTCAACAACCTCATCGGTAAGGAGATTGGCAACGACATGATCAAGTCTATCCTCACTTCTCTCGACATCGAGATCAACAAGGAGGATGCTGAAGGACTTGACATCACCATCCCTGCATTCCGCGTTGACGTACAGCGTCCATGCGACGTTGTTGAGGATATTCTCCGTATCTATGGCTATAATAATGTAGAGATTCCAACTCAGTTGAAGTCTTCACTCGTTATCAAGGACTTCGAGGATCAGCGTCATAAGATGGCTAACCTCGTTGCCGAGCAGCTTGTAGGCGCAGGTTTCAACGAGATTCTGAACAACTCACTCACCAAGGGTGCTTACTACTCTGAGCTTCAGTCATACCCAGAGGACAAGTGCGTTAAGATTTTCAACCCATTGAGCTCTGACCTTAACGTAATGCGTCAGACATTGCTCTTCGGTGGTCTTGAGTCAATCATGCGCAACGCTAACCGTAAGAATCCTAACCTCCGTTTCTTCGAGTTCGGTAACTGCTACGAGCACGATGAGGAGAAGCGCGACAACGAGAATCCTATGAAGGCTTACAAGGAAGAGAACCACCTCGGTCTCTGGCTTACAGGTAAGCGCGTTGAGGGTTCTTGGATTCATGCCGACGAGGACACAAGCTTCTACGAGCTGAAGGCATTCGTTGATAACATTCTCCGTCGTATCGGCATGCCACAGGGTATGCTTGTTACAGAAAAGACAACAAACGACATCTTCTCAACAGGCCTCACACTCAAGAATCGCGGTGGCAAGGTGTTCGTTGAGATGGGTATCGTTAGCAAGAAGATTCAGCACAAGGCTGACATCGAGCGTGAGGTCTATTTCGCTGACATCAACTGGACACTCGTAACAAAGGCAGTAAAGAACGGCTCTGTCGATTTCCAGGAGATAAGCAAGTTCCCTGCCGTTAGCCGTGACCTCGCCCTTCTTATCGACAAGAACATTGAGTTCGCACAGATCGAGCAGATTGCGCGTCAGTCAGAGAAGAAGCTCCTCAAGAAGGTTGAGCTCTTCGACGTATATGAAGGTAAGAACCTCCCAGAGGGCAAGAAGTCATACGCTGTGAACTTCATCCTTCAGGACACCGAGAAGACAATGGGCGACAAGCAGATCGAGGCTGTTATGAATAAGATTATTTCTAATCTTACAAAGCAGCTTAACGCTACTTTGAGATAGAAATAATCTCATTCATAAATTAATAATTAATAGTGAATAATTAGTTCTACGAATTTCATCAACTTGTATGTTGTTGAAAAAATGTGATTGAAGAAGCTCTGAAGGAGCGGCACCTAAAAGGGCAGTCCGTAAGGGCTGTTATATAGACAGATTTTAGGGTATGAGGTCTGAAGGACCGACATCTAAAGTCTTCAGGTGTCGCACTTACAGCGCTCCGCAAATCACGCACCAACATAACAACAGCCCTATCGGACTGCCCTATTAGGTGTCGCTCTTTCAGAGCTTATTCGTCAAACTAACGTTAAATATAATGTATGCGCGCGAAATGTAGCATCTCTGATACTCATTATTAATTATCCGCACCGCTAAGAAATCAATAAACAATAATAATAACAACAATAATGAAGATGATGTGTTTGTGATTGACGATGAGTCAATAAAATCATCCTAAATTATTAATTACTCATTATTCATTATTCATTAAAATTTTTTATAAATTTTCATGGGAAGAGCATTTGAATACCGTAAGGCTACCAAGTTGAAGCGTTGGGGCCACATGGCAAAGACATTCACACGTCTGGGCAAGCAGATCGCAATCGCAGTACAGAGCGGCGGTCCAGAACCAGAAAACAACCCTACACTCCGTTCTATCATCGCTACATGTAAGCGTGAGAACATGCCTAAGGATAACATCGAGCGCGCTATCAAGAACGCTCTCGGAAAGGACAAGAGCGCATACAAGGAGGTTACATACGAGGGATATGGCCCTCACGGAATCGCTGTATTCGTTGATACCCTTACCGACAACACAACACGTACCGTAGCTGACGTTCGCTCAGTATTCAACAAGTTCGCTGGTAACCTCGGTACAACAGGTTCACTCGCATTCCTCTTCGACCACAAGTGCGTGTTCACTTTCAAGAAGAAGGACGGCGTTGACATGGACGACCTCATCCTTGAGCTTATCGACCTCAACGTTGACGACGAGTACGATGAGAACTACGACGAGGATAAGGACGAAACAACAATCACTATCTACGGTGATCCTAAGTCTTACGCTCAGATCCAGAAGTATCTTGAGGAGCAGGGCTTCGAGGAAATCGGTGGTGAGTTCACCTATATCCCTAACGACACAAAGGACGTTGACGCTGAGCAGCGCGCTACTATCGACAAGATGGTTGAGAAGCTCGAAGAGTTCGACGACGTTCAGAACGTATATACTAACATGAAGCCAGAAGGCGTAGAGGAGTAATGAAAGAACTCGTTTACGAAACACAAGGCACATGCGCAAAGGCAATTCGTGTCCTCCTTAATGACGATAACGTCGTTGAGGAGGTACGATTCCTTGGCGGATGCAACGGAAATACCAGCGGTATCTCCTCCTTGGTCAAGGGAATGAAGGCTGAAGATGTCATAAATCGCCTTGAAGGCATACGTTGTGGCAACAAAATGACGAGTTGCCCAGATCAGCTAAGTAAGGCACTAAAAGAGATGACTTCTTGCAGTATTAATTGACATAAATCAATAGTCTGAGAGTATCAATGATTTTTTAGGCTGAAACATTTGGGAATCTCAGGAATAATGACTACCTTTGCACCCGCAAATCAGAAATAACAAAAGAAACGGTTCGTTAGCTCAACTGAATAGAGCATCTGACTACGGATCAGAAGGTTGCAGGTTTGAATCCTGCACGAATCACTTTCAAAGGTTAGAAATTCGGGATTTTGCAATATTGGTTCGTTAGCTCAACTGAATAGAGCATCTGACTACGGATCAGAAGGTTGCAGGTTTGAATCCTGCACGAATCACACAGCCAACCTTTACAGGTTGGCTTTTTCTTTTATACTTCGAATCACAAGTTCGAAATCCTAACCAATAAAAGAATCTTTAATGCAGAGTATTCGAACAAACTATTGTCTATTTCGGTTAATACATATATTAAAATATGTTAGAAAACTAAACCTTGTTTAAAAAGTAAACATAGATGTGTGTTTTTTTCGTTAACTTTGCATCAGAATATATAATTACAAACTAATGAAAGAAAATAAAGTAAAGCCTGCTGAAGGCAAATTAGGAATTTTAGTTGTAGGCAATGGTGCCGTGGCAACAACCTTCATGACAGGCGTTCTTATGACTCGCAAGGGACTGACCAAGCCAATCGGTTCCATGACTCAATATGATAAGATTCGCGTTGGCAAGGGTGCCGACAAGGAATATCTCCCTTATAAGGATATCGTTCCATTGACCGACCTCAACGACATCGTGTTCGGTTGCTGGGATGTGTATCCACAAAACGCATACCAGAGTGCCATGTACTGCGAGGTGCTCAAGGAGAAGGATATCAATCCTGTCAAGGACGAGCTTGAGCAGATTGTGCCTATGAAGGCTGCTTTTGACAAGAACTTCGCTAAGCGACTGGAAGGTGACAACATGAAGGACTGTAAGACTCGCTGGGATATGGTAGAGGCTCTTCGTCAGGACATACGCGATTTCAAGGCTAAGAACGACTGCGCTCGTATCGTAGTGCTTTGGGCTGCATCTACCGAGATCTACGTTCCTGTTAATATGGAGGTGCACGACACGCTCGAACATCTTGAGGCTGCTATGAAGGCCAACGATACCGAGAACATCGCTCCTTCCATGTGCTATGCCTACGCAGCCCTTGCAGAAAACGCTCCTTTCATCATGGGTGCTCCAAACACCACCGTTGACATCCCTGCTATGTGGGAAATGGCCGAGAAGACAAAGATGCCAATCGCAGGTAAGGATTTCAAGACAGGTCAGACGCTCGTGAAGTCTGGCTTCTCCCCTATCATCGGCACTCGCTGCCTTGGTCTTAGCGGATGGTTCTCAACCAACATTCTTGGCAATCGTGACGGTCTCGTGCTCGATGAGCCAGCCAATTTCCGTACCAAGGAGGTTTCAAAGCTCTCTACGCTTGAGACGATTCTGAAACCAGAGGATCAGCCTGACCTCTATACAGATTACTACCACAAGGTACGTATCAACTACTACCCACCTCGCAACGACAACAAGGAAGGTTGGGACAATATCGACATCTTTGGCTGGATGGGCTATCCAATGCAGATCAAGATCAATTTCCTCTGCCGTGACTCTATCCTCGCTGCCCCACTCTGCCTCGACCTCTGCTTGCTCTCCGACCTTGCAGCTCGCGCAGGAAGGTTCGGTATTCAGCGTTTCCTCAGCTTCTACCTCAAGTCTCCAATGCACGACTATACTCAGGGTGAAGAAGCCATCAACCATCTATACCAGCAATACACCATGCTGAAGAACGCTATCCGCGAGATGGGTGGCTATGAGGCAGACGAAGAGATCGATTAATTCACATTCACCGCTATACTCGGATTTTTTCAGAACGCAAAGTCGCGAAGTCGCAAAGTTTTTATCTCTGCGTCTTGACGGTTTTGCGTTTTGTTGTCACCGCCCATTTTTTTTCAAACGCAAAGTCGCGAAGTCGCAAAGTTTATTTAATCTCTGTGTCTCTGCGCCTCTGCGTGATGCTAAACGCAAAGCCGCGAAGTCGCAAACTATTTTTCATTTTTCACTTTTCATTTTTCATTTATTTCCCTTTATCGCCCTTCAATCTCCCATTCCGGAATGGGATTTGCAACGGATTTGGAACGGACTTGCAGCGGCCTTGGTTAAATGAAAAGTGAAAAGTGAAAAATGAAAATACAAGTTAGTATTTCCGCACGTGGCCTTTGATTGGAAAGCGTAATTTAGGTTTTATAATTTTTCATTGTTCATTTTTCATTTATTTTCCGCTCGTGGCCTGGCTCGCACGAAGTCAAAAGTGCGTGTCAGCCCAAAGGCTGGCGCACGTCCTTCGGTTTGACGAGTGCAAAGTTACAACAATTTCCTCCGAAAACCACGAAGTAACATGATTTTTTCATGTCATTTTCTAAGAAATTGCATTTTACACTTGTAACTCATTGATACAGAGAGAGAGAAATTTTCGGAAGGTGTTTTTAGCGTTTCAATACTTCCCGTCATTAGTCATTAGTCATTTTCGTCATTAAGGGAAGTGCGTGGGGGGATTTTTGCCTCTATATAGTAAATATATAAAATATATTTACTATATAGCCGATTTTCGCCCGTTATCAACTCGCTTAATGACGAAAATGACTAATGACGTTAATGACGGAATTTGACGAAAGACAGAAGAAAAAGGTTCTTTACGACGCTGTGGTTTCAACCCACACCGTCTTTATTTTGTATGTTTGAGCATAAACATAACATAATATCCGAAATGATTATCCGCATCATGCTGACATGCGCCCTGAAAAGGGCAAGGTCTGCACTTAGCATAGGGCAACGCCCTATGTACAAGGCAGTTAGTATATTCGCCCTGTAAGGGCAAAAGCTCTAATAAGAATAAATGCTTTTGCCCATTCAGGGCGAAATTACCAACCTACATCTACCTAGGGCGATGCCCTAGACTATGAGTTTTTGCCCCTTCGGGGCGCTGTCGGGCAAATGCGGATGATCATAATATCTGATATAAAAAATGGGGAGAGGGGGTAATATTAATGTTTATGATTACATTAATTAGGACATTAATTTTATGCCATATTGGCAATTTTAGATCTATTGAAGACCATTTTCAATAGATATTTTCTATTTCAATTTCATTAGTTGTTATAAAGAAAATATTTGAATATGGGACATATTCAAATGGAAAATCAGGCTCAATACCATAAAATTGCCAATACGGCATAAAATAAAATGCTATTAATCTTACCTTGTAAATGAAACCACCCCATCAGATGTATTAAGCAAATCCAGTTAGCAAACATCGCAAAACACGATGTTTGCTTCGTTTACAGGAAATACGGTTGAAGAATATAGCATCACGAAACGTGACACCATCGAGGACTCCGTGAAACACGGACTCGTAAACCAGTACCCTGAATCAGGGATGTGGTTTTGCGTAGTAAAGAGCAAAGGGGTGGTGATTCGCCACCCCATCAAACCACTGCACCGAATCAGTGCGGTGGTTTTAACTGTTGGCAACTTTAATATCTTTGTCAATCTGCTTGGGTACATATTTGAGTTTCATTTCACTATTTCATTAAAATACTCTCTTTCATTCATAACCAGAATCTTGGAAATAATTATTCACATTTGCAAGATAAGCGGGCTGAAAGCCCAACAAGCTCATAGCCTAGGGCATCGCCCTAGGTGGATGTAGGTGGTAATTTCGCCCTGTAAGGGCAAAAGCTCTAATATGAAAATGCTTTTGCCCTTACAGGGCGTTAGTAATTCCCTCCATTTACCACAGGGCGATGCCCTGGGCTATGAGTTTTTGCCCCTTCAGGGCGTTATCTCGTAATTGCAGAAATCACTACTCAGATATGGCTTTTTCCGTCCACTTTACTTCCATTCTTGAATCTTGCAAGAAATCAACTGCATAACATCTTCATGACTATACAATTTTCCTATGTTACAATCATTTATACTATCAAGCAGAACACTTTGCAGTTCGTCCATAGAATAGTTGTATGGTAATTCTCTAAAGGCTTCTGAACGGGCAATATCACCATTAATATCATCTTCACTAACAGAGCAGATACCGCATAACCGCTGGAGCACAGGACTCAACTCCTCCAAAGGCTTCATGGCAGAAGTTGAAGGAGCGTTCTTGTATGGAGAACTTGGTACATCTACTGCAACTTGTATTGACATAACGGTTTATATTTTATTGTTCGTTTGCACAAATACTAATTCTTCCCCACTCTACCAAATTTTTATATGTTTTTCTTATTTTTCAGGAAGCAAATGTATAATAACGTGAGTTCGATGAATTACACCGATTCGTATATTACTGAAACACACGTGATTGAAGAAGCTCTGAAAGAGCGACACCTAACAGGGCAGTCCGATAGGGCTGTTATTCGGTAGATGCGTAATTAAAGGAGCGCTGTAAGTGCGACACCTAACAAATACAATAGGTGTCGGTCCTACAGACCTCATTCCATTATGATAGCGTCTATATAACAGCCCTATCGGACTGCCCTGTTAGATGTCGCACCTTCAGTGCTTCTTCAACCACGTGTTTTTTCTTGTTTTTGCCTTCAAGTTCCAAAGCCCTCGCAGAGGGTGATGGATTTGGAAACCGACCAAAGGAGGCTTACAAAGGCTTTCAGACAAACAAGACAGCATAAGAGGGTGTTTTTATGGTTTTTATTATATTCACAAGCAAAAGTTGAATAAAAAAAGCCAGACAGATGATGCAGATAAGGCAATTTGTTAAATTTTAACTTTTTCTGCGGAAAAATTTGGAGGTATGAAAACATTTTTGTATTTTTGCCAAGAAATATAATAAACCATAAACTATAACAACTTAAACAGAAAATATATGATTAAGAAATTTACTCTTGCAGCAGTGCTTCTGTCTATGAGCCTCTTTGCTTCGGCTCAGTCAAAGTCAGTAACTATAAGCTCTATCAACGGCACTAACGTAGAGCAATATGATGGTAAGGTGGCAGACGTGAAAATGAACCGCTATATGTTCACCGGTTGGAATACTGTGAGTTTCCCATTCGACCTCTCTGCCGACAAGGTTAATGAGTATTTCGGCAACGACTGCCGTCTGGAGGCTCTTACTGGTATCTCTGGCGACGAGAATGCAATGAAGCTGTATTTCGAAGACAAGAAGTCAGAGGGCATCAAGGCTAACACTCCTTACATTCTCTACTTCACAGGCGAATCACAGAACGTGAACATCACCACAGAGTCAACTATTCAGGCTGGTGAGTCAAAGGTCTCTTTCTCTGACAATGGCTATACCGTGAACTTCAACGGTACGGACAAGATTATGACTGGCGACAATATCTACGGCATCTTTGCAGCAGACAACGCAGAGTCTAAGTTCGTAAAGATTGCTGGTACTACTGGCTGCTATGCTACACGTTGCTACATCTCTGTGGATGGCGACAAGGACGTGGCATTCATCGCTGTGCATAACGAGAAGGCTACTACTGCTATCGATAAGGTTGCAGCAGCAGACAATGCCAACGACAAGGTTTATGATATCAATGGCGTACAGAAGAAGTCTGTAAGCAAGGGTATCAATATCGTGAAGGGAAAGAAGTTCGCGGTGAAATAACGTAAATTCTACGAAGAAAAAATGAAAGGGATTTATCCGATTTATCTGATAGCTGGCGCAGTATATTTGAGCGATTAATTTCAGATAAATCAGATAAATCTGTTTCCCTTATTCATTTACAATAGAATTAACGTAAATTCGAAGAATTTCATTAACTCGTATATTGTTGAAAAAACGTGATTGAAGAAGCTCTGAAAGAGCGACACCTAATAGGGCGGTTCGTAAGAGCCGTTATATAGACATGTTTTTAGGGGGTGAGGTCTGAAGGACCGACACCTATTATATTTATTAGGTGTCGCACCTACGGCGCTCACTAAAAAACATCATCATAGTAACAGCCCTTACGGACTGCCCTTTTAGGTGTCGCTCTTTCAGAGCTAATTCATCAAATTCGCATTAAAATAAATGCGATTCTGCTCACGCAGAAGATAATCACATAGATTATAAGGAGTTGCCAGATGTTGATATTGACATCTGCAACCGCAAAAGGAAGTGCGGTGATACGCTCAAGGAATACGTTCTGGAAGTGTGTCACCGCATTTAGTATGTATGCCACCCACTCACTAACAAAGGCGAATGGCAAGAAAAGTGATATTAGGAAGGCAAATGACAAGCCAACGATAAGCATTGCCGTAACAGACACCACGAGACTGCTCAACAAGCCATAGCAAGGCAATGTGTGGAAATAAAATGCCACTAAAGGCATTACCATTATCTGTGCAGAGAAAGACAGGGCAAGAGTGCTATACAGCCACACGAGGACGTTTCTGAGAGTGAATCTCGGGGAATCTTCCGACCAGTTTATATCCTCTTTATATACAAGGCGCATCAAGCGAGGCATATACACGCCTATTCCGAAGACCGCAAGATACGACATTTGAAAGCCTACGTCAAAGAGCGAAAAGGGGCTTAGCATAAGCGTAACGAATGCGGTTAGGGCAAGTACGGTTATTGTGTCAAGTTGCCTGAACAGCATTCGCGAAATGCCGTATATTGAGAGCATAAGGGCAGAGCGCACTACTGATGGTGACATACCTACGAGAATGACATAGAGCCAGATAGCAAGTAATATGAGGATAGTGGTAAGATTACGCCATGACTGTTCGGAAGGTCTGAAACGGAATAGTGTCTTTATCGTGTTTCTCAAACTGGTATTTCCTTCTACAGGTAGTTTCTCCCACAACAGATCAGGAATGGCATGACCCCATAGCATTGCCCGCATCACGATCCATGAAAGCATGAAATAGATTATGGCGAGGTGCATTCCGGAAAGAGCAAGCACATGAGAGGCACTTGACTGGGAATAAATGGATCTTAGTTGGGGCATTATGCCACTCTTATCTCCGAGCGACATAGCCATGACAACTGCATTCTCATCGCCAGTAATGCCGTAGCGTGCAAATCCTTCGCTCAGTTGGCTTCTAAACGGCTCAAAAGAGGCGACAAGACCGTCAATATGCAACGGCACATCGGGTATTGCCATTCTCAGCACACCAACCGTGAAGAATGCGAAGAAGAAGGTAACAGTACGAAGTCTCTCCGATTTCAGGTATCTCCCAGCAAATAATAGCGCTACAAGTAGTATGGATAGTGATGTTGATGATAACTGTGCGGCAACAGCACTACCCACGAATAGCCCTATTATGAATGCGACGGAGAGAGAACGCATATTTATTTACTATTTAACTATGTACTAATTACTATTTATTTACTATTTTGCAGTATTTACTATTTTGTTGCATTTACTATTTTGTTGCATTTACTATTTTGTTGCATTTACTATTTTGCTATTTACTAATTACTATTTAACGTGAGTTCGATGAATTTCATCAACCAATATATTACGTTTGAAAAAGCTCTGAAAGAGCGACATCTAATAGCGAAGGGCGCAAGCCCTGGATATATTGACATTATTGGGGGTGTGAGGTCTGAAGGACCGACACTTATTACATTTGTTAGGTGTCGCACCTACGGCGCTCACTAAAAAAATCGCCATAGGTAGCACTTACGTACTACCCTTTTAGATGTCGCACCTTCGGCGCTTTTCGTCGAACTGGCGCTATTTATTTACTATATTATTGTATTTACCATTTGATCTTGATTGACGAAAAATAGTACATAAACCCAATAGTACATAAATAGTAATTAGTACATAGCTAAATAGTAAATGACATCATTGGTAACTTGCAGCCAGCATATCCGCGCAACGCTCTCCATCTACTCCAGCAGAGACGATGCCACCTGCATATCCCGCACCCTCGCCACAAGGATAGAGACCACGAATGGTGACGTGCTGAAGCGTCTCGGCATCACGAGTGATTCTGACAGGCGAAGAGGTGCGTGTCTCGGTTGCTATCAGACAAGCCTCGTTCGTGAGGAATCCGTGCCTCTGCTTGCCAAAATACTGGAAGCCTTGCTGCAATCTGCCAGCCACTTCCTTCGGCATCCAGAAATGAAGAGGTGAACTAACCAATCCTGGGGCATAACTTGACTTTGGAAGGTCATAACTGAGCTTGCCCTTGCAGAAATCAGCCATACGCTGTGCAGGAGCCGTCTGACTCATATTGCCCTGTTGCCAACAAAGTTTTTCGAGCTGCTCCTGATAGTGCATTACAACGAGAGGATCGTTAGCATCGCCATTTGCAATATCCTCAGGACGGATTTCAACGACCATACCAGAATTGCTCCATTTACCTCCACGATTGCTTGGGCTCATTCCGTTTACCACAATCTGCTCCTGACCTGTTGCAGCAGGGATTACGAAGCCACCAGGGCACATACAGAAAGAATACACTCCCCTACCCTCAACCTGAGTAACGAAGGAATATTCAGCGGCAGGGAGATACTTTCCACGACCTTGCTTGTTATGATACTGAATCTGGTCAATAAGCTGCGAAGGATGCTCAAGTCGCACGCCCACGGCAATTCCCTTTGCCTCGATATGAATGCCGGCATGAGCGAGATAGCGATACACATCACGCGCAGAATGACCTGTGGCAAGGATAACAGGACCTAGATAGGTCTCGTCTGCATCTGTCACGAGATTTCGACAGAGAACGCCTTCCACGACATCACCCTTTAGAAGAAGCTCAGTCATCTTCGTCTGGAAATGCACCTCACCACCCGATTTCTTGATCTGCTCACGCATATTCTCTATGACGAGAGGCAATTTGTCCGTGCCGATATGCGGATGTGCATCAGCAAGGATATTGGTAGAGGCACCAAACTGGCAAAAAACATTCAGAATCTTCTCTATATTGCCACGCTTCTTGCTTCGGGTATAGAGCTTGCCGTCACTATATGCACCAGCTCCGCCCTCGCCAAAGCAATAGTTTGATTCATCATTCACCTTCTGTTCCGATTTGATACGTGCAAGGTCTTTTTTACGCTCACGCACATCCTTGCCTCGCTCAATGACGATAGGACGAAGACCATGCTCAATAAGTCGAAGGGCAGCAAATAGACCCGCAGGACCTTCGCCAACCACAATAACCTGCTTTCCATTGCTTACAGCAGGATATTCAGTAACGGTATATGCAAGGTCGGTTGGCTCCTCATTGACGTAAGTAAGCACGGTGAGGTTGACATAGACCTGACGCTGACGAGCATCGATGCTACGACGAACGATACGGATAGCCTTGATGGTACGAGCATCAATGCCTTTTTCCTCTGCAATATAATTGATGATAAGCGATGAATCAGATGCAATCTGAGGCAATACGCGAAGTTGAATGTCTTGTATCATGGGTGATGGGTGGTGGGTGATAGGTGATGGTAAATGAAAAAGGTTCTCACATTTCTGTAAGAACCTTTGCGGTGCGTACGAGGCTCGAACTCGTGACACCTCCAGCGTGACAGGCTGGCATTCTAACCAACTGAACTAACGCACCAAAATCGTTATTTCTTTTTAGCGAGTGCAAAGGTAGGCATTTTTTCTGAATCCTCCAAATTTTTCTCAATCTTTTTTCAAAAAATGTTGAAAAATAATGGAATCTGAGGTAGAATTTGCGTTTATGAACCAGTTTTTGAGAATTGATGCACGTTTGAAGCCAATATTATCAAAAACCTTACAACAAGACTTATTATCGGCAGAAATAAACGCATAGAGCTGATCCAAGAGACAGGTTTTGCAAGCATAGTCAATTAATAATAATGTAGCCTTAGCAGCATATCCATGACCGCGGAAGTCTTTTGCAATGACAAGTCCTATCTCTGCACGACGATGACGGGCATCGAAATTGAAGATGTCGGCAAGTCCTATGACCTGTTGCTCGTCTTCATCATCACAAACCACAAGGCGCACCTGCTGATCTATGGTGAGGTCGCAATGCTGATTGGCAATATAATCGCGCAGGGCATAGCGAGAGAACGGAGCGTTCATACAGGAATATTCCCAGTCGTCGAGATCATTCTCTATGGCATAGAGTTGCTCAAGGTCTTCTGGTTCAAGAGCACGAAGTTTCAGCATATTTTATTTCTCTTCTGGTTTCTTATCCTTCTTACGGAAAATGAACGGAATACACAAGAGCAACATTATTGCAAGATAACCTGCACCTGTATAGTCATACACGAAATATACAACGGCATCTACCACCAAGGCTATCGCCCATAGGGAAATACGGTAGAGAGCATTGTTGCGAAGCCACTTCAAGCAAGCATATATAGTGATGAGCGAGAGGGCGAGAGAGAAAATCTGAATATAGAATAACATGGGTGATGGGTGTTGGGTGTTAGGTGATAGGTGTTAGAGATTATTCAAACGGAACACGATTAACGATTGAGCGTCCGAGGGTAAGCTCGTCGGTGTATTCAAGTTCATCGCCTACGCTTATTCCTCGGGCAATGACACTTAGCTTCACATCAAACTGCTGAAGACGCTTGGAGATATAGAAGTTGGTGGTGTCGCCTTCCATCGTACTGGCAAGGGCAAAGATTACCTCCTTCACATCTCCTTTAGATACACGCTCTACGAGTGAGTCAATCTCTATATCCGATGGGCCTATACCGTCCATAGGTGAGATAACGCCTCCGAGAACGTGATAGAGACCATGAAACTGCTGGGTGTTCTCAACAGCCATAACATCTTGTATGTTCTCCACTACACATACTGTACTTGGATCCCTGCGATAGTCGGAACAGATAGTACACACATCGGTATCTGAGATATTATGGCATACGCTGCAATGCTTTATCTCACGCTTCATCTGCGTAAGAGCACTAGTAAACTCGTCCATAAACTCATTATCCTGACGAAGCATATACAGGACAAGTCGGAGCGCAGTCTTTCGTCCCACCCCCGGAAGGCGCGAGAACTGATTAACCGCATTATCGAGTAACCTTGATGGTAACATCTGAAGAATTGAAAATTGAAAATTGAGAATTGATAATTTAGGAGTGCAAGGAGTACAAGGAGTGACGCTCCTAAAGTCGCTAAAGTAGTACAAGACGATAGTACTTCTCGTTGAAGGATGAAGTGATGAGAGACGAGGGGTTGTTACTATCAAACCTTATTCCTTACTCCACCAGCCCCTATTCCGTGTATAAGACATTCGTCTTGTACTCCTTGACTCCTTGTACTCCTTATTACTCCTTTCACTTGAATTGACAGTTACTGCATTTTATTCAGACCTTCCCAACGGACATTCCATTTACCATTCTGCGGGAAGCCTGGATTCTTAATATTCTTGCATCCATCCCAACCGGCACACATCATGGCTATTGCATCAAGCAAGGCACCATTGCCAGGAAGATAGATACGCAGTCGCTTTGGCTCCTGATAGTTGTGACCAGAAATGAGATACCTATTCTTTTCTTCATCAAGAAGAAGGGCACGGATAGCGGTCTCACCATCTCCAAGTCGGGCGGCACACATAGCAATCATTCCGTAATCCCATCCCCATGTGGTAGGCCAGTTCCAGTTATCCATCACCCACGAAAGAGTGCGCTGCATCTTCTCACGGTCATAAAGCCCATAGTCAGGAAGCAATCCGCAAGCACCAAGTACGGCAGGATGATCAGAACGGCATTTGAGAGAGAAATCCTCGGCAGAGAGTTTATTGTTTTCCGTAGGAATACCAGCTGTATAGATTCCGTCATGCTCAGGCAATGATGCCATCTTACCTATTATCTCATCCCACTCGCCATTACGCGCCCCCCCCTGACGCTCACGCCATTTCTGCGCAGTTGTGAGACCATATACGAAGTAAGCCTGCTCAAAGGGATGCCCATACGAGAAATCCTTTGACATTGATTCCTGCATTGCGGTCTGACCAAAAAGACGAATCTTGCCATTCTTCTGGCAAGACTTGGCGAAATCGGCAATAAACTCAGCCGTTTCCTCTACATACTTGCCATAGTTTGCCAAAACTGCCTGTTTCTTCCCCTCATCAGAGGCACGACGATATAGTTCCTCCGCCATATATATATAATGTGGCTGTTGCCATGTAAGGAAAGAACCGACATTGGAAGGAGCCTCACCTGCCTTATGATCAGTCATCTTCATCCAACGCACCCCTGTGAAGCCTTGTCGCTCTGCTATCTCCTTCGCCTTTGGATATGCCTGATACCCGTACCAACCATCCAACATTTCCTCAAGTATCTCAGGACGATTCCAAAGCGAGAAATCAACTGTATGCCACCAAGTCATTTCAAGATGCGGACGACCAAACCAAGAATTATATGTCAAGCCTGTTTCCTGTGGAGGAATACTATTAGCACAATTTATATAGGTAAGGTATTGGGAAAGTACCGTTCTGCGTTCAAGTTCCTTTGCACGTGGATCTGTGCAATCACCAAAGTCAACGAATGCCCCTTCATTCCACCATTTGTTCCATGAAGCCTTGATAGACTTCAGATAAGCATCAAACTTCACCACATCAACATGCACGTCATCTCCAAAATACTCAACCCCGAAAGACAACGTATCACCCTTCGGAATAAGCCAGAATGAATGTGCTCCCTCTTGCCTTAGTTCTGCATTGCCCTCCCAAGTCACAGCAACGAAATAGACACAGTTGTCTATCTTGTGCATTATGGTAGCCCAACCTTCACCACCCTCCACAATCTCCGAAAGATGCTTGTCTTCATTACCAAAATCTGTGGCAGAATCAGAGTGCTTGCCAGTAGGATAAGGAAATGTGATGCAGACAGAAGCCTTACCTTGCGAAAGAAGCTTTGACTCTATTCGTGATATAAGCTGATCCTTATAGTCAAAATCACATGCAGTAGTGACTTTCACCTTCTCACCTAATGCCTTATACGAAGATGTTATAACACCATTATACAGACCCAGTTCCTGATTGATATCGGTAATCTGACTAAGGGGAATCTGCTTTCCATTCTCCTTTATTACAAGGGCAACATTACCGAGGTTTAGACGATGAGGATTTGCGCGATAGTACTCAGTAGCCTTCTTATTGCGTCCTTCCGTCTTATACTCAACGGCATAGACCTCTTTATGCCCATGACCAAGATCCATTGCCTTCTGGCTTTCCTCCACCTTCAGACTATCCACATTAGGAAAAGAATGCCATCCCCATTCGGACATGGCACACAAAGGAATGCCATCCTTATAGTCAAGAGGATAGCTCTGCAATCCTGTAACATCAACCGTAGTTACGAAATGCCCATTACCCACACTCAGCGAACTAAGAGGATCGGCAGACGTTACCTTAGGGTTGTGACGAGATAGTACGGACTCTCGGTCTATCTTCTGGGCGAGCAAAGAGCTCGTCACGGTTAATGCGAGGAACAGAGTCAGTTTTAAGCGTATCTTTTTCATCAGCAGGCTTTGGATTAGCAGGTTGTTCAGGAACAATTTCCTTTGAATGAGCAAGAATAAGTCTCACATTCTCCACAGAAACAAGATGGAATGCCGAAGATGTCTGTTCATTGTTGTTACGAAGCAACACGAAATATCCCTTAACAGACTTTATGCCCAGACGTTTGTAATCGCTGAACGACAGCGTGTATTTTCCATCAGAGCTGACATGGGTGTTCTGCGAAACGACACTGTCATTTGAGAGCGTAATGGCAAGTACGGCAACAAGATTACGTGATCCCTCCTGGAATATGAACTTGCTGTCAAACTGAAGCGTAAGAACATCACCAGCCTTAAACGTAGAATCTGCCGTTATGGCAAAGCGGTTAAGGTTGTAAGGAGTCTCTTGCATCAGGATAAAGTTACGCTCTGAGTTCCAGATGTTTATGGTATCTCCAGAAAGTGTTGCTTCATCAAGAGAAACATCACCACCAAGGTCTATAACCTCTGCACGAATACGCTCAGAAAGTCGCTTGTAGATAGTATGCAGTTTATCGGCATGACGGCAGTAATAGTTATACGAAGAATCCCATTCTGCCTGTGTGATATCATACTTACGGAAAATAGCCTCACGGTTAGTTATTTCAGAATATATTCTCCTACTACCATTCTCCTCATCCAGTAAGCCCTGCGACAAATGGATATCATACAAGATGTCCTCCATCTCGCCCATTGACAGAATGTCGGAGGAGTTGGAGGAACATGATGCCATGCCCACAATAAATATGAGTATGTATAGTATTTTCTTCACTTAAACAGTTGTTGTATCTCCGTTCTACAGAAAAGGAACAATGCCACAACGCTCACACTTATGCTTGCATCGGCAAAGTTGAACACAGGACTGAAGAACACGAACCTCTCGCCTCCCCATACAGGGAACCAGTCGGGATAGTTGGTCACTATGAGAGGGAAATAGAACATATCCACTACCCTACCCTCAAGGAAAGGTGCATAGCCCGTTCCCCAAGGCACAAAGTAAGAGGTATATTCAGGAGAAGCCCCTGAGAATATCAATCCGTAGAACATACAATCAATAAGATTACCTGCCGCACCGGCAAGCACCATTGAAAGAAGCACCACGTACAACCACCTCGTGCCTTTAGTTATCTGCTTAAAGATATACCAACCTATTCCGAAGATTGCAACAAGACGGAAGAGGCTCAGCATCACTTTTGGCATGATGGACATTCCCCATGCCATTCCGTTGTTCTCTATGTAAGAAATATAGAACCAGTCTGTTACTCGTATGCTCTCATGAATAGTCATTCCAGTCTTGACCGAGATCTTTATGACCTGGTCGATGATAAGGATGACAAGAAAGATCAATACGGAAACGACAAGTTGTTGTTTCTGTTTCTTTGTCATTATTTATTTCGTGCGTTCTTTGACTCTACGCTAAGTGTTGCATGAGGCACAATGCGGAGACGCTCCTTTGGAATCAGCTCACCAGTGATACGGTCAACGCCGTATGTCTTGTTCTCGATGCGCAGGAGTGCAGCCTCAAGACCACGGATGAACTTCTCCTGACGAGCAGCGAACATCATCATCTCCTCCTTTGTCTGGGTAATGCTACCCTCCTCAAGGATCTTGTAGGTTGGAGATGTATCAGCTACGTCATTGCCGTCATCATTACGCAATACGCTCATCATCTGCTTGTAGTCACGACGTGCTACTTCGAGCTTCTCTTCTATGATCTGACGGAACTCCTCGAGATCCTCGTCACTATAACGTTTCTTTATTTCTGCCATGTTGTTTTAGATTTTTAGTTTTAGATACTTAGATTGTTTATTGATTATTAATTATGAATTACGAATTACAAATTACCTGTTTAGCTTTTATCGCTTGAATTTCCCGAAGAAGCTAACTTGGTAATTCGTAATTTGTAATTCGTAATTATTTAGTCTTTGATTACTTTTACAAGGGCTTTGAAGTCATTGAACTCCTGTTCTGAACCGCCCTCTGCATCACCTATGGTGAGTGAGTTGGCAAGAACCTGTGCAGAGATATGATCACCGAACACCTTGACAGCCTCGGCAAGCTGATCATTCTGCTGGAGCACCACGCGGATCCTGTCGGTTATCTCGAAGCCCTGCTCCTTACGAAGAGCCTGTACTCGCTTGATGATAAGACGTGCGATACCCTCGTTCTTCAGTTCTGGAGTAATCTCGATGTCAAGGGCAACGGTAATCTTACCCTCCTGAGCTATTGTCCAGCCTGGGATATCCTCAGAGATAATCTCAACGTCGACAGCTTCAACGGTTACGTTCTGTCCCTCTGCAACGAGATCAATAGTTCCGTTTGCCTCAAGAGTTGCAATCTGCTCCTGACTCATAGCCATGACAGCAGCGTTCACGCTCTTCATCAGCTTACCGAACTTCTTACCCATTGTGCGGAAGTTACACTTCACCTTCTTTACGAGCTGCATACCTGCACCATCCTCAATGAACTGCAATTCCTTCACGTTGGTCTCAGCAAGTATCACGCTTGCCATACGCTCAATACGCGCCTTCATCTCTGCATCAGAAGCAGGGATAGAGATTGTCTGGAGAGCCTGGATTACAGGAATCTTCACCTTCTTACGAAGCGAGAGTACCATAGATGTCACCTGCATTGCAAGCTGCATAGCCTGCTCCAGTTCCTTGTCAATCTGACTCTCCTGTGCCTCTGGATACTTTGCAAGATGTACGCTTTCCGCCTTATCCTTACCTGTTACGGTGTTAAGGTCGAGGAAGAGCTGATCTGCATAGAATGGAGCAACAGGTGCAATCAGACGTGCTATTGTGTCGATGCAAGTATAGAGAGTCTGGTAAGCAGAGAGCTTGTCCTGTGTCATGCCACCACCCCAGAAACGCTTCTTGTTCAGACGGATGTACCAGTTAGAGAGCTTGTCGATTACGAAGTTCTGGATTAAGCGACCAGCAGGAGTTACGTCATAATCAGCAAGATACTTATCCACATCCTTTACGAGAGAGTTGAGTTCAGAAAGCAACCAACGGTCGAAGTCTGGACGCTCTGCGAATGGAACATCTGCCTCCTTGTATGTAAAGCCATCAACATTTGCATAGAGGGTGAAGAATGAGTAAGCCTGATAGAGCTTTACGAAGAATGCACTTGTAACATCCTTTACGCCCTCTGGGTCAAATGAGAGGTTATCCCAAGGTGATGAGTTTGTCACCATGTACCAACGAACTGCATCCGTGCCGTATGTGCCGATACAGTCGAATGGGTTGATCACGTTACCCAGACGCTTTGACATCTTTATACCGTTCTTGTCAAGTACAAGACCGTTAGAGATTACGTTCTTATAGGCAACAGAGTCGAACACCATCGTTGCTATTGCGTGAAGGGTAAAGAACCAACCACGTGTCTGGTCAACACCCTCTGCGATGAAGTCGGCAGGATATGCCTTGCGATCATCAATAACCTCCTTATTCTCGAATGGGTAGTGAATCTGTGCGTATGGCATAGCACCAGAGTCGAACCATACATCAATAAGGTCAAGCTCACGAGTAAGGACGCTACCGCTCTCGCCTACAAGCTTTATATCGTCAACGTATGGACGGTGGATGTCAATGCGATCATAGTTCTCCTGACTCATATCGCCAGGCACGAAGCCCTTATCCTTGAGTGGATTGCTCTGCATTACGCCAGCCTTTACAGCCTTCTCAATCTCGTTATAGAGTTCCTCAAGTGAACCTATGCAGATCTCCTCCTTTGTATCACGGTTACGCCAGATAGGAAGTGGAGTCCCCCAGTAGCGTGAACGTGAGAGATTCCAGTCGTTCAGATTCTCAAGCCACTTACCAAAGCGACCAGAACCTGTTGACTCTGGATGCCAGTTGATGGTCTTGTTCAGTTCTGCCATACGCTCCTTCTTTGCAGTAGAGCGGATGAACCATGAGTCGAGTGGATAATAGAGCACAGGCTTATCTGTACGCCAGCAATGAGGATAGTTATGCACGTGCTTCTCTATCTTGAACGCACTACCCTCTTCCTTCATCTCAAGGCAGAGGATCACGTTAAGATCCATATCCTTTGATGCAGCCTTCTCGTCATACTTACCACCAACATTATATTTAGGATCGTATGCGTTCTTTACGAAAGCACCTGAATGCTTCCAGTATGACTCATTCACGCAAGCCTCAAGGAACTTAGCATCAATATCCTCTTTTACGAAGTACTTACCTGTGAAGTCAACCATCGGACGGGTATCACCTGCCTTATCCACAACAAACAATGATGGGATGCCTGCATCCTTAGCCACCTTGGCGTCATCAGCACCGAATGTAGGAGCGATATGAACGATACCAGTACCATCCTCCGTGGTTACGTAGTCACCAGGGATAACACGGAAAGCCTCGCTCTCCTTCACTACGATCTGGTCATTCTCAAGAGCACATGGCTTAATCCAAGGCATGAGCTGCTGATAGTGAATGCCCACGAGATCAGCACCTTTACCCTTCCAGAGAATCTCTATTGGCTGCTCATTGCCTTCCTCATCCTTTGTTGGCTGGAAGTAAGCAGAGAGACGGCTCTCAGCGAGTACATAGATAGCCTCCTCGTTTGTGTAAGGATTGTTGCCCTTAACTGCAACATAGTCAATCTTCGGACCTACACAGAGAGCTGTGTTTGAAGGAAGAGTCCAAGGAGTTGTAGTCCATGCAAGGATGTATGTAGGGAGTTCAGACTTGTTGAACTCAACATTGTCAAGCACCTTGAACTGAGCCGTAACCGTAGTATCCTTCACGTCACGATAGCAACCAGGCTGGTTAAGCTCGTGAGAAGAAAGTCCAGTACCTGCGGCTGGTGAGTATGGCTGAATGGTATATCCCTTGTAGAGCAGGTTCTTGTTGTAGAGCTGCTTGAGGAGATACCAGAGAGATTCGATATACTTATTGTCGTAAGTGATGTAAGGGTGTTCGAGGTCAACCCAGTAGCCCATCTTGTTAGTGAGCTGAGTCCACTCGTCGGTGTACATCATCACGTTCTTGCGGCAAGCATCATTGTAGTCATCCACGCTGATCTTCTTGCCAATATCCTCCTTCGTAATTCCGAGGTTCTTCTCTACCGAAAGCTCAACTGGGAGTCCGTGAGTATCCCAACCCGCCTTACGATATACCTGATAGCCCTTCATCGTCTTGTAACGGAGGAATGTATCCTTGATGGTACGACCCATCATGTGGTGGATACCTGGGTGTCCGTTTGCTGAAGGAGGTCCCTCAAAGAACACGAACTGAGGACAGCCCTCACGCTCGGTAATACTCTTGTGGAACAAATCCTTCTTCTCCCACTCAGCAAGAACCTCATTGTTAGTCTCTACGAGGTTCAGTCCTTTACGTTCCGTAAATTTCTTATCCATTGGTATGTATATGATTTTTCTTACTTTCTTGTATTTAGAAGCATAGAAGCCCATTGGCTAATACACATCTCTAATTTTAGTGTGCAAAGATACATAAAATTCTTGTCATTTCATATACTTTTCAACTTTTTAACTTTTCACAAAGAGGATTTGCGGGCAGTTCAACAAACTACCATCTTAAAAGGCAATTTTACCCATATCTAACCACCACTCAGCATAAGCACAGATACGTAAAAACGGCGTGATGACAACACCACGTCGTTTTTCGTAAAGAGCTTTATTTCTTTGCTTTCGCGCCTTTTTTCTTGAGTTCAAGCTTAGGAATCTTGATTGTCTGTCCTTCCTTGAGTTCGGTTATTCCACCATTGAATGCCTCTACATAGCATTCCATACCAGCACCGAGATAGGTCTTGGAAATTGACTTTATAGTCTGACCACTCTTCACGGTTATGGTATTGGCAACACCTACAATACGATAAGCACCAGTCCTGACACGTGGGTCGCTATCATATTTCGAAGTACTCTCAGCCTTTGGCTCAGACTTCTCTTCCTTTTTAGGCTCTGCAACAGGTTTCTTTTCCTCTGACGGTTCTTCTTTCTTCTCAATGGCAGGCTTGCTTTCCTCCGCCTTAGCAGGGGCAGTTGTTTCCGCTGCCTTCGGCGTTGTAGTCTCGGCCTGCTCTACAGTAGGAGCCGCAGTTTCCACAGCAGTTTCTTTCTCTATTCCGAGAAGATTGGTTGAGCGGGCATAATATCCGAAGACGAAGAACAAGGCAGCAACAATTACGTTCACGATTATAGCGTACATCAAGAACACCTTCTTGCACTCGTTGTTCTCATCATCGTAGAACTCAGAGATGTAGTCGGGCTGCTCTTCTTCCTGTTCCTCTTCAGGCTCTTCTGGAGTTTCCGGCTCTTCCGGAATCACCGGTTCTTCCGGATCCTCCGGAACATCCGGAGTTTCTTGAACAACAGGAGCCTCTACTTCCTCCTCAGCAGGAGCCTCTGGCTCTGGCTGCTCTACTTCCGGCTCAGGTTCTATAACAGGCTGTGGTTCTGGCATAGGCTCTGCAACTGGTTTTGGCTCAGCAACGGCCACAGGTTCAGCCTCTTGTACAGGCTCTGGCTCAGGTTCTACGATTGGCTCTGGTTCAACAACAGATTCTAGCTCTGTTTTTGGCTCTACCTGCATAGCCACCACCTTTGCCTCTTCCTGTGCAGGAACTGGCATTTCAACGACTTCATCGGCAATAGGGTCACTCTCTTCCGTGTCAATCTCAGGCATATCCTCAAAGTCAACACCATCAGCAAGGACAACAGTATCAAACTGAGCGAATGGCTTGTTTACCAAGTCACGCAATACGGCATCGGGAGTAAACGACACCTTGTCGTGACTGGAGATAACCACACGCTCACCAGTATTTACGTTAATACTCTCACGCTCACGAACAGCCGTAAGTTTGAAAGTGCCAAAGCCCTTTACCTTCACTACGCGGTCGTTCTTCAGTCCTTCATGGATAGTCTCAATGACAACATTCAGGAACATCTCCGCACTACGCGAATCCAACTGATGCTTCTGCACCAGCACCTCAGCTAAATCTCTAATTGTAAGCATATTACTTCAGCATTTCCTTTAATGAGCCATAAGGTTTAAAATTCACTACGAGCTTCGGCGGAACGAGCATTTTCTGTCCTGTGGAAGGATTCTTTATGATACGCTCCATACGCTTGCGTACCTCGAAGATTCCAAGCCCCGTAACATTGGCTGGTTCCCCTTCAACGAGTTCATCAGCTATTGAACTGAACGCCGTGCGCACAATTCTCTGAACATCGTCTATTTTATAGCCAGTCTGTTTAGCTATCTGTGATATAAATTCCTTATTGGTCATAAACTTACAATTAGTTAAAAGGTTATAAGGTTAAAGGTTAGTAGGTCTGCATCGCCAATGGACATTACGACCTAAAAACCTTCATTTTATTTAGGTTAAAACTTCTCCGTAAAGGTCAAACTCCTCTGCTCCTGTTATCTTCACATCATAGAAGCATCCTTTGCGCAAACGTCGATTGGCAACAGGAATAAGAACCTCTGGATCTACCTCTGGCGAACAGAACTCGGTACGGCCTACATAGTAGTCGCCTTCCCTTCTGTCAATGATCACCTTCATCGTCTTGCCAATCTTCTCAGCCTCTATCTCTGCGGAAATACCCTGTTGCAGACGCATGAGCTTGCTCAAGCGTGCATCCTTGACTTCCTTCGGAACATCATCCTCATAATGCTCGGCGCTATAAGTTCCCTCTTCCTCTGAATAGGCAAAAGCTCCCATACGCTCAAAGCGTGCCCAACGAGTGAACTCCATAAGTTCCTGGAAGTCCTCTTCGGTCTCACCTGGGAAACCAACCATTAGCGTAGTACGAAGATGTATGCCTGGCATTGCTTTGCGCAGTTCCTCTATAAGGTGCATGGTCTCCTGCTTGGTGGTGTTACGGCGCATACGGTCAAGCATACGGTCTGAGATATGCTGAAGGGCGATGTCAAGATACTTACATACATTATCATTACGGCGCATCACGTCGAGCAATTCCATAGGGAACTGATTTGGGTAGGCATAGTGAAGCCTTATCCACTTCACGCCCTTAATCTGCGCCATCTCGTCGATAAGCTCAGCTATCTTACGCTTGCCATAAAGGTCCACGCCATAGTATGTAAGTTCCTGAGCAATAATCTGAAACTCCTTCACGCCCTCGGCAACAAGAGCACGAACCTCGTCGAGTATCTCCTCCTTCGGACGTGACACATGCTTGCCAGTAATGATAGGTATTGCACAATAAGCGCAATTACGGTCACACCCCTCACTAATCTTTATATATGAATAGTGTGAAGGCGTGGTATTCTGCTTTACAGAAACCTTGTCGCCAGCCTTTTGCGTAGGTGCAGGAAGATCCTCAAGCAACTGCTTATAGTTGAACTTGCCGTAATATTTATCCACCTGCGGAATCTCAGCCTCAAGTTCCTTCTGATACCTCTGTGAAAGACAGCCCATAACGTAAAGTCCACCAATCAGCCCCTCCTCGCGAGCCTGTGCGAACTCAAGTATGGTATCTATGCTCTCCTGCTTGGCATCCTCGATAAAGCCACAGGTGTTTATCACCACATACTCGCCCTCAACATGCTCCGCGTCATGTTTACAAACAAATCCCTTACGCTGAAACATTCGCATAAGAGATTCGCTATCCACAAGATTCTTGGAACATCCAAGGGTTATTATGTCTATCTGATTTTTCTTCATTCTCCGAAAAGTGAGTTAACAAACTGCCTCTTGTTAAACAACTGAAGGTCGGTCATTCCCTCACCAAGACCTATATACTTCACAGGAACTTTCAACTGGTCGCTGATACCAATCACCACGCCACCCTTTGCAGTACCGTCGAGTTTGGTTATAGCCATGCTTGAGATCTGTGTTACGGCCGCAAACTGCTTTGCCTGCTCAAAGGCGTTCTGACCAGTAGAGCCGTCAAGAACGAGCATCACCTCGTCTGGTGCATCTGGCATTACCTTCTTCATCACGTCCTTAATTTTCTTCAGCTCATTCATCAAGCCAACCTTGTTGTGCAGACGACCTGCAGTATCAATAATCACCACATCAGCTCCGTTTGCCTTGGCAGAAGAGATAGTGTCAAAAGCAACGGATGCAGGGTCAGAGCCCATCTGCTGCTTGATTACGGTAACGCCAACGCGCTCTCCCCAGATGCAGATCTGCTCAACGGCAGCAGCACGGAATGTGTCGGCAGCACCGAGGAACACCTTCTTGCCAGCCTGCTTGAACTGCCAAGCGAGCTTGCCGATGGTAGTTGTCTTACCCACTCCATTCACGCCAACGACGAGAATGACATAAGGCTTATGGTCAGATGGGAGATCCCAATCGTCAAGGTCATCTGAATGGTTCTCGGCAAGAAGAGACGCAATCTCATCACGGAGGATGCCGTTAAGTTCCTTCGTTGAAACGTACTTGTCACGCGCCACACGCTTCTCTATACGCTCAATAATCTTGAGTGTTGTATCAACACCCACATCACTTGTAATAAGCACTTCCTCAAGGTCGTCGAGCACGTCGTCATCCACCTTACTCTTGCCAGCCACGGCACGAGCTATCTTGTCAAACATGCCCATCTTGGTTTTCTCAAGACCCTTGTCAAGCGTCTCTTTCTTCTCTTTGCTAAAAAAGCCGAAAAATCCCATAATTCGTTTTTTATCTTTATAAAAATAAAACTTGCTTGCAAAATTAAGAAAAAAAAATGACATTTCGCTGATATAGAAGCAAAAAATACATAAAATAAGGTGATTTATCTCATAATTGAGCAACAAAATAGTGTTTTTGCCCATTTTATCGAACGAAAATGAAAAAATTGCACATAAGATTTTGAAATGTGCAGAAAAGTCTGTACCTTTGCACACCAAAAGGAAAATTGTGCAATATCTTTTGCAATAAACAACAATATGGAAAATAGTTTTAATGCATGTATAGAGGAAAGCATTAAGAAGTATTGGAACTTCGATGCACTGACTGACTACAAGGGCGTTACGCTTCAGTATCAGGATGTAGCCCGTAAGATTGAAAAGCTCCACATCATGTTTGAACAAGGAGGTATTCAGAAGGGCGATAAGATTGCTCTATGCGGACGTAATATGAGCAACTGGGCTGTTGCCTTCCTTGCCACATTTACATACGGAGCTGTCGCAGTTCCTATTCTTCATGAATTTACAGCCGATCAGATTCATAACATCGTAAACCATTCTGAGGCAAAGATTCTCTTCGTGGGCGACGTGGTATCTACACAGATTGACGCAGAGAAAATGCCTGACCTGCTCGGAATAATCAACATACCCGACTATTCCCTCATGCTCTCACGTTCAGAAAAACTCACCTATGCACGTGAAAACCTCAACCTGCTTTTCGGCCAGAAATTCCCAAAATATTTCCGCAAGGAAATGGTGAACTACTATAAGGAGCAGAATCCTGACGAACTGGCACTTATCAACTACACGTCAGGCACAACAGGCTTCTCCAAGGGTGTTATGATTCCATACCGCGCCATGTGGAGCAACCTCCTCTTTGCCAACGAGGCTCTCGACAAGTGTCTTCATCCAGGCGACAACACCATCAGCATCCTGCCAATGGCTCACATGTATGGTATGGCATTCGAGTTTATCAAGGAGTTTGCATCAGGCTGTCATATCTTCTTCCTCACCCGAATCCCTTCACCTGCCGTTGTGGCTCAGGCATTTGCAGAGATCAAGCCTGTGGTCATCATCGCAGTACCTTTGGTCATCGAGAAGATTATCAGGAAGAAAGTTCTGCCTAAGCTCGAAACTCCAGCAATGAAGATTCTGCTCAAGACTCCATTGGTTTCGCAAAAGGTTCGCGAAAAGATTCGTGCAGAGGTTGAGAAGGCTTTCGGTGGTCGTTTCTACGAAATCATTATCGGCGGTGCAGCCTTCAATCAGGAGATCGAGCAGTTCCTACACTTCATTGGATTGCCTTTCACCGTGGGATATGGAGCAACGGAGTGCGCACCTATTATCTCATACAACGACTGGAAAGACCACGTACCAGGCTCTTGCGGAAAGGCTGTTGTGAACATGGAGGTTAAGATTGACTCTGCTAACCCTCGCAGAATACCAGGTGAGATCCTTACTCGCGGTATGAACGTGATGCTCGGCTACTTCAAGAACGAGGAGGCTACCAAGCAGGCTCTCGATGCTGAGGGCTGGTATCATACAGGCGACCTCGGTGTTATCGACTCAAGAGGTAATATCTTCATCAAGGGACGCTCAAAGAACATGCTTCTCGGTGCAAGTGGTCAGAACATCTTCCCAGAGGAGATAGAGGATGCGCTCAATTCCCTTCCTCTCGTGGTTGAGAGCATCGTGGTGCAGCGTGAGGACAAGTTGGTCGGACTTGTTTACCCTGACTTCGATGAAGCAAAAGCCCAGAACCTCTCAATGGACCAGATCAAGAAGGCAATGGAGCAGAACCGCCAGACTCTCAACGCCACCCAACCAGCGTACTGCAAACTTGCTGCAATCGAGATTCACGAGGAGGAGTTCGAGAAGACTCCGAAGAAGAGTATCAAGCGATATCTCTATAAGTAAAGGGTAAAGTAGAAAGTGTAAAGTATAATGTAGATAGTAAAGGCTCACTCATATATTGGGTGAGCCTTTTCTCATATCCAATTCATAGCTTGAAATACTTCGCAATAGCTGCCTTCAAATCCTCTTGATCGCTTATTCTTCCAAGAATCGTGCCATCTTGAGAGACGAAGAAATAAGCAGGACCAGTCAATCCGAACCTCTGCATAATATCCTCTGCATTTTTCTTGTCATTCCATTCGTTCCAAGGGTCTCTGCCATACTTATTAGGATCTTTGCATTCTATATCCCAATAATACTGAGAATCACAATTCACCATAAGCATATCAACCTTGTCAGAATAATTCTTAAAGAGGCTGTTAAGGGCATCATACTGACGATGCTCCATACATCCCTTACACGTTCTTGAATTGAATTCAAGCAGAAGGAACTTGCCATTATCGTTGAATTCCGTCAAGTGATGCTCCTTGCCCTGATGGTCATAGAGCACGAAATCATGCAACTTCTCGCCAATCTTAATAGGCTCAAACTTTGGCATCAAATCATTTCTTGCCTCAAAGATATATTCATTATCCCATCTATTTTCTACCTTTGGAGCTTTTTCCAACAGCTTAGCAGCCTTATCTCTTTGTGCATTATTTCCACTGAAACGTATCCTTCTTGAAATATCTAAAATATACTTATCAAAAACAGGACTATATTCCCTGTCTTGCATGAATTCCGTCATACGCTCAACAAATAGGGAGTCTGCCTCTTTCCACTTTTTTCTCACTAAATCATACTCATCATCATCTTCATCAATCCAGTCTTTTCTTCGCATCAAATCATAATATCCAGGAATCTTCTCGTCCAAGTATGCACGATATTCATTCGCCTCTTTCTGTATCGGATTATCATTCTTTACATACCAATTCTCATAGCGAATTCCGACACCTGTTACTGTTGTTGTCGTGCCAGGAGAAGCATAAACGAATGTAAAACCGCCTCGAAGATTCGGAGTCCACAAACAAAATACCTCATACTTTTTCTCCAAGGGTAAAACAATTCTAAATTTACCATTTCTTATGGTATCCTTTGCCTGTGGCCCGAAAGGACTCAAGTGCTGGCTAGTAAACTGGCATAAAATAATGACTGTCCCATCAGGCACACGCTCGACATTGCCTTCAACAATGACTGGGGCAATAGGCTTTTCGTCAGAAGCCTTTGACTCCTGTGCCCATCCGCTAACCGCGGTAAGCATAATAAGTAATGAGGTTATAATCTTTTTCATCATTCTTTAGGTTTAGCGATTATTATTCTCAAATCTTGAAATACTTCGCTATAGCAGCCTTCAAATCCCCCCGATCACTAATTCTGCCGAGGATTGTGCCGTCTGGAGAGACGAAGAAATAATATACACCAGTCTCTACACCGTATCTCTGCATAATATCTTCACAGCCTTTTCTGTCATTCCATTCATGCCAAGGATCTCTGCCATACTTATTCGGATCCTTACATTCTATATTCCAGAAATACGGATCGTCGATGTTCACTAAGAGCATATCAACTTTATCCGAATGGTTCTTATAGAGATTGTCAAGTACTTCTTTTGGGCGATGCTCCATACATCCAACACAAGTTCTTGAGTTGAATTCAAGCAACAGGTACTTATCATTTCCGTTAAACTCTGTTAGATGATGCTCTTTGCCATCATGGTCATACAATACGAAGTCATGAAGTTTTTCTCCAATCTTTAGAGGCTCATATTTGGGCAGTAAATTAAGCCTTGCAATATATACATATTCTTCTTCTTCTCGCTTCTCAACCTTTGGAGCTATAGCCAGAAGTTTTGCAGCTTTTGCCCTTTGCCCCTTGTTCCGACTTATTAATATTCTTACAGAAACACTCCAGAGATAATATGAAAAGACAGGACTGAACTTTTTGTCTTGCATATATTCCGTCATACGCTCCACATATAGAGAATCTGCTTTTTTCCACTTTCTCTTTACTGAGTAATACTCGTCATCATCATTATTAATCCATTCGTATCTCCTTCTAAGATCAAAATATCCGGGAATCTTTTCGTCAAGATAGGCACGATATTCATTAGCCTCCTTCTGCAAAGGATTGTCATTCTTTATATACCAGTTTTCGTAATCCACCCCTACACCGGAAACGGTAGTCGTTGTACCAGAAGTCGCATATAGACGAATACCACGTCTCATTCCTATGGTATTTAAATAATATTCGTCTTCTGCTTTTTTCGGAACATACTCAAATCGGAATTTGCCACCCTCAATGGTGTCTTTTGCCACACCGCTCCAAGATGTATATTTATAGTCACGAACACTTAGCCATAATACTGTCCCATCAGGCACACGCTCAACGTTGCCTTCAACAATGACTGGGGCAATAGGCTTTTCGTCAGAAGCCTTTGATTCCTGTGCCCAACTGCTAACCGCGGTAAGCATAATAAGTAATGAGGTTATAATCTTTTTCATCATTCTTTAGGTTTTAGCGATTATTATTCTCAAATCTTGAAATACTTCGCTATAGCTGCCTTCAGATCCCCTTGGTCGCTTATTCTGCCGAGAATCGTGCCATCTGGAGAGACGAAGAAATAGCTCGGACCTGTTTCTGTTCCGTATCTCTGCATAATATCCTCTGCATTTTTCTTGTCATTCCATTCATGCCAAGGATCTCTACCATATTTATTCGGGTCTTTACACTCTATATCCCAGAAATACTGAGCATCACAATTCACCATTAGCATATCCACCTTGTCAGAATGGTTCTTGTAGAGATTGTTAAGCACTTCATTAGGGCGATGCTTCATACATGGCACACATGTTCTTGAGTTGAATTCAAGCAGAAGGTACTTGCCATTACCGTTGAATTCCGTCAAGTGATGTTCTTTGTCCTGATGGTCATAGAGCACAAAATCATGCAACTTCTCACCAATCTTTATTGGCTCGTATTTAGGCAACAAGTATTTTCTTGCCCTATTGATGTATTCATCATAAGGCGCATCCTTAGGAACAATAGCCAATAACTTTGCAGCCCTTCCCCTTATTCCCATGTTTTTATTTTTACCCTCTAAAATCATGAGGGAAAGAGTACAGAGGTTACGTGCAAAGACAGAACTGTATTTCCTGTCTTTCATGAATTCAATCATGTACTCAACATATAGAGAATCTGCTTCTCTTACCTTCTTTTTAACAGAATAATAGTCATCATCCTCTTCATTAACCCAGTCGTTTCTTCTTTGCAGATCCCAGTATCCAGGGAGTTTCTCATCCAAGTAGGCGCGATATTCATTTGCCTCAATTTGCTTGGGATTGTCACTCTTTGCATACCAATTCATTTCATGAATCCCAACACCTGTTATAGTAGCCTTTGTGCCTGGAGAAACATAGAAAAGCAACGCGTGACGACTAAAGGACGGACCATACTTTGCTGTCAACAAATATTCATCTGTTGGGCTTTCTGGTGTGTAAACAATTCTGAATTTACCATTTCTTAAAGTATCCCCTTGATGTGGACCATAGCCATCAGTTCCCCACTGGCGCCCCCCTACCATAATGACAGCCTCTGGAGGTACACGCTCCAATGTACCTTCAACAATGATTGGAGGTATGGAATCTTTTTTCTCGGTCTTTGATTCCTGTGCCCAACTGCAGATTGCGGTGAGTAGAAGCATAAATGTGATAAAGGATTGTTTCATCGTCGTTTTGTTTTTAGTTTTTGTTTTAGTTATTGTTCTTGTTTTTAATCGCCATTGAGGTTAGTAATCGTATCTTGAAACTCCGCTTTATGGTCGTTTCTGCGAACGGACTTACAACGGCTTTACAACGGTTTTACAACGGACTTACAACTATGACGCTCATGGGCTTTCGTTTTCATGGTGCAAAGGTAATAATATTTTTGGGGAAAATGTAAGAAAAATGCAAAAATTACGTTATTTCCTCAAAAAAAACATTCATTCACGGCTTAACACTTTAACAATCAGAAACTTATTTTCGGAAAGCATTTACAGAAGATAACCACTAACATATAACCGTTGGATAAACAAGGGACAGGGGGTATGGGTGTCCTATGGTCAAATAATATATAATATAATAATTATTATATTATATATTATTTGGGTAAAAATACAGACTCCCCCTGTGTGTGTTTTATATAACAGTTAAATGTTAGGTAGCATTCAAACGGACTGTCTTCCGAAAATATACCTCTGATTATCAACGTCTTAGACATCACAACTAAACATTTATGCTACCTGTCGTGTTTTTTCCGTGTTTTCTTTGCAGTTCCCCAAAATAAATTAGTAACTTTGCACACGCATGGTTGACACGGACTTACAGCTATCTAACATACATCTGTTAGGAAAACAAGGGACAGGAAGGGAGGGCGATTTTCCATACTCTTGCGTTTCTTGCCTTGATTGTCATAGGCACGAGAGCGTCAGAAGCGAGTTCTATGGTCTGTTTTTCAGCGGAAAGAAGATCCTTTGACTTGTATTTCCCTTCCGTAATCTGCAAGAATTCCATAGCGTGTGGAGCCATTCTCACCTGCACATCCACATCCCTATCATCGAAATTGACCACGACGAAGAGCAGTTCATCCTCTTTCTTGCGCAGGAAAGCATACTGTTTGTTGTTGTCAAAGTGCTCCGACCACGGATTTACGTACATCAGATCATAGAAATCGCCGTCAACAGCCTTCTCCTTTCGGGCAATCTGCATGGTCTTCTCGTGCATCTGATAGATGTATTTCTCATCGTCGGTAAGTTCATCGGAAGCGGCTCTGCAAAGCGTGTCGATGCTCCAGTAGTCGAAGATGGTGGTACGGCCGTCCTTGCCCGAAAAGCCTTCCTTATCCATTCCCTTCTCACCATATTCCTCGGCTGCATAGAGCATGAAAGGAGATGATTTCATAAGCACGGAAGCCACCATAGCAGGTATTCCCTTCTTACCATCGCCAGCAAAGAAATCGGATGCCACACGCTGCTCGTCATGGTTCTCAAGGAAATAAACCATGTGCTCCTTGATGTCATCAACCGCTTGCCATGCACCTGTAATGGCTGTTGCAGAGGCAAATCCACAGGTAACGGCTCGCATAGTGTCATACATACCCACCTTGTCATACATCCAGTCAAAGCCTGAATGGATATAGTTGCGATATTCGGCAGGATTATACACCTCACCCATGAAGAGAATGTCAGGATGCTTTGCCTTTAGCTCACGGGTAGCATAAGCCCAGAAAGCGGCAGGAACCATCTCTGCCATATCACAGCGGAAACCATCAACGCCCTTAGACGCCCAGAAGAGAAGAATCTCCGTCATCTTCTTCCAAGTATCAGGGATAGGATCAAAATGCCCGTAGTGAGTCCAGTAGTCAATACCGTAGTTCAGTTTCACGGTCTCGTACCAGTCATTCATTCCCGGACGGTTGTCGAAATGGTCGTTGCCAGTTGCCTTTGCAGGGAACTCAGAGTAGGCGGCCTCTCCCCCCGCCCTCCCCCGTAGGGAGGGAGCCGATTCGAGAATGGAAGTCAAATCAAGCTCAAGACCTGGGCAATAGTAGAAATTATTCTGCGGATTGAAGCCCTGATTCTGATCATCGTCAGCACCGAGATCAACAACACCCTTTGGCTTTGCGATGCTGAGATACTGACGCGCAACGTGGTTAGGCACGAAGTCGATGAACATCTTGAGTCCTGCCTTATGAGTACGGGAAACAAGAGCCTCGAACTCCTTCATCCTATCATTTACGTTATCAGCAAGGTCAGGATCAACATCGTAATAATCGCAGATAGCGTATGGAGAACCAGCCTTACCCTTAACGACAGACGGATGCTGTGTAGGTATGCCGAACTTAGAGAAATCAGTCTGTGAGGCATGACGTATAACGCCAGTGTACCAGATGTGCGAAACACCCATCTGCTTTATTGCCTTCAGCGTCTTTGCATCAAAATCAGAGAACTTGCCTGTACCGTTTTCCTCAACACTACCCCACTCCTTGCGTGTAGTGTTTCGATTACCGTACAATCGCGTAAAAACTTGGTAGATTATCGGTTTGTGTGTCATAATTTTGGAAAACACCTTGCGGTGATAAATATATTTGGAAAGTAAATTAGCAGTAAATTAAACCAGTAAATTATATTCAATAAATTAATTTTAAATTTCTCCGTGGCGAATGCCACGACCATAATTTACTGATAATAATTTATTGCCAATTTACTTTCCTTAAAATTATTCAATTCCAAAGGAATTGTTCTTTTCTTTATTATGCTATACCATTAATGGTAACGCCTTCAACGCCCTTTGCAATCTTTGCAATCATGCCCTGAAGAGCCTTGCCTGGACCACACTCTACGAAATCGGTAGCACCGGCAGCGAGCATAGCCTGAACCTCGTAGGTCCACTTAACAGGAGCTGTGAGCTGAGCGATAAGGTTCTGCTTAATCTCAGCAGCATCAGTATGAGCCTTGGCATCAACATTCTGATATACAGGGATGCATGGGTTAGAGAACTCAGTAGCCTCGATAGCAGCCTGAAGCTCATCCTTAGCTGGCTGCATGAGTGGAGAGTGGAAAGCACCACCAACTGGGAGAGGAAGGGCACGCTTTGCACCAGCAGCCTTCAAAGCCTCACAAGCCTCTGCTACAGCCTCATTGTTACCAGAGATAACGAGCTGACCAGGGTTGTTGTAGTTAGCAGGAACAACGATGTTACCCTCCTTAGAGATACCTGCACAGATTTCCTCAATCTTTGCGTCCTCAAGACCGATGATAGCAGCCATTGTTGAAGGAGCAGCCTCACAAGCCTTCTGCATAGCCATAGCACGCTTAGAAACGAGCTTCAGACCATCCTCGAAACTGAGTGCACCAGCAGCAACGAGAGCAGAGAACTCACCGAGTGAGTGACCACCAACCATATCAGCATCAAACTCATCGCCGATGCAGATAGCCTTGATTACAGAGTGAAGGAAAACGGCAGGCTGAGTAACCTTTGTCTGCTTAAGCTCCTCGGCAGTACCCTCGAACATAATCTTTGTGATCTCGAAACCGAGAATCTCGTTAGCCTTGTCGAAGAGTTCCTTTGCCTTTGGATTTGTATCATAAAGGTCCTTACCCATACCTGTGAACTGGGCACCCTGACCAGGGAATACGAATGCTTTCATTTGACTTATTGTTTAGTTATTATTGTAGATTTAATTATAAAATGGAAAAAGTAAAAAAATCCCGATTACCACTAATGAAAATGACAATCGGGACTTATATATAATTTTCTTGTGTTTACACTAAGATTTACTCAGCAACCTCAGCTGCTGGAGCCTCAGCAACAGGAGCCTCCTCAACTGCTGGAGCAGCAACCTCATCCTGACCCTCAGCGAGTACAGTTACAGGAATCTCAACCTTAACCTGCTTGTGGAATACTACAGTTGCAGCATACTCACCAACAGCCTTGATATCCTTCATAATGATCTTCTTGCGATCAACCTCGATACCCTTCTTAGCAAGCTCCTCAGCAACGGTAGCAGCGTTTACAGAACCATAGAGAGCACCTGTTGCGCTAACCTTAGCCTCGATTGTGAGAGCTACACCGTTAAGAGCCTCAGCCTCCTTCTCAGCAGCAGCGAGAATTGCAGCGAGCTTGTGAGCCTGCTGCTTGAGGTTCTCAGCGAGAATCTTCTTTGCAGAAGCAGAAGCGATAACAGCCTTGCCAGTTGGGATGAGATAGTTACGGCCGTAGCCGTTCTTTACATTCACGATATCGTTCTTGTATCCAAGACCGATAATATCTTCTTTAAGTATAATTTCCATTGTGTAATCTTCTCCTTTTTTAGATTTACTTCATAAGATCAGTTACATAAGGAAGAAGCGCAATCTGGCGAGCACGCTTAACAGCCTGTGCCACACGACGCTGATACTTCAGAGATGTACCTGTGATACGACGTGGGAGGATCTTACCCTGCTCGTTCAAGAACTTCTTGAGGAACTCAGGATCCTTGTAGTCGATATACTTAATACCGCTCTTCTTGAAACGGCAATACTTCTTCTTCTT
>CACYXI010000047.1:31877-37091 GCA_902778265.1 uncultured Bacteroidales bacterium | reverse complement strand
AATCGACCCTAAGACTGGTAAGTACAAGCTCTCTCATCGTGTTCTCGTAGAGAAGCCTGCTGACTATGTTGAGCGTGAGCGTCGTCCACGTCCAGAGCGTGGTGAGCGTCGTCCTCGTCCAGAGCGCGGTGAGCGTCGTCCACGTCCAGAGCGTCGCAATGAGAATCACGAGGCTCATGAGCCAAAGGATTTCAATGACTCTCTCGATCACGAGATGTAATCAAAGAGATTTTTGATATAATATAAAAAGGTGCACTAAACGGTGCGCCTTTTTTTGTTGGGGAATAAATGCACCTTGCGTTTATAAAAATAAATTTTCTGGAATAAATTTTCTGGTCATCGTGAAGAATTTTTGTTCCGAAAACAGCAGCTTGCTGCTAATAGCATATTTTTTTGGGGAGCAGAGAACGGTCGTTAAATACCATATTTATGTGATAGTCTGCGTTAATCATCCCAAAATACTTTGTTTACTCAGTATTATTTAGTAACTTTGCACCCTAAATTATTGACAAATGGCTAAATACGATATAAATAAGGTAAGGGAAGATTTTCCTATTCTCTCTCGTGAGGTCTATGGAAAGCCTCTTGTATATTTAGATAATGGTGCTACGACGCAGAAACCTCTCTGTGTGCTTGATGCTATGCGTGAGGAATATCTCAACGTGAATGCTAATGTGCATCGTGGAGTTCACTATCTATCGCAACAGGCAACTGATCTTCATGAGGCTGCCCGTGAGAAGGTGCGCCTGTTTATCAACGCAGAGAAGACCTCTGAGATTATCTTCACACGCGGAACCACAGAGTCAATGAACCTTGTGGCAAGTTCTTTCTGTGATGGTTTTCTGAAAGAAGGGGATGAGGTCGTAATCTCAACAATGGAACACCACTCCAATATCGTGCCTTGGCAGTTGCAGGCTTTGAAGAAAGGTATCGTGCTTCGTGTCATCCCTATGAGCGATGAGGGCGTGCTTGATATGGCAGCTTTTGAGGCTTTGCTTTCAGAGAAGACAAAACTTGTGAGCGTGGCTCATGTTAGTAATGTGCTCGGTACTGTGAATCCTGTAAAGGAAATAATCCGTAAGGCGCATGAGCGTGATATTCCTGTGCTCGTGGATGGTGCTCAGAGTGCTCCTCATATTGCCATTGACGTTCAGGATATGGATTGCGATTTCTTCGCTTTCTCTGGACATAAGATGTACGGCCCTACGGGTATCGGTGTGCTCTATGGTAAGGAGAAATGGCTTGAGAAGATGCCTCCATATCAGGGTGGCGGTGAGATGATCGGTACTGTTACATTCGAGAAAACCACATACGCAGACCTGCCTTTCAAGTTCGAGGCAGGAACGCCTGACTATGTGGCTACTCACGGTTTGGCTCGTGCCATAGACTATATGCTCGACCTTGGTATTGACAATATTACTGCCCATGAGCAGGAACTTACCAAGTATGCTATGCAGAAGATGCAAGCTATTGAGAATATGCGAATCTTCGGTACTGCTCCGGAAAAGGATGCCGTGATCAGTTTTCTTGTCGGTGACATTCATCACCTTGACATGGGAACTCTCCTTGACCGTCTTGGTATTGCTGTTCGTACAGGACATCATTGTGCAGAGCCTTTGATGCACAGACTTGGCATTCAGGGTACGGTTCGTGCATCCTTCGCCCTATATAATACTAAGGAGGAAGTTGATACTCTCGTTGCAGGAATTGAGCGTGTAAGTAAGATGTTCTAATGGAGAAGCTTAGGACGATAGAGATGAACCGCCTTTCCGTGGAGGAATTTCATGAGGCAAAGAAGATGCCGCTTGTTGTGGTATTGGATGATGTACGCTCTCTGTATAATGTGGGAAGCGTCTTTAGAACCGCCGATGCCTTTCGTGTTGATGCTATATACCTTTGTGGTATTACTGCAACGCCTGACGGTACTCTCAAGGCTCAGCAGGAGATTCACAAGACTGCTCTTGGGGCAGAGGAAAGCGTAGAATGGAAATACTTCGCCAATGCACTTGAGGCAGTAAGGGAATTGAAGGCAAGAGGCTATAAGTTGCTTGCCGTTGAGCAATGTCACGGCTCTACCATGCTTCAGAATTTCTCGCCAGATGGGCAACCTTGTGCCGTTGTTCTGGGCAATGAGGTGAAGGGAGTTCATCAAGAGGTGATTGATGAGTGTGACGGATGTCTTGAGATTCCGCAATTTGGTACTAAGCATTCGCTCAATGTCTCTACGACAGCCGGAATCATCATCTGGAAATTTGCAGAGGCAACGCTATAAAACTATGAATTATAGGTTAGCAACGACCGATGATTTCGAGGAAATCGTCGGTATGTATCGTTCTGCCATTGATGCTATGATTGCTGATGGCATCATGCAATGGGATGAAATCTATCCTACGGCAGATGATATCCGTAAGGATATAGAAACTCAGGAGATGTATGTAGGTTTGAAGGATTCTCAGATCTGCGTTGCCTATACTATAAATAAGGAGTGTGATGCTCAGTATCAGAATGCTTCATGGGTTGGTGGCATCAACTATATCGTCGTGCATCGTTTATGCGTGGCTCCAGAGTTTCAGCATCAGCATATTGCGAGAGATACCATGCAGCATGTTCATAATGAGTGCAGAGAATATGGCATCAAGGCTGTGCGTCTTGATGCTTTTACTGAAAATCCATACGCCCTCGCACTATATGAGAACTTAGGATACCAAAAACGTGGAGAGGCTGAATGGCGTAAGGGGAAGTTCAATCTATACGAGCTCGTATTTTAAATTCCATCCCACCGCTTAGTTGAAATGGAAAATGGTGGTGCTATGGAACGTCTCGTCTGGTCTTAAGACTGTTGAAGGCCATTGTGGGTTATTTGGCGAATCGGGGAAGTGCATAGTCTCGAAGCAGATGGCATTTCTGTGCTTGTGAGGCTTCCCTCCCTTGCCTATCATATTGCCCTTGTGGCCGTTTGCCGTGTAGATCTGAAGTACAGGCTCGGTGGTATAAACCTCTAATGTAATGTCTGTGTGATTGTCTATGAGACGAGCTGCAAGCTTTGACAAATCGCCGTTTGTCTTCAACTTATAGCAATGGTCATACCCGCCAGTTATATGCAACTGGCTGTTTGACATCTCGATTCTCTCACCGATAAGATGAGGTGTGCGGAAATCGAAAGGAGTGCCAACGACAGCCCCCAGTTTGCCAGTCACTCGTTTGCTCATATCGTATAATGCGATGCTATCCGCGTTAATTGCCAATTCCTCCTCAAGTACGTCGGATGAGTGGTCACCCGTCAGATTGAAGAAATTGTGGTTTGCGATATTGAGAACGGTAGGTTTGGTGGTGGTTGCTTTGTAGTCAATACGAAGATCCTGTTTCTGAGTGAGAGTGTATGTCACATCGAGAGTCAGTTCGCCAGGAAATCCATTCTCACCGTCGGGTGATACGTAGCGCAAGGTTGCGGTAGTGTCGTTGTGCGAGATAATGTCCCAGAAATGTTCTCCGAAGTTAGGGGAGCCACCATGAGAGCAATCGCCATGATGCCTGATTTGAAGCATGTATTCGTTGTCGTCAATTTTCAGGTAGCCACCAGTTATTCTGCCTATGTATCTGCCAATCACAGCACCGAAATTCTGTCTCTCCTTGATGTATTGGTCCAGACTATCAAAGCCGAGGGCAAGGTCGGTATTTCTGAACTTTAGTTGATGAATGCGTGCTCCATAGTTCATTATCTTCACCTCCATGTTAGGGGCGTGAAGTGTAACAACCTTGAATTCCTCTTTTTGTGCAAAGGTGATAAGCGATATGGAGATAAGGACTATTATGAAAAGATATTTCTTCATTGCGATAAGGTCATTAGTTATTATTTGGGAACAAAGGTAGTGTTTTTTCTGGAAATTTTATTATCTTTGCCCCAAAAATTGCACAAAATATGCTAAAGAACCACTTTTATGAGGGAAAAATAGAGGCTGGATGCGATGAAGCGGGGCGAGGATGCCTTGCAGGCTCTGTTTTTGCCGCTGCTGTGATATTGCCCGATGATTACAAAAATGATATGCTGAACGATTCTAAGCAGCTCACGGAGAAGAAACGTTATATCCTTCGTGAACAGATAGAGCGTGATGCCGTTGCGTGGGCAGTCGGAATCGTTACCGCGGCTGAAATTGATAAGATTAATATTCTCAATGCCTCTATTCTCGCCATGCACAGGGCTCTTGATCAATTAAAAGTGAGGCCAGAGGCAATAATTGTGGATGGCAATAAGTTCAAGCCATATTATGAGCCTTCTGTGCGCGAATCGGCTCCCTCCCTATGGGGGAGGGTGGGGGGAGAGGCTACTCCACATACTACTATAGTAAAGGGTGATGGCAAATACCTTGCTATTGCGGCTGCTTCAATTCTTGCAAAGACATACAGGGATGACTATATGAATAAGATTGATGCAGAATATCCTGTATATCAATGGAAGAAGAACAAAGGCTATCCTACCAAAGCCCATTATACCGCTATTCGCGAGGTTGGACCTTCGCCTTATCACAGGCTAACGTTCAAAGGCGTTGTCGATACGCAGTTAGAGATAGAGTTTGACAACTAATGTGGCTTGTATGTAAGAAACTCAATCTCTTATAAGTTTTGTATATAAAGGTAAACAATAGAATTGCCTGGAAGGCAACACTATGAGTAACCGAGGTGCATACTCGACGAAGGAGAGGATGCCCTCGGATAGAAAACAGTTGCAATCCTTAACAGCCTGGAAGGCTGTACCTGATTGGTTTTCACGCATTACCTTTCGCTATGTACTGCCTTCCAGGCAGGAGAATGATTACTGGCATAATCCCCGCACATCCTCGTTTCGCTCGTATGTACGGGGTTACTAATAATATTGCCTTCCAGGCAATTTCGAATTTGCAGGACTTGAATTGCCTTTAGAAAAATGTAAAGTGAATTTATCGGTATAGAGAATACTCTTTCTCCCCTAAATTGCAAAGACGACTTTATAATTTTCAGCATACTTACATAGTCGGAGCAAGAAAACAGGCTTGAAGTTTGTGAATGTCGCAGATTTTTAGTAATTTTGCGCCCCGAAAGAAGAGATTGTAAACAGTAAAATTCAATATATAAAAAATCATGGCAAAGAAAGCTCTTTTGATGATTCTCGACGGATGGGGAATCGGCAAGCATGGTAAGGGTGACGTTATCTTCAACACCCCAACACCTTATCTGGAT
>CACYXI010000047.1:0-31863 GCA_902778265.1 uncultured Bacteroidales bacterium | reverse complement strand
CCTGACGGTCAGATGGGTAACTCTGAGGTAGGTCACCTTAACATTGGTGCAGGTCGTATAGTATATCAGGACCTCGTTAAGATCAATCGCGCTTGTAAGGACGGTTCTATCGCTAAGAATCCTCAGGTAGTAGAAGCTTACACATACGCTAAGGAGAATGGCAAGAAGCTCCATCTTATGGGACTTACATCAAACGGTGGTGTTCACTCTTCACTCGATCATCTCTTCAAGCTCATCGAGGTAGGTAAGGAGTATGGTCTTAAGGATCAGACTTTCGTTCATTGCTTCATGGACGGTCGTGACACAGACCCACGTTCTGGTAAGGGCTTCATCGAGCAGCTCTCAGAGGTTTGTAAGGCTAACGACGCAGCTATTGCAAGCATCATCGGTCGTTTCTATGCAATGGACCGTGACAAGCGTTGGGAGCGCGTAAAGGAGGCTTATGATCTTCTCGTTTCTGGCACAGGTAAGAAGGCAACTGACATGGTTAAGGCTATGCAGGAGAGCTACGACGATGGCGTAACTGACGAGTTCATCAAGGCTATCAGCAACGCTAACGTAAACGGTAATATCGAGGAGGGTGACGTTGTTATCTTCATCAACTTCCGTAACGACCGTGCTAAGGAGCTTACACAGGTTCTCACTCAGGAGAACATCGAGGATATGAAGACTATCCCAGGTCTGAAGTACTACTGCATGACTCCATACGACGCTAACTTCAAGGGCGTTAGTATTCTCTTCCCTAAGGAGAACGTTACAAATACTCTCGGCGAGTACCTCTCTCAGCAGGGTAAGAAGCAGCTCCACACAGCAGAGACTGAGAAGTACGCTCACGTTACATTCTTCTTCAATGGTGGTCGTGAGGCTCCATATGAGGGTGAGGATCGTGTTCTTGTTGCTTCTCCAAAGGTTGCTACATACGACCTCAAGCCAGAGATGTCAGCTTACGAGGTTAAGGACAAGCTTGTTGCTAACATCAAGAAGAATGAGTACGATTTTATCGTTGTAAACTTCGCTAATGGTGACATGGTTGGTCACACAGGTGTTTACAATGCTATTGCAAAGGCAGTTCATGCAGTTGACAACTGTGTTCGTGACGTTATCGAGGCTGCTAAGGAGACTGGCTATGAGGCTATCATCATTGCTGACCACGGTAATGCAGATAACGCTATCAACGAGGACGGTACTCCTAACACAGCACACTCTCTCAACCCAGTTCCATTCATCTACGTTACTGACAACAACTCAGCAACTGTTAAGGATGGTCGTCTGGCTGACGTTGCTCCTTCTATCCTCCATATCATGGGATTGGAGAAGCCTGCTGATATGACAGGTGAGAACCTGATCGTTGACTAAATTATAAAATGGAAAATGATAAATGAAAAATGCAAGTTTCCGTATTTGGTAATCTGTATTTCTCATTTTTCACTTTTCATTATTCATTTTCAAAGTCGCTTATGGAAGTTAAAATAGCGGATTCTTGGAAAGAAATATTACAGAGTGAGTTTGATAAGGAGTACTTTGTCAAACTCACTCAGTTTGTTAAGGCAGAATATGCTTCTGGCAAGTGCTACCCTCCCGGAAATGAGATTTTCAATGCCTTTTCTCTTTGCCCTCTTGAGAAGGTAAAGGTTGTTCTGCTTGGTCAGGATCCATATCATGAGCCAGGACAGGCAGAAGGACTTTGTTTCTCTGTAAAGGATGGAATACCTTTGCCTCCGTCTCTTGTCAATATATTTAAAGAGGTGAAGGAGGATGTTGGTTGCGTTCCTGAACTTTCGGAGGTGGCAGCTCAGAGAGGACAGAAAATGTATAATGGTTCGTTGCGCAGATGGGCAGAGCAGGGAGTACTTCTTCTCAACGCTACCCTTACTGTTCGTGAACACATGGCAGGCTCTCATCAGAAGCATGGTTGGGAAACCTTCACGGATGCTGTCATAAAAGCTGTTTCCGACACTCAGGAGCACGTTGTGTTCATTCTCTGGGGGGGCTATGCGAAAAGTAAGAGGTATCTTATCGATAAGCAGAAACACCTGATCCTGGAATCTGTTCATCCATCGCCACTTTCTGCCAATAGGGGAGGGTGGTTCGGTAATCATCACTTCTCCCAATGCAATTCTTATCTTGAGCAGCATGGTAAGGAGAAGATAAACTGGTAATTCGTAATTTGTAATTAGTAATTAGTAAAAATGCTACCAATGGTACAAATAGGTGATGTTATCGTGTCACCTGATATTTTTACGGAATACTTTTGTTGCGACCTTGAGAAATGCAAGGGCGAATGTTGTGTTGAGGGTGATGCTGGTGCTCCTGTCACCCTTGAGGAAGTAGGCGAACTTGAGAATGTCCTTGAAGTAGTGTGGCCTGATCTTAGTGCTCAGGCACAGGCTATCATTGACAAACAGGGCGTTGCCTATACTGATGAGGAAGGCGATCTTGTCACAAGTATAGTTGGTGGCAAGGATTGCGTATTCACTTATTACGACGATCTCGACATAGGCACTAAGGAAAAGCCTTGCGTGGTTAGGAATTGTTGCCTCTGTGCTACGGAAAAAGCTTTCAGAGCTGGCAAGACTAACTGGTGCAAGCCTATCAGTTGTGCGCTCTATCCTATTCGTGTGGCAAATCTCAGCAATGGTCTTGTAGGTCTCAACTATAATCAATGGAGTGTGTGCAAGTGTGCTCGTGAGAAGGGTAGGGAGCTGAAACTTCCTTTGTGGCAGTTCCTTAAAGACCCGCTTATCCGTCGTTTTGGCGAAGAATGGTATGGTTGGCTCTCTGATTGTGCCAAAGAATTTGAGAAGATGAACAAGAATTAGCACATAAAAGATGCGAATTCGTAGAATTCACGTTATGTTACACAAATATACCTGAGTTTATCATTCTGCGAATACTTTTATGGGACAATCACAAAAAAGTTTAAAAAGATTTGAGGTCTCATATTTTATTTGTAACTTTGTCGCATTATAACTGTGTAAAAAATCTTTTAACCTAATGAAGAGATTATCAATTCTTGGATTAAGTTTGTTGCTATCAGCTTCAAGCTTAATGGCGCAGAATGTGCGCCCTGTTACTAATTTGAGAAACGGTCAGTTTCCGCAGCTTACCGCTGACAATCGTGGTGTTTTTCAGCTAAAGGCTCCTGATGCAAAGGAGGTATTGGTGGATATAGGCGGAAAGAAGTACCCTATGACAAAAGACGACAAAGGTGTGTGGAGCGCGACTACTGATGTCCTAATGTCGGGTATCAACTATTATTTCCTCTATGTGGATGGCGTTCAGATAAGCGATCCGGCCAGCGAGACATTCTATGGCTGTAGTCGTATGTCGAGCTGTATCGAGGTTCCTTATGCAAAAGGTGACGTGCGTTTCGAGCTTGCTAACGTAGCACATGGCGAGACAACCATGCGTCGCTATTATTCAAATAATGAGGGCGCTTGGCGTAGAATGTTCATCTATCTCCCACCATCTTATCAGACAGACCTCTCAAAGACCTATCCTGTGCTCTATATACAGCATGGCGGTGGTGAGGATGAGCGCGGTTGGGCTCTTCAGGGAAGAACAGACATCATTCTTGACAACCTAATTGCACAGGGTAAGGCTAACGAGATGATAGTGGTGATGAGCGATGGCAACTGTAAGGACTTCATCAAGGAACTCACAGAAGAGTGCATACCACTCGTAGAGAAGACGTATCGCGTGAAGAAGGATGCTGCTAATCGTGCTATGGCAGGACTTTCGATGGGTGGCATACAGACGCTCAACATAGCCGTAGCTAAGCCTGAACTGTTCCAGTATGTTGGAGTGTTCAGTTCTGGTTGGTTTACCAGACCTTTCGGCAATAACCCTCAGATGAATGCAGAAGATAACTACAAGAAACTTGCAGAGCGAAAAGATTTCTACAACAAGCAGTTTAAGGAGTTCTATCTCACTATGGGCGGACAAGAAGATATAGCCTTCAATAACTGCAAGGCTATGCGTGCAAAGTTCGATGAAATCGGCATAAAATACAAGTATTTTGAGACTCCAGGCGGTCATACATGGCCGGTTTGGCGCGAAAGTCTGTATCAGTTCGCGCAATTGCTCTGGAAGTAAATTGTCGATAGACATATTGTATTAAACATAAATTTCCCACTACGCAACCCCGCTCTCGCGAGCCGGGTATGTAGTGGGAAATTTACTGTGCCTTCTGGTAAATCAATTTTGGTTACTTAGAGTGTTAATGTCCCCCATAAAAGGAAATAGAATATCTTTATTCATTTTGTCCTAAAAATGCTATTCATTTTTCGTTCTCAATTGGAAATAAATGTAAGAGATTATGAATATAACCACTTTAAAGTGGTAGGGATATCGTTTTATTATATCGTAATGTCAGCTTAAAGCAGACATTTGCTTTCTGAGTGTACTTGTATGTACGACGAAATTTCTGAGTGCAAAATTACTAACAAAGCGCGAAAGGCTTTTGTAGTATTTCGTCAAAAATTTGTATATATTCGTCAAATTAAGGAAAAATCGATGGAAATGTAGGAATCTGAACCCGTTGTTCAAGAAAATTGCAGTCTTGCTTTGCTGTTGGCGAGAACTTACCAAACTCCAAAGCTTGATGCCGAGTCTGTATCGTTATCGCAAAGCTGAGCCGTTGTGGCGCTTTCTGCAACTTTCGGACTTGATGCGTTAAAGCTAAGTCCTAGAACTTTGCATCCAGGTGTCAAGATGGGCAGTAATGCCATTGAAGCAACCCTAAGGATGCCGGAAACAGTGGTTCGATTCTTTTTCATTGTGTCGTGATAGTTTAATTACTATTATGTGTATTCACACCTTATTAATGTTAAATCGACGGAAATCCTTGCCAAAAAGGAATTAGGGATTTCTTATTCTTAGTGCACGAGTGCACATGAGGTAAATGGTGAACGTATAAAAACGTTTCGTATTTCCGAGTGCAAAATTACTGCTATTCACCTAAATCCTTTTGTAATATTTCGTCAAAGTTATGTAAATTTTCGTCAAATGCCATTTTTGCGTATGTAAAAATACACTTAAATACGTAATGTTATTGTACAAATCCGTAGAAAACAGTCAAATTATGCCGATTTCATCGGAATTGGACCGAGATATTGTAAAGTTGAGTCATGATGTAATACTTTGAGGATTGAAATAGAAAATATCTATACGGTTAAAAGCATTCACATAGAAAAAATGATGCGATATTAATGCGTTATGATACGTCTCACTCTATGAGAAAACATTAATTATCACGAATAACACATTAATTTCGCATTAATTTATCTTTACGGTGACAATAGTTGTAAAGTCCTGAGGGGACAGCATATTATTGGGTAGTGCAGGAGCGCTACCATAATACGAAAGCACAGGTCTCGTGCTAACTCTGTATAAGCTTGGGGTGATGTAGGGTGGGGTAAATACAAAGAAAAAGGTCAAGTTTAGCAAACTCTGCCCAACTTGACCTTTTCTTTTCCCTTTTTCGATGTTGTTCACATCTTATTCATAATCAGTTTTACATTTATTTCCAAGTGCAAAGGTATAACAAAATTTCAAAATGTGCAAGAAAAACCAAAGAAAAAGTGTCGGAATTACAACAATGCAATCATTTTTACGAGTTCGCAACAAATTCTGTCTTTCTCATAATTCTATATGTTTGTACCAAAAACCTTTGTGATTCTTAAAAAGTGTGATAGAAAATGAATGGAAGAATGGTGGGTGTATGTCGTTTTTTATTTTTACACTCGCGCAACTATTTGTTTACAAATCTGCAACTGCTAAAAACTGCGGTTTCATCGAGAGAAATTTGTAGAAATATGGTTAAAATGCCTTTAATACCTTATTATATAACACGTAAGTGTCTTAAAATGTACAAGTTACACTACTTGATATAGGTCAAGCTTTTACATATTTGCATCATTTTTCTTCTAAAAAATTTGCGAGATCTAAAAAAACTTCATACCTTTGCATCAGAGATCAGAACAACAACAGTTCGTCACTCTCATAAATATTACATTTATTTCCAACTTTTAAAATCTTTAAGTTATGACTACTTTATTCATAAATAGAATCATCGTTATCGCAGTGCTCACAATCTCATTTGCGGCAAGCGGAATGGCAAAGGAGCCTGGCTTAACAGATTATAATAATAGCATTGAATATTTCAGATGGAATATCGATGATAATGGTACACTACACGTGACACCTCTTGCAGACGTAACACCTGACTTTCAGGAGTCTCCATTCATAAAGTACAGAAAGCAGATCACAAGCATCGTTTTCGAGGAGGACTTCTACAATGAGGCTTCACTGAGTAAGATCGGCAAGAACCTCTTCAAGGGACTTGACAAGGTTGAGAGCGTTACTCTTCCTACAGGAATCCAGAGCGTTGACGCAACAGCTTTCGAGGGTTGCACTTCACTAAAGGATTTGTCTATCCCTACATCCTTAGATCTTAACGACAACTCTGAACTTAAGGGCTGCGTAGATTTCGAGGAGAATTACAGCGAACAGTTTTACACAATGTTATAATATAATATACCGTCTTTATTAACCCCTACGTGAGTAGGCATTCGTCTTCATGTATAAACAACACATAATCTGATTATCTCGAATATCATGGACTCACAAAGCGCGCGGGAACCAGTTGGCTTCCGCGCTTTTTTCTTGTTCGGACGTTTCCGTATTGGGCTTTGGAACGCAAAGGCGCAGAGATCATAGTGTATCTTCGTTATCCTTTCTTGTTTGACTTATGTTCTTCGTTTGATGGTCGTTCGGTGAATCTGTACGCTCCAGTTGAATCGTTTTTCGTAGGATGGGTGTTATGGATAAAAGTTAAATTTTAACTTTAAACTTTGAGCGTTTTTGTGCATAGGTGTTTGTATGTTAGCATGTTGTTGCGTTTCGTCTGTCTGTTGTGGCTTGAAAACATGTTGCCATAATAGGGTTTGAGGACTTGTAGGTTCGTTTCAGGGTTGTTTTGTCGGCTATGATTTCTGTGGCATTCGTGGTTAGCGTTTGTTTAGGTGCGTTTATTCAGTTAACCTCAAGTCCGTTTCTCCTTCGCTTCTAAACCGCTTCTAAACCGCTTTTTGTATTGGAGGCGCAGAGGGAGATTGAGAGATTAAGAAATTAAACGCGAAGAGGCAAGGGCGCGAAGTTCTTAGTGTGACTCTGTGTCTTTGCGCCTCTGCGTTTGAATATTATGTTAAAAGTTAAAATTTAACTAAAACATACACACCCAGCTTGAGAGATTAAGAAATTAAGAGGTTAAGATATTATGAAATTAAACGCATAGGAATGTGGGATTGTTGGAAGATGTCGAGAAAACGTGTATTTCGGGGTGAAACAGGCGGAAATGCTGAGAAAAGTAGCGTTTTAGAAGCATTTTGACGCTATTTTGCGATTTTTTGAAAGAAAGTTGCCGAAAAATTTGGTGGATTCAAAAAATAGTTGTACCTTTGCACTCGCAATTGGGAAATACCGCTCATTGCAGAATAAAAATGGTGCCATAGCTCAGTTGGTAGAGCAACGGACTGAAAATCCGTGTGTCCCCGGTTCGATTCCTGGTGGTACCACCTCCTCCTTTTTGAAAAGCCTTGCTTAAGATTCGTCTTCTGCAAGGCCTTTTCTTTGTTGTTTGGTGTCGTTCCTACACTTATTCTGTTGATTTTTGTCAATTATGGTAAAAATATTCGGAAAACCTAACGAGTTATGAAAAAAAATAACTAAATTTGCAAACGATTCATATAATAATGAGGTATAATGAAAAAACAGATAAACAATTTACTTATTCCACATAAAGTTATGCAGAAAAGAATTCTTTTTCTGATTGCCGCAGTCATGGTGATGATCTCATCGGCTATGGCTCAGGTAACGACATCTGGTCTTAGCGGTAAGGTAACAATGAACGACTCAAATGGTGAGGAAGTTATTGGCGCTTCTGTGCTGGCTGTGCATATACCTTCTGGCACACGTTATCATGCTGTTACCAACGTGAAGGGAGCATTCTCTATTCAGGGTATGCGTGCTGGCGGCCCTTACACCATCAACATCACCTACGTCGGAATGCAGCCTAAGGCATTCGAGAACGTGGTGCTCTCTCTCGGTGAGACATACCACATAAACGTATGGCTCAAGGATGATGAGAAGACCCTCGGTGAAATCGTGATTAGGGGTCAGCTCGGATTGAACAACACCCGCACAGGTGCTGCTCAGTCTATAAGCAATGCCCGTCTTCGTGAACTTCCATCTATCACCCATAGTGTGGCAGACATAGCACGTATCAATCCGTTCGTGAAAGTTTCTGAGGGTGGTGCTATGACAATCGCAGGATCTAACAACAAATACAATGCTATCCAGATCGATGGCGCTATGTCAAACGACGTGTTCGGTTTGACAGCCAACGGCGCTAACGGTGGTATGGCTGGCACACAGCCATTCTCAATGGAGACAATCGACCAGCTTCAGGTGAGCATCGCTCCGTTTGATGTTCGTCAGAGCGGATTCACCGGCGGTTCGGTAAATGCGATAACAAAGTCAGGTACCAACGTGTTCCACGGAAGCATCTACTCATACTTCCAGAATGACGGAATGGTTTCTGACAAGTACAAGCTGCACAACGGTAAAATGTCAAACCCTTACGGAAGCATGAGCGACAAAACGATTGGTGCAACTATCGGAGGTCCGATCGTGAAGGACAAGCTCTTCTTCTTCCTCAACTTTGAGCGTGCCAACAGAGAGTATGACAACGTATATTCTGCACCAGGTAGCCAGTCAAAGGTGGATTTCGGTGTTGCACAGCAGATCTACGACTACATCAAGACTCAGGCTCCTTACTACAAAGGTACGCTCGGCACTCCGAAGGAATACTCATACTCTGATAAGGTGGGAGTGAAGTTCGACTGGAACATCAACGACCGCAACCACGCTTCACTCCGCTGGAGCTTTGTTGATGCCAAGCAGAACAACCAGACCTCAACAGCTTCACAGCTCGTGACAAGCGATTATGCCTACGACTTCGTTTCAAAGACAAACTCACTCGTATTCGAGCTTAATAGCCGTATCGGTAATAACTTGAGCAACGAGTTCCATGCAACCTGGACGTCCGTTCGCGACAAGCGCAACCCGGGCGATCCATTCCCAATGATTCAGATCTCAAACGTTGGCGGTGGTACGCTCTGCATAGGTAACGAGCGCTCTTCAATGGCTAACGCTCTTGATCAGGACATCTATACGATTACCGATAACCTCACCCTGACACTTGGTGATCATGCAATCACCCTCGGTACTCACGATGAGCTTTACAAGTTCGGGAACCTCTTCTGCCAAGATCTCTACGGTACTTATATGTACCAGAATCCAGACGATTTCTTCGCAGGTAAGATCAACCGTTTCCGCTATGGTCAGGCTGTAGAGTCGGTAACAGGAACAAAGCGCTGGACTCCTACGTTTGGTGCAGGTCAGTTAGGTTTCTACGTTCAGGATAAGTGGGCAGTAAATCACTACCTTGACCTCACATTCGGTTTGCGTGCTGACATTCCATTTATGAATGATACTCCAACTGAGAATGCAGAGTTCAATTCGTTTGCACGTTCTCAGGGTTGGGACTTCAAGACTAATCAGAGAATAGCCAAGAAGCCTATGTGGTCTCCACGTTTTGGATTCCGTTGGGATGCTCTGGGCGACCGCTCACTCATCGTTCGTGGTGGTGTGGGTGTGTTCACAGGTCGTGTGCCATACGTATGGATCTCAAACAATATCTCTAACACAGGTATTCAGCAGATGTCATACAGCACATTCAGTACCGCAAACATCACACAAATATATGATGCCAACAATGCTATTACGGCAGATCCGAGCATTAACACAGAGATTCCTGCCCAGAAGGTTCAGACTATCAACGTGTTCAATAAGAACTTCAAGTTTGCACAGCAACTTCGTGCAGACCTCGCAGTTGACTATACCGACCCATTCGTAGGCATCAACTGGACACTTGAGGGTATCTACTCAAAGACAATCAACGACATGATTGTCAGGAACCTCGACATCACTCCTACTGGCAAGACATTCGCAAGTCAGTATGGTCTTTCTATCGGCGATGACCGTCCGATGTTCGAGTATTCTACGATTCCTTACTCTGGAATCTATGTTCTCGACAACGTATCAAAGGGCTACAGCTACAACTTCTCTGTCAAGGCAGAAAAGAACTTCAAGTTCGGTCTTGACGTGATGGCAAGCTATACATACGGCAAGTCAAAGACTATCAACAACGGATCAGCTACCGTAGCAGCTTCTTGCTGGACATACAATTACACCCACGGAAATCCTAACGAGCCAGAGCTTGCAAACTCAAACTTCAACGTGCCTCACCAGATGATGGTTTCACTCTACGAGCACTTCAAGTGGAACAAGGATATCAAAGACACATTCGATAACGTAACCACTATCGGCCTTATCTATACAGGTAACTCAGGTTCACCATTCAATGTATATGTCAATGGTGACGTGAATGGCGATAACGGCTATAACGACCTTATGTATATCCCAACCGACTCAGAGATTGACGCTATGCTTGCAGCAGGTATGTTCAACCCAACATCTGCATATTCAGCAGAACAGCAGGCTTCAAACCTCAAGCAGTGGCTCGCAAACGAGTATTACCTTCAGGATCACCGTGGTGAGTACTACGAGCGTAATGCAGCCAACGAGAAGTGGGAGAATCGTCTTGACCTTCACGTAGATCATAAGTTCGGTTTCAAGTGGGGTAGCGATATCAAGTATCTCCAGATTGGTCTTGACATCATCAACTTCACAAACCTTCTGAACAAGAACTGGGGTGCTACACTCACACAGACGGGTAGTATCTACAACTACTATAGTCCGTTGTCATTCTCAAAGGGTAAGTATCAGTTCCTCCACGATGCAAACTATGATATGCGTTCATACACCGACTATTACAGCCGTTGGAGAATGCAGCTCACGGCTAAGTTCATTTTCTAATCATTTCCTCTAACACAGAAAGATACGTCTATGAAAAAGATATTTGCAATCGCGCTGGCCGCCATGATGACAGCAATGTCAGCTAACGCCCAGTTCTATGATGCCTCAAAAGCCAAGAAGGAGAAGCATACCCTGGATCCGAATGAGTTCAATCCAAGCTGGTTCGTTAATCTCCAGGGAGGCATTCAGTTGCCTAACACTCCCGGTATGGGCCGACTCATAGCTCCAACCTTCAGCCTCAATGTAGGTCGAAATATCATCCCGCTTGCATCTGGTCGTCTGAGTGCCGAGTGGTGCAATTCAAGGGCATTCCACGAATATACTGGCGAGAAGAGAACGTTCAAGTTCGCTACCTATTCTGCCGACGCTATGTTCAACGTTACCAACAGTTTCGGATATTTAGAGCGACCTGTGAACGTATTCCTCATCGCAGGTGTAGGCTGTAACTATTCAGCTATGGAGACAACAAACGCTTCTCATTTCTCTCCTAATCTCCGTCTTGGTGCTCAGGTGGATTGGCGCGTTTGCCGTAACCTCGCCATCAATCTCGAATATCGTGCTGACAACACCAATGACCAGTTCAACGGTCGTTTGGGATCTGATTCACACGACTGGTACACATCCATCCTGCTCGGTCTATCCCTCGTTCTTCCAGACTCAAAGCCTGTAATACAGAAAGAGGATAACTCCGCTCAGATATCGGCTCTCAACAACGAGATCAACAGACTGCGTGCTGAGAATGCAGAGCTCAGAAGTCGCAAGCCAGAGGTTAGGGTAGAGACGAAGACTGTTGAGGTGGAGAAGAAGGTAACGGAGAGGATTGCCGTCCTCCCATTCGTGTTCTTCGATTGTGGCAAGACGACTATCAGCAAGCATCAGGCACTAAACGTAAAGGCTATTGCTGACTATATGAAGTCGAACAAGGAGGCAAAGGTTACAATCACGGGCTATGCCTCTCCTGAGGGCAAGCCTGAGCTTAACCAGAAACTATCAGAAGAGCGTGCCAAGGCTGTTGCAAAGATGCTCTCTGACAAGTACGGCATAGATGCAGATCGCATCACGACAGCTGCCGGTGGTGCTACCTGCGACATTCTGCCAGAGGCAGACCTCAATCGCGTCTGCGTATCTGTTGCGAAGTAAGGAATAAAATTAGAGAAGTACAAGGAGTACAAGGAGTGACGCTCCTAAAGTCGCTTAAGTAGTACAAGACGATAGTATATATTGTTTCTGGAGCGTTAAGACATTCGTCTTGTACTCCTTGCACTCCTTGCACTCCTTGTACTCCTTATTACTCCTTGCAAGTTGAGCTTGTGAGACTTGAATTAAGAAATTAATAATACCGCCTGTAGGACATTGATGGTTCTGTAGGCGGTTTTTGATGCAATAATTTGGATTTGTAAGGAAAAAGCATTACTTTTGCAGAGAAATGAAGATAGGTAACATACAATTCCCAGACAGACCTTTGTTCCTCGCTCCAATGGAGGACGTTACAGATATAGGTTTCAGAATGCTCTGCAAGCGTTTTGGAGCACAGATGGTATATACCGAATTTGTCAGCGCGGAGGCTCTTATACGCTCTATCAAGAGCACCGTCAACAAACTGAACATAGCAGACGAGGAAAGACCTGTCGGGATTCAGATCTATGGTCGTGATACCGAGGCCGTTGTAGAGGCCGCAAAGATTGTAGAGGATCAGGCGCATCCAGACGTTATTGATCTTAATTTCGGTTGCCCAGTAAAGAAGGTGGCAGGAAAGGGGGCAGGTGCAGGTATGCTTCAGAATCTTCCAAAGCTCCTTGATATCACCAAGCAGGTTGTAGATGCAGTAAAGACACCTGTTACGGTAAAGACACGACTTGGCTGGAATGCCGAGGATCTGACCTCTTCACGACTCAACCCAGAAAGTGGAAGGGCGCAGATCATAGACCTTGCAGAAGCCATTCAGGACTGCGGTATTCAAGCCCTCACCATCCACGGTAGGACACGCGCACAGATGTACACAGGCGATGCCGACTGGACTCTCATTGGCGAGGTAAAGAAGAATCCACGCATCCACATCCCTATCATCGGCAACGGAGACATCAAGTCTATTGAGGATGCTAACAAGGCATTTGATACTTACGGTGTAGATGCAGTAATGATAGGAAGAGCCACCTTCGGCTGTCCTTGGCTCTTTTCGCCAACGCCACTCACGCTTGACGAGAAAATTGACACCTTGCTCGAACAGCTTCATATCAACGTAGAGCGCCTTGACGAGAAGCGTGGAATCCTCCATACGCGACGACACTTAGCCGCAAGTCCGCTGTTTAAGGGTATTCCAGACTTCCGTCAGACACGCATCGCTATGCTGAGAGCAGAAACTGTAGCTGATCTGACGAAAATCATAGAAGATACTCGTGTCATGCTAAAGAACATGGAAAAATGATCTTCATTCTATTGATCACATTGAAACCAAAAATGATTGTCCGCATACCCAATAGCGCCCCGAAGGGGCAATAAGCTCATAGCCCAGGGCAACGCCCTGTGGTAAATTGGAGGGTAAACTAACGCCCTGCAAGGGCAAAAGCTCTAATATAATAATGCTTTTGCCCCTACAGGGCGAATACACTAACGGCTTTGTACATAGGACGTTGCCCTATGCTAAGTGCTTTTGGGCTTTCAGCCCGACTATCACGTAATTGCGGATAATCATTAAAATTAATTTTATAATTTTCTGAGGCAAATTTTCTGGTCATCGTCGGGAATTTTCGTTCCAAGCCCAAGCAACGAAGTTGCTTTTATAGGATATCACGAATTCATCGAACTCGTGTTTAATATTCAATTTTTATTGGAAAAAGATAGAAGATTGGCAATTATTGTCAGTTTAAGGCAGCTTGCTGCTATGTATGCTAATTTGCCGTTTCCCTTATATTTACCCCCAATTCACGTTATTTCCCCACAAATATTTGCTTGTATCAATTATTTTGTTTATTTTTGCACACAGAATAATATGGAGAAAAATCTTTCGATAGAGGATTTGACCGAGATAGCCAAGAAGATAGGCTGCAACGTATGGCTATATGGTTCAAGAGCCAGAGGCGATGCACATATTGACTCTGACTGGGATGTCCTTGTGCTTATGGATAAGGATTCTATCGGAAAGGAAGACTTCGAGAAATTCAGTTACCCTCTGATAGAATATGGTTGGCGTTTCGGAGCAGATCTCAGTCCTCAGATGTACACCAAGAAGGAATGGGATGCTATGCGAATAACTCCATATTATCAGAATGTAGAACACGACAAAAGAGTAATCTATGAGTCTTAGCAATGAAGAACGCCAAACGCTTGTTTCATTCTATTATGATAAAATGGGCATTTGTAATTAACGTGATTCCGATATGTTGAGTATTCTAAGCAAGTACTTCTTTTATATTTATGATGTTACAGAATAATTGTTTATTCTTGCGTACATAATGTTATACAATTATAATAATCTTTAAATCCGCAATTAAGCTTCTACTATAAACGATTTTGGTATATGGATATCGAAAAAATAAAACAAATGCTATTAAGCAACCATAATTTGATTCTAACAGGAGCTCCCGGAACTGGTAAGACTTACATTGCAAAAGAGGTAGCAAAAGCAATGAGAGCAAGATATAAAATCGTACAGTTTCATCCATCTTATGATTATACTGATTTCGTAGAAGGGCTGCGTCCTATTAAAGATGGTAACTCATTAGGATTTCAAAGAACGGATGGAGTGTTTAAGAAATTCTGTAAAGAAGCCGCGGCTTATTCGGCTTCTAATGACTTTATGAGTATTTACCAAGAAATAGTGGAAAAAGTTAAGAATAATACATATCAGACCTACGATACAAAAAGAGTCAATGATAGAACGCTCTCGCTAAAAAAGGTAAAGGGCATTGAGCAGATAGTATTTAGAGTCGATAATGACAGTTATAAAACGGAAAGTATTGAGAATGCAAAGAAGATGTTCGATCAACTCATAAACGATGGTATTTATGATATTAAATCATACAAAAAGGATGATTTGTTTGATTTGGTAAAAAAAGCGACGGATGGAGCAACAAAAACAATAGACATAGCAGAGTATAGATGGTTGCTCCAGAAAATGCTTGAAACATATAAAACAAGAGAGGAAAGACTATTCGTTTTTATAATAGATGAGATCAATCGTGGTGAGATATCCAAGATATTTGGTGAACTGTTTTATTCTATTGACAGTGGATATAGAGGTAAAAAAGGCATGATTTGCACGCAATACCAAAATCTTATACAAAAAAATGATGTCTTTTATGATGGATTTTACATTCCGGAAAATGTCTATATAATAGGTACAATGAATGATATTGACAGGAGTGTTGAAAGTATGGATTTTGCAATGAGAAGAAGGTTTGCATGGAAGGAGATAACGGTAGAATCAAGGCAAAATATGCTTGATGAAGTTGATGCGTGGGGGAATAATGGCAAGCCGACTCAAAAAGTCATAGAAGAAATAAAGATTAGGATGAATAATTTAAATGCTGCCATTATAGATAAATACAATTCTGACAATTTGTCTCAAAAAGAGAAAATTGGACTAAATAAAGCTTATCAGATTGGTGCAGCATACTTTTTAAAATACAATCTATATAATGACTTTGAAGCCCTTTGGGAAAATCATCTTGAAGGTTTATTATATGAATATCTCAGAGGAACTCCAAACATAGAATTGAAGATTGAAAGATTAAAAAAGGCATATAACGACAAGACGAAGCATTGATAACAAGAGATTATAATGCAGTTTCCATTAGCAAAGAGGAACTTGAAGATTTAAAAATCATTTCAGATGTGGTAATATCAGATATCACTTTGGATGATTATCCGAATTTGCTTGTATTCCCAGACTCCTTTGAAAATTATGATAGGGATTTTGGCAAGAAGAAGATATGCTCAATCATCAATCAAGGTAAGGGTTTGGCAACAAATAGCATTGTTGGTTTCATCGGAAGAAATAAAACACACTTATCTATTCATTCTCGATTTGCTCCCAATAATACAGAGGATTATTTCTTGCATTATATGTTTCAGAAAGTTTCCAAGATAAATTTATTGAATCTTCATCATACTTTAAGCGAAGACAGTTTCTTTGATTTCTTAATATATATGTTCCCCTTATATCTTAAAAAAGCTATAAGTCAGGGTATTTTTAAGGAGTATTTAACAAAATACCATAATAATGCTAATGTTAGAGGGGTTGTAGATGTCAATAGACATATTAGAACTAACGAACCATTTAATGGCAAAGTTGCTTATTCTACAAGAGAATATAGCTATGATAATCATGTAACACAACTTATTCGCCACACAATAGAATTCATAAAAAAAATGAATGTTGGTGATTATTTGCTTAATATGGACGATCTCATGATTCAAGCGGTTTCTCAAATAATAAGTTCAACACCTTCATATACTTCTGATGCACGGCAATATGTAATCAATCAAAATATTCGTCCAACGGTTCATCCTTATTATACCGATTACACTCCTCTTCAGAGAATATGTTTACAAATACTTCGTAATGAAGAACTAAAGTATGGACAGGAAAAAGATGAAATATATGGTGTTTTAGTTGATGCTTCATGGCTTTGGGAAGAATATGTGGCTATAATCATCGAAGACAAGTATGATCATTATACTTATGATAATAGTCGAATCAGTTTGTTTGATGATGTATTTCAGCGAATTATTCCCGATTACATATCAAAGGACAAGAACATAGTAGCAGATGCCAAATATATACCTCTCAAAGAAAAGAGATGGTTCGGAGAAGAAAGAGCAACTGCTATCTATTACAAGACAATTGCATATATGTATAGATTTTGTACAAATAAAGGATATTTGTTTTATCCATACCCCGATGAAGATGTTGTTTCGATTCCTTTAAAAATTAAGACGGAAAAAGAAAATGTCAATGGTGGTACGATAACGAAAATAGGACTTAGAATTCCATCACATTGTTCATCTTACCAAGAATTTGTGAAAAAAATAGAGAGTTATGAAAAAGAATTTCTCTCAATGTTATAGAAAATAATGTATTGTAATTAAAAAGTCTCAAAAAATTTGATGATAGGCTTGCACATTTGCGATTCTTTCTGAGTAGGTGTAATACCCTCAGAGTAAAAAAATGGAAAAAGTTTTCAACATATAGTATTACACCTGGTATTAGAGGGGCGGAAGATTGATAGTATGCCTGTAAATGTAGAACTCTTCCATAGAGTTTATCAAGAGTTCCTTGTTTTTTCAATATAAAACACATAAAAACAAATGTTTTTTGTGACAAATATACTTTTGTTTGAAAAAAATGCGTATCTTTGCCAAAAGAAGTAAACATATAATATTTAGAATTATGCTTGACAAGGACTTTAAATATTATCTTGACCATCAAAAAGAACTTCTTCCGTTGTATAACGGGAAGTTCGTGATGATAGTAAATGAGAAAGTCGTAGGTGCTTATAATTCAATGGCATAGGCATATCACCAAGGAAAGAGCAAATATGGAGCGGGCAATTTCCTTGTTCAACTTTGTACACCAGGTGATAGTGCATACACCATAACATGTCATTCAAGAGCAAGATTTGTGTAATATTCTCCTTCCAGACACTAAGTTCAGTTGATATAGATTTTACAGAATTATGATCATATTTGCAGGGCAATCTCGTGTGAGATTGCCCTATTTCAATGAAAAGTGAATTTTTTTTTAGAATTTTGCACAAACATGTACATGATGGGGGAAAACGCGGGTAAAAGTTCTGGAAATGAGAATGTTAAGAGCATGTACATGATGGTCAAACATGTACATAACATGTACATGAGTTGACATGCTTTAATTGTGAAAAAATCATGTACAAGTCATGTATATGTTTAGGCAACATGTACATGACGCGAACAAACTGATTCACAAGATGTTAAGGTATCAATCACCCCACCATGTACATGTTTGTGCGAAATTCTAAAAAAAAAAATCGCACTTGTAATTTCGGTATTGCAAATTCATGAGTGAAGATACAAGTAGCAAGTCCCAAGTAAGTCCGTTGTAAATCCCTACCAAAGTCGGTGCAAGTCCCATTTTCTTCCCATTAATATATAGGCTCTTTAGCGGTGTAGAAGCGAAGGAAGAGCGAAGGACAAGCGAAGGCGCTTATTTCTAACTTACTTCTGATTACTTCTGATTTTTAGGCAAATTCGGCATTTCCTGCTCAAAAATTTGGCAGTACGAGAGTTTTTTAGTAAATTTGCACTCTGCGAAATGGTAAAGCCTACACCAACCTTTGGGGAGGCCGACACGCACTTTCGCATTCGTGCGAGAAGGCTTCGCACATTACCCAATAAAATGTAAATAACCAGCCTACACAATGTCGAATATTGAAATTAAAACCGTTAAAAGCAATAAAGAGCTCAAGGAGTTCGTAAGATTCCGTACAACACTCTATAAGGATTCTCCTACAGACATCCCATATCTTGAGATGGGAGAATTAGACACGCTGAAAAGCGACAAGAACCCTGCTTTTGCATTCTGCGAGGCAGAGTATTACATCGCGTATCGCGATGGCAAGCCTGTAGGGCGTATTGCCGCTATCATAAACAAGCGTGCCAACGAGACATGGAATCTGAAGTCTGTACGCTTTGGATGGTTTGATTTCATTGATGATATTGAGGTTTCTACAGCCTTAATCAATAAGGTGAAGGAGTATGGCAGGGCTCGCGGATTGGAGAATATCATTGGTCCGCTCGGCTTTACCGATATGGATCGTGAGGGCTTGCAGGTAAGCGGATTCGACTATCTGGCTTCTATGCACTCTAACCATAACTTCCCATACTACAAAGAGCACATGGAGAAGATTGGCGGCTTTACGAAGGAGAACGACTGGGTGCAGTTGGAGATAAAGGTGCCAGAGGTAGTGCCAGAGAAGTTCGCCAAGATTGCGGCAATGATAGAGAAGCGATACAATCTCCGTGCTCGTAAGATGACAAAGAAGGAGCTTGTGGAAGGTGGTCTCGGAAAGAAATTCTTTGACATTCTGAATCTCTGTTACAGCCACCTATACAACTACTCTCGTCTTGACGATGCACAGGTTGATGACCTTATCAAGAACTACATTTCACTTGCCGACCTGAATCTCATCACTATCGTTGTTGATGATAACAAGGACGGCGAAATGGTAGGATTTGGCGTTAGCTTCCCTTCTTTCTCAGAGGCATTGAAGAAGACTAAGAACGGCAAGCTGTTCCCATTCGGCTGGTATCATCTGCTCAAGGCTCTAAAGTTCCACAACACAAAGACCGTTGACCTCCTGCTTTGTGGCGTGCTTCCAGAATATAGGGCAAAGGGCGCTAACTCACTCATCTTCAACGACCTCATACAATGGTATCAGAAGTATGGATTTGAGAAGGCTCTCGCTCTGCCTATGATGGAGACTAACGAGGGGGTGCTCGGACAATGGCAATACCTTGACTCTCGCGAGGTTATGAGGCTAAGGAGCTATACGGCGAAACTGTAAACTAAATGGAATAAATGAAAAATGAACAATGAAAAATACAATTTTGTATTTTCGTTGAGATAAGCATAAAGAAGTAATCTGTATTGTTCATTTTTCACTTTTCATTTTTCATTTAAAAATCAATTGAATGATGGAAATAACTGATAAAGAAAATATAGAGGAAACCGTACAATATAACGACGATAACATCACCCATCTGAGTGACGTTGACCATATCCGTACCCGTCCTGGTATGTATATCGGACGTCTTGGCGATGGCTCTCACACAGAGGATGGTATCTATGTACTGCTCAAGGAGGCTATCGACAACTCCATTGACGAGTTCCGTATGAATGCAGGTAAGCGCATCGAGGTAGATATAACCGACAACAAATGCGTTAGTCTGCGTGACTATGGTCGTGGCATTCCACAGGGTAAGATGATTGAGGCTGTAAGCCAGTTGAATACCGGCGGTAAGTATGACTCAAAGGCTTTCAAGAAGTCGGTGGGTATGAACGGTGTGGGTATCAAGGCTGTAAACTTCCTCAGCACCCGTTTCGAGGTGCGTTCGTATCGTGACGGAATGGTAAGGACTGCCAAGTTTGAGAAGGGAATCCTTGTTGAGGACACTACCACCCCGACCGAGGACGAGACCGGCACATACATCTTTTTTGAGCCGGACGAAACCCTCTTCCGCAACTACAGTTTCCATAATGACATCATTGAGACCATGCTCAGGAACTATACATACCTGAACACGGGTCTTGCAATTATGTATAACGGCAGAAGAATCCTCTCACGCAACGGACTTGAGGATCTTCTGAAAGACAATATGACGAGCGATGCCCTCTATCCTATCATTCACATCAAGGGTGGGGACATCGAGATTGCGTTTACGCATACTAACCAGTATGGCGAGGAGTATCACTCATTCGTAAATGGTCAGCACACCACCCAGGGCGGTACTCACCAGAGTGCTTTCAAGGAGCATATAGCAAAGACTATCAAGGAGTTCTCTAATAAGAATTTCGAGTATGGTGATATTCGTTCTGGTCTTGTGGCTGCTATTGCCGTGAACGTGGAAGAGCCAATGTTCGAATCACAGACAAAGATTAAGCTCGGCTCGCTTAATATGTCGCCAGATGGCGTTTCCGTGAATAAATATGTAGGTGACTTCATAAAGCAGGAGGTGGATAACTATCTTCATCGTAATGCCGACATTGCAGAAATCATCATCCAGAAGATTACGGAGAGTGAAAAGGAGCGTAAGGCTATGGCCGGCGTGACAAAACTTGCACGTGAGCGTGCAAAGAAGGCTAATCTTCATAATCGTAAGTTGCGCGATTGCCGTATTCACTATTCTGACGTGAAGAACGACCGTAAGGAAGAGTCTTGCATCTTCATTACCGAGGGTGACTCTGCGAGCGGAAGTATCACGAAGAGTCGTGATGTGAACACACAGGCTGTGTTCTCCCTTCGCGGTAAGCCGCTTAACTGCTACGGTCTGACAAAGAAAGTGGTATATGAGAACGAAGAGTTTAACCTCCTTCAGGCTGCACTCGACATTGAGGAAGGTCTTGACGGACTTAGATATAATAAGGTGATAGTGGCTACCGATGCCGATGTAGATGGTATGCACATCCGTCTGCTCATCATAACCTTCTTCCTTCAGTTCTTCCCTGACCTTATCAAGAAAGGCCACGTTTATGTATTGCAGACACCTCTCTTTCGCGTTCGCAACAAGCGCACGAAGATCAAGAATAAGAAGGTGATTACTGCGGAGGACGAGAAACTCAAGGAAAGAGGCGAGAAGCAGAAGGACTACATCACTCGCTACTGTTATAGCGATGAAGAGCGTCTTCAGGCGATACAGGAGTTGGGACCAGACCCTGAGATTACACGATTCAAGGGACTTGGCGAGATATCACCTGATGAGTTCGCCGGTTTCATCGGACCTGATATCCGTCTTGAGCAGGTAACATTGCACAAGGGCGATGAGGTAGAGAAACTTCTCGCATACTATATGGGTAAGAACACAATGGAGCGTCAGAACTTCATCATCGATAACCTCGTTATTGAAGAAGACATTCCGGAAGAAGAGCAGGTGTACGACTAACACGACGAAACAACCAACATACACACACCTATTTTTATATTATATATATGAAAAGAATAGCTATAATCGCAATAACCTTATTATCGGCAATGAGCCTACATGCTCAGATGCAGCCGGGGGGGGATGCCAAGAAGGCGAATATGATTCAGTTCTTCCAGTACCTTCAGGGTATAAGAGACAAGGAAGCTGTGCTGAAGTATATCACCGCAATGGCATACATCGAGAATCTGTATGTAGATTCGGTAGATACACAGAAGATGACGGAGGCAAGTCTGAGAGGTATGCTTGAAGGCTTGGATCCTCATTCCACATACGCCACTCCGAAGGAAGTAAAGTCGTTCAATGAGTCGTTGGACGGAGAGTTTGAAGGAGTTGGCATACAATTTAATATCCTTGAAGACACGCTCGTTGTAATACAGCCTGTCATCAAAGGCCCTTCTGAAAAGGTGGGTATCATAGCAGGCGATCGTGTCATTTCGGTAAATGATACTGCTATTGCAGGTGTCAAGATGTCGAAAGAGGAGATAATGATGCGTCTTCGTGGCCCTAAGGGTACTAACGTCAAGCTCGGCATAATAAGAAGCGGCGTAAAGGATGTGGTGTATTTCAATGTGACAAGAGACAAGATCCCGGTAAAGTCTATTGATGCGGTCTATATGATTCGTCCGCAGATAGGCTATATCCGTATCGGCAGTTTCGGCAAGACCACTCACAGCGAGCTTGTTGACGGTTTGAAGGAACTGAAGAAGAAGGGGATGCGCGACCTTATCATCGACCTTGAGGACAATGGAGGCGGCTATCTGCAGGCAGCTGTTGAGATTGCCAACGAGTTCCTTGCAGCAGACGAGCTTATCGTATATACAAAGGGTAGGGTGATACAGCGTCAGGATTTCAAGGCTATGGGCAATGGAATGATGCAAGATGGTAGGCTTGTTATTCTTACCAACGAGTTCTCAGCATCTGCGGCCGAGATTCTTAGTGGAGCTGTTCAGGATCAGGACAGAGGTGTGATTGTTGGTCGTAGAACATTCGGTAAGGGACTCGTGCAGCGCCCTGTGGAGCTTCCAGACGGAAGTATGATTCGCTTGACTGTGGCACACTACTATACACCTTCTGGACGTTGCATACAGAAGCCATACAAGAAAGGCGAGAAGGAGGCATACGCCCTCGATCTTGACAACCGCTTTAAGCATGGTGAGTTTACCAATGCCGACAGCATACACTTTGCCGATTCGCTCAAGTTCGAGACTCTGAAGAAGCAGCGCACCGTGTATGGTGGAGGTGGTATCATGCCAGATTACTTCGTGCCTCTTGATACTACGCGCTATACTGCATTCCATAAGCAGTTGGCTGCCAAGCAGATTATCGTCAATGGAAATCTGAAGTATATGGATAAGAACCGTTCGCAGCTCAAGAAGACATACAAGACGTTTGATGAGTTCTACGAAAAGTTCGAGGTTCCTGAGAGCTACATAAACAGTATCTTTGAGGAAGGCAAGAAAAAGAAGATAGAGCCAAAGGACGAGAAGGAGAAGGAAAAGACCCTTGCGTATCTCCGTCCGCAACTTAAAGCACTCATAGCAAGAGACCTTTGGGATCTTACCGAGTACTTCCGTGTGTGGAATGAAAACAGCGATATAATAAAGAAAGCGCTTGAGGTTCTTGAAACAAATGCCGCACAATGAAAACTCGTGTTTTGAAACAAAAAGTGTAAAAAACACCCGATTTTAGGTATTTTTATGCACATAATATAGGTGGTTGAGCAATAAAATGCACTTTTTTTTCGAAAATATTTGCTTATGTGCAAAAAAGTTTGTTACTTTGCACTCGCAAATTGAAAAAGTGCGCCAGTCTTTAGGACTGACCAGCACGATTTGCTTCGTGCGAGGTGTTTCACACGTTGCACTCGCAAATTGAAAAAAGTGCTCTAATCTTTTGGCTATTTGCTCCCTAATCAATTGGTAATACAAACTAAAAAATTAATTAACAAACATTTTTACAATTATGTCAGAAATTAAAGAAAAGGTTGTTGCCATCATCGTTGATAAGCTTGGTGTAGATGCAGCAGAAGTTAAGGAAGAGGCATCTTTCACAAATGACCTCGGTGCAGATTCTCTCGATACAGTAGAGCTCATCATGGAGCTGGAGAAGGAGTTCGGTGTTACTATTCCTGATTCAGACGCTGAGAAGATTCAGACAGTAGGCGACGCTATCGCATACATCGAGAACGCTGGTAAGTAATCGCTGATTACTATCTTTGTTCAAGATTGCATGATAGAACAACGGGTGATGGTTGGTCGATAAAACTCTTATCGCCCAATCATCATTCTTTTTTTTAATACAACGCACAAAGGAATAAAAATGGAATTAAAAAGAGTAGTAGTAACTGGTCTTGGTGCCGTTACGCCACTTGGACTTTCAGCCGAGGAGACTTGGAAGAACATGCTTGCCGGTGTTAGCGGTGCTGACGTTATCAAGCAGTTCGATGCTTCTCGCTATAAGACAAACTTCGCTTGCGAGGTGAAGGACTTTGACGCATCAAAGTGGATTGACCGCAAGGAGGCTCGTAAGATGGACAAGTTCTGTCAGTTCGCTATGGCCGCAGCAGCAATGGCTATTGAGGACTCACAGATGGATCTCGAGACTATCGACAAGAACCGTATTGGTGTAATCTATGGCGTAGGTATCGGTGGTCTTAGAACAATGCAGGAAGAGCTTGACTATTTCTCAGAGCACAAGGATGCTCCAAAGTTCGGTCCTTTCTTCATCCCTAAGATGATTGGTGACATCGCTCCTGGTAACATCTCTATCAAGTATGGTTTCCACGGTCCTAACTATGCAACAACATCTGCATGTGCTTCTTCAAGCAACGCTCTTGCTGACGCATTCAACCTCATCCGTCTTGGTAAGGCAAACATCATCGTTAGCGGTGGTGCTGAGGCTGTAATTACAGACCCAGGTCTCGGTGGCTTCACATCTATGCACGCTCTCTCTACACGTAACGATGAGCCACAGAAGGCAAGCCGTCCATTCTCTGCAAGTCGTGACGGTTTCGTAATGGGTGAAGGCTCTGCATGTCTCATCCTTGAAGAACTTGAGCACGCTAAGGCTCGTGGTGCAAAGATCTACTGCGAGATGGTTGGAGCTGGTATGTCAGCTGATGCTTACCACATCACAGCTTCTCACCCAGAAGGTCTTGGTGCTAAGATCGTAATGTCAGAGGCTCTTGCTGATGCAAACATGAAGCCAGAGGACATCGACTATATCAACGTTCATGGCACATCTACACCTGTAGGTGATATCTCTGAGGCTAAGGCTATCAAGGATCTCTTCGGCGACTGGGCTTACAAGCTCAACATCTCTTCTACAAAGTCTATGACAGGTCACCTTCTCGGTGCGGCTGGCGCTATTGAGGCAATGGCTTGCGTTAAGTCTGTACAGGAAGACATCATCCCTCCAACAATCAACCACGAGGATGGTGACGAGGATCCAGAGATTGACTACAACATGAACTTCACCTTCAATAAGGCACAGAAGCGTGAGGTGCGTGCTGCATTGAGCAACACTTTCGGTTTCGGAGGTCACAACGCTTGCGTTATATTCAAGAAGTATGCTGAATAATATAATTGACAGGATAAAGCTCCCGTTCCGTAAGGATAAGGAGCTTTATCTTGCTTTGGAAGAAATCATCGGTTTCCTGCCACACAACATCGCCTACTACAAGCTCGCACTCATGCACAAGAGCATAGGGCACCGCGGTCCTATAGAGCCTGTAAAGGAGTCAAAGAAAGCCAAAGGTGACAAGAAAGGCAAGGGCGATCAGTTAAAGGGTAAGAAACTGAATAACGAGCGACTTGAATTCCTCGGTGACGCTATTCTCGATGCGGTAGTCGGAGATATCGTTTACAGCCATTTCCCAGGCAAGCCAGAAGGATTCCTTACAAATACCCGTTCCAAGCTTGTTCAGCGCGAGACTCTCGGCAAACTTGCACAGGAAGTAGGTCTCAGCCGTCTCATCCTCTCATCCGGACGCTCTGCCAGCCATAACAGTTATATGGGTGGCAATGCTTTCGAAGCCCTTGTAGGAGCCATGTATCTCGACCGTGGCTACGATGCATGCATGAAGTTCATGCAAGAGCGCATCCTCGGCCGATATATCAATATCGACAAAATGGCTTACAAGGAAGTAAACTTCAAGTCGAAACTCATCGAATGGACACAGAAGAATCGCATTCAGATGACGTTCCGCCTCGAAGACCAGTCAAAGGATCAGAACGGTTCTCCTACCTTCAAATACACAGTAGTGCTTGAGACAATCGATGGTGCAACAGGCGTAGGATTCAGTAAGAAGGAAAGCCAGCAACATGCTTGCGAGGACACGTTGAAGCGATTGAAGAAAGACTCTGCATATCTTGACAGTATCTTTGCCGCAAAGACAGAGCGCACAAAGATGGAAGAGGAGCCTGTACTTAATGTTCCTGACACAGAAGTCAAGAAAGACGATTTCATTGTAACGAGTGAAGAAAGCGCGTCAGACGAACAGATAGATAAGCTTGAGGCTGTCATCGATAAGGAAATGGATCTCTCTGACGTTACGGCAGAGCCAAAGGAAATGACCCGAGAGGATATCATTGCTGCGGCGGAAGCGGAAGCGTATAATGAGTAAATGAAAAATGAAAAATTAAAAATACAAATTAGTATCATTCTTCAAAAAATGGTAATCTGTATTTTTCATTTTTAATTTTTCACTTTTCATTTAATATGATTGAGTTAAATTTAATATAATAATAACAAATCACCTCTAACGATAGATTGTATCTACTCCCCTCCCTTTATGGGAGGGGTAAGGGGGTGGGTCTTTATTTTATGAAAATAGCATTAATAGGATACGGCAAGATGGGTAAGATGATCGAGCAGATCGCCCTTAGCCGTGGTCATGAGATAGTAAGTATCATTGATATTGACAACCTTCAGGATTTCGAAAGCCCAGCTTTCGCATCAGCTGACGTTGCCATAGAGTTTACAAACCCAACAGTTGCATACGACAACTACCTAAAGGCATGGAAGGCTGGCGTAAAGGTTGTCAGCGGCACTACTGCATGGCTTAAGGATCATGGTGATGACGTGCGCAAGGCTTGCTCTGAGGAAGGTAAAACCCTCTTCTGGGCTTCAAACTTCAGCGTGGGCGTTGCCATCTTCTCTGCTGTGAACAAGTACCTTGCAAAGATTATGAACGAGTTCCCACAGTATGACGTCAATATGGTTGAGACACACCATGTTCATAAGCTCGATGCACCAAGCGGTACGGCTATCACTCTTGCAGAGCAGATCGTAGAGCGCCTTGACCGTAAGAGCAAGTGGGCTCTTCACGAGACAGCACCAGATGTACTTCGTATTGACGACGTTCGTCGTGGTGAGGTTCCTGGAATCCACAGCATCAGCTACGACTCTCCTGCCGACATCATCACTATCACCCACGATGCACACTCTCGTCAGGGATTCGCTCTCGGAGCTGTCCTCGCTGCTGAATATACAGCAAAGCATCAGGGACTTCTGACTATCGACGATATGTTCAAGTTCTAATTACCAATTACGAATTATAAATTACCTGACTACTTTTTCTGTTTAACACAGAAAACAAGTAATTAGTAATTTGTAATTAGTCATTATTACAATGAAAAAGAAACAAGTAAACATGAAGCTCCAGTGGACTAAGTTCATTGTCGTGCTGGTGCTTTATCTCCTCTTCCTGCTCTGGCTTAAGAGCTGGCTCGGACTGGTAGTAATACCATTCATCTATGATGCCTATATCTCAAAGAAGATAAACTGGCAATGGTGGAAGGATGCAGAATCTCCTGTGCGCTTCATCATGTCATGGGTTGATGCCCTCGTATTCGCTCTTGTTGCGGTATATTTCATCAATCTCTTCTTCTTCCAGAACTATGTCATTCCGTCAAGTTCATTGGAGAAGTCTTTGCTTACTGGCGACTACCTCTTCGTGAGCAAGGCAAGCTATGGTCCTCGCATCCCTCAGACACCTCTCACAATGCCTCTCACACAGCATACTATGCCTGTGCTTGGCTGTAAGTCATACATAGAGTGGCCTCAGTGGGATTACCGTCGTGCACCGGGTCTTGGCAAGGTAGAGCTAAATGATATCGTGGTGTTCAACTATCCTGCAGGTGATACCGTAGTAAGTGAGCCTCGTTGGCAACCAAATGATTTCTATCAGATGGTTTATGGCTTCGGACAGCAGATCCTTCAGCAGCAAGGCATAAAGCCAAATCTCGACTCGCTGTCAGATATGCAGCTCCGCAAGTATTATGAGGCAGCATATAATGCAGGTCATAGCTACATAGCAAACAATCCTAATGAGTATGGCATGATAATGAGCCGTCCTGCCGACCGTCGCGAGAACTACGTAAAGAGATGTGTTGGACTTCCAGGTCAGACTCTCCAGATCAAGGATCGCATTATCTATATTGACGGCAAGGCAAACAAGGAGCCAGAGCATGTGCAATATACATATTTCGTCAAGGCTAACACTCCTATCATGCAATGGCCTGACGAACTGCTCAAGGAACTGATGATCTCGCAAGAGGATCTCGTTTCTCTCAATCAGTTTGGCTATATGCCTCTCACAAAGCACGCTGTTGAGGTGCTGAAGAGCCGCAAGGACTTGGTAAGCAGCATTAAGCTCAACACCGAGCAGATTGTAGGCGACCTCTATCCTCTCAATGCCCGATATGGCTGGACACGCGACAACTACGGTCCTATCTGGATTCCTAAGAAGGGCGAGAGCGTGAAGCTCACACTCAAGAATCTCCCTATCTACGAGCGTCCAATAAAGGTGTATGAGGGCAACGACCTTCAGGTTAATGATAAGGGAGAAATCCTTATCAACGGTAAGGTGGCTACATCCTACACATTCAAGATGGACTACTACTGGATGCAGGGTGACAATCGCCACAACTCAGCCGACTCACGCTATTGGGGCTTTGTACCAGAAGATCACATCGTAGGTAAGCCTATCTTCATCTGGTGGTCAAGCGACCCTGACCGTGGAGGTTTCGGTGGCATCAGGTGGAATAGACTCTTCACATTTGTAAAGAACTATAATTAATGTGAGTTCGATGAATTAAAAACCTTGTATTCTTAGCAGTAAGCTGCTATTTATGGAACAAAAATTTTTAGCAAATTGCCTGAAAATTAAAATTTTCTGGATTAAATTTTCTGGCCATCGTGAATAATTTTTGTTCCGAAATCCAGCAACGAAGTTGCGTTTATTAGGGTATTTTGAATTCGTCGAATTTTGATTAACTAAGGACATTGGCAAAGAAAGTAAGACTTAGATATGGACGAATAGCCGCGGCACTCTGTGTGCTTGCGGCTATCATCGCAATAATATACGCTATCATCTTAGGCATCATCCGACTGTACAACTACATTTTCTGTTCAGAAGATGAGAAACAGGAAGATGCAAGAAAGTCGGAACTGGTGATAACCCCTGAGATGAGGGCTTGCGATACTATCATGGCAAGGCGATTGGATAGTCTGATGCACATACCACAGGCTCTTGACACATCGCTCATAGCCGTCAGCGTATATGACGTGACAACCGAGTCGCAGGTCTATGAGTTTCATGCCGACCGAAGCATGGCGCCTGCATCCTGTATGAAGGTGGCTACTGCCGTTGCTGCCCTCAAGACTCTCGGAATGGATTACCGCTATAACGTATCGCTCCAGGTTCGAGGCGAGATGAAGCGCGACACGCTCGTCGGCACCCTTCTTCTCGTAGCCGACGATGATCCTCTCTTTGATGACTTCACCCCTCTCGTCAAGCAGATGAGGAGCCGAGGTTTCAAGAATTTCAGAGGAAATATCATTCTCAATCTTGCAAGAGAGGACACGCTAAAGGCACATCCTTCGGGCAAGACATGGGATATTCCTTATCATAAGGCACCACTCCTGATGAAGGGTAAGGAGCGTATCACCAAGCAGTTTATGGCGACTCTCTCCGCCAACGGTGTAACGTTCAAGAAAGACCGTACCGTGAACTCTGCCAAGGCAAAGGGCAAGTATGGGGATGGCAGATACCATTATGTAGCAAGGATTTCTCACGACATCAAGGAGATAATAACCCCTATGCTCATTTATAGCAGTAACGTGAAGGCTGATGCCCTCTTCTATCACCTTGACTGGAAGAATGGCATTCTTCCAAATAAGGAAATGGCATGGGATAGTCTGCACTATACCGAGAGGTTCTGGAATGCGATTCTTTCACCAGAAGACACTTCTAAGAGTCTCTATCCTCGTCCGGTAAAGCAACAGCTTGCCTATAAGGACGGATCAGGTCTCTCGCCTGACAATCGCCTTACCGCCAACACGCTTGTGGATATGCTTCGCTATGCCTATAAAGATGAGGTACTGCGAAACTACTTCATTAACGAGGCTCTTGCATCGCCTGCAAGTCCGAGAAGTGGCTCTCTGCTCACACGAATGGCGCGTGCAGAATACAAGGATAGGATCTTTGTAAAGACGGGCACGCTTGTCACCAAGGGCGGCTCATCGCTCTCTGGGTATCTCGAAGGCTACGACGGTCATTGGTATATCTTCTCCATCATCCATGAGGATTCTCCTGTGGCAGATGCCCGAATCTTCCAGGATAGGCTCTGCAAGATGATGATGGGAAACAGAAGGAAATGAAAAATTACAAAATGAAAAATACTCTGTATGGTGAAAAGCCCCCAAGCCTTGTAAAGGCGAAATAGTATAGGCGTGGGTGAAACCCACGTATCATAGGCATTCAATCCCCAAGAGCACCGTAGGTGCGATATAATTTCATAACATACCAAGAAAAATATGGAATTATGCCGCCCTGACAGGGCTTGTAAACTATAAACCCACAATATGGTAGCGCTAACGCACTACCCTGTAATATACCGTCCTTGCAGGACTTACGCACGCTTAAAGGGGATTTCTCACCATACAGAAAATAATTTCATTTGCAAAACGTAACTTGTATTTTCCATTTTTCACTTTTCATTTTATAATTTAATTATTGACGATATGAAAACAAAACAGGTAATTCGTAATTTGGCATTCGTACTTTGCCTCGGTCTTGCCTTCGCTTCTTGCAACAATAAGAATGCAGAGACGGCAGAGCTTGAGAATACGTGTGCCTATCCTCTGGAGATAGAAAACTATGCCTACTCTGATTCCAGCAAGTTTGCATACATTGAAATGAAGATGGAGCTACCAGTTGCAAAGGATAGTGTGTCACAGATTATCCGTGATAGTCTTACAGCCATTGCAAGCAATAGCATCCGTGGCTACTTTAACGGAATGGATCTGAAAATTGCAGAATATAAAGGCAAGGACGATGATACCAAGAGCAAGCTCGACTATTATTGCAGGGAATTTGTCAGACTGATGGTAGATTCTATGGCAAAAGTAGATTATAATGAGAAAGTAAAGTACTGGGATGAAGACACGACCCTAACCGATGAGCAGCGCAAAGAGTACAAGGAGAATGTCCCTCCTTATGACTACACGATGAACATCAGCAAGGTATTCGAGGATTCTACATACGTTGTATTCTATGATTCTGAATACACATTTACCGGTGGTGTTCATGGTGGTGTTATTGGTTATGGTGGCATTACCTTCCGTTTCTCTGACGGAAGTAAGATTGATAATTTCCTAAAGGAGAATGTGGTGAAGGATATGCAGCCGTTGCTTAAAAAAGGTCTCAAAGAGTATTTCAGCGAGAATGCCGATGAGAAGGTCACGACAGATAAGCAGCTCATGGAGAATCTTATGCTATCGGAAGAAAACAACAATCTCATCCCACTACCTGCATGGACACCTTATCCTGATGAAAAAGGCAAGGGACTTATATTCACCTATCAGCAATACGAAATTGCGTGCTATGCCGCAGGTATGCCAAGCTTCATTCTCACTTGGGAGGAGCTGAAGCCATTCCTCAGAGATGACATCCTCGAAGATATAAAGAAATAGTTTCATTTTTAATGATAGGGTTGCACCCGTATTCCACATTTTTCACTCTTCATTTGCTTCAGGTTCGCTTCTCCTTCGCTTCTAATCCGCTTCTAAACCGCTCCTGCTCCCTTTCATGGAATGGGACTTACAACTCTAAGTTTGCATCGTCTAAGAAAAAGATAGGATAATCTTTGCTTAGTAAGGCCAGATTCCTTACCTTTG
>CACYXI010000046.1 GCA_902778265.1 uncultured Bacteroidales bacterium | reverse complement strand
AATGAGCGTTAAGGATGGTGCTAAGATTGAGAACTATCCTTCAAACGAGATTCCTGCAGGTTGGGAAGGTCTTGATGCAGGTCCAGAGGCTCAGAAGAACTTCGCTGATGCTATCAAGGGCTGCAAGACTATCCTTTGGAACGGTCCTGCTGGTGTATTCGAGTGCGATGACTTCACAGCTGGTTCAAAGGCTATCGGTGATGCTATTGCTGCTGCAACTGCTGAGGGTGCATTCTCTCTCATCGGTGGTGGTGACTCTGTTGCTTGCTGCACAAAGTTCGGTCTTACAGATAAGGTATCTTACATCTCTACTGGTGGTGGTGCTCTTCTTGAGGCTATCGAGGGTAAGGTTCTCCCAGGCGTAGCTGCTATCCAGGGTTAATATTACACCTTATTATATATAAAGAAGCCCGTCGCGAAAGCGATGGGCTTCTTTGATTAGTGCTTGTTCCTCGTTCTGGGAAGAAACTGCTTTAGAGTTGAAAAATTAATGCGATATTAATGTGGTATTAATGGACATTATATGTTTTCACTCCGTTAGGAAACATTAATTTTCACGAATGGCACATTAATACCGCATTAATTTTTGTCGTAGTAAAGCTTGCGAAACTTGAATTATTGCAATTCCTCTATCATATAGTTCGGATTTTTGTGTTCTCTGAATCATCGAACTTTGTCATTAGAATGATGTTTTGATGAGAAAATGATGGCTTTAGCATAAAAATCCTTGAAAAAGCCCGAAAATGTCAATATTGGCTATTATGTGGCAATTTATCAAAAATGGCATAGTTTTTGTGAAAAGGATGTGAGTGTGGTTGATAAAAGTCAAGTAGAATGAAAAAATGATGGTTTTAATGAAAAAAAATCGGGAAAAGTTTTGCAGTTTCGGAAAATAGTCGTACCTTTGCATCGCATTTAGAGAAATGCTTATCTAAAGAACTTCTAACAAGAACTAAAGATAAAGAAAAATGCGGAAATAGCTCAGTTGGTAGAAAATGCGGAAATAGCTCAGTTGGTAGAGCACAACCTTGCCAAGGTTGGGGTCGCGGGTCCGAGTCCCGTTTTCCGCTCCATTTATTGAACAAACAAGAAACAGAAGCGCATAACATGCCCAAGTGGCGGAATTGGTAGACGCGCACGTTTCAGGTGCGTGTGTCGAGAGATGTGCAGGTTCGAGTCCTGTCTTGGGCACCTTCGTTCTCAGGATAGAGTTCGGGAAAAGCTTCTTTCTTGTAAGGAAAATATAGTCGGAGAGGTGGCGGAATTGGTAGACGCGCTACTTTGAGGGGGTAGTGTCAATTGTGACGTGGGAGTTCGAGTCTCCTCCTCTTCACTTATATTTGCGGAAATAGCTCAGTTGGTAGAGCACAACCTTGCCAAGGTTGGGGTCGCGGGTCCGAGTCCCGTTTTCCGCTCAAGTTTTTTAGAAGCCTCTTTTTAAGAGGCTTTTCTTGTTTATAGACGTTTTATCATATATTTAACTATTGCCCATGAACTTATACCTAAGATATTTTGATAGTGAGTTGCTGGTTTCAACTGTAGATGAAGCCATTGAATTCCTTTCTTCTATTTCAGAGATTAATATGACACGTGAGTTGGAGAAAGACTTACGTGACTATGCTGCTGCAAATGTATATTATCCTAAGAGATACAAGGTACGTCCACGTGTGTATTTCATCGTTATAAAGACCGAGGCTGCCACAATGGAGGACTTCAAGGCTAAGAAGGCTGTGCGTCCTGTTGATCGTGCAGGCAAGGGTGAAAGTCCTGCCCTCATTGTCCTCAATGATGAGCACTACGGCTGGTACGAGGGTAAGCTTGATTTCAAGCGTGTCGTTGTCTCTCCTGCTACAGGCAAGTGCGAGTATCGCGATACTACATTTATTGCCCAGTGTAAGGCAATGTCGGGCTTGGATGCCTATAACCGCATTTGCGACCATCTGTTGACTCGTGTGGATTCTCGTTCGCAGTTCCCTTCTCCAAAGGGAAAGAACTATTCCTTCAAGTATCTTGGAGGTTGTCTGCCTGAAGAATGAACAAAGTGATGCTGATAGGCAACGTCGGTAAGGATCCCGACGTTCACTACTATGACTCTGATCAGGCTGTGGCTCAGTTAAGGCTTGCCACGACAGAGAAAGGCTATTCGTTGCCTAATGGCACTCAGGTGCCAGATCGCACGGATTGGCATAACCTTGTGTTCTATCGCCGTTTGGCTAAGGTGGTAGAGTCGTATGTGCGTAAGGGAGATAAACTCTATATAGAGGGTAGGCTGAAATATCGTGCTTACGATGATGCGAAAGGGCAGAGGCAATATACTACGGAGATTTGGGTTGATAGTATGGAGATGCTAACGCCGAAGTCGCAGCGTCCGAATGCTGATGCCGCTCCGCAGGGTACTGCTTTTGAATAGACATTTTGAATGAAAAATGAAAAGCGAAAAATGAAAAATACAATATAGTATTTTTGTATATAGACATTATGAGAAAAGTGTAATTTGTATTTTATTATTTTTCATTTTTCTTTTTTTCATTTAATTGCATAAAACCTAAATTGTAAATGTTTGATTTAATAGTAAACCAAATATCACAGGTAACGCTGCACGCTCCTACGTTGAGCGTGCTGTGTTCGTTGGTGGGTGTTGGTGCTCTTCTCTTGCTCTCGGGCTTTGCCAGTGGTTCGGAGATAGCTTTCTTTAGTCTTGCGCCAAAGGAACTTTCGGAACTGAATCCAGAGCATAGCTCGCGTGATAAGAGTATTCAGATGCTACGCGATGATAGTGAGCGAACCCTTGCAACGATTCTCATCACGAACAACTTTGTCAACGTGACGATAATCATGCTCTGCAACTATATTTTTGCGCGCGTGGTTGATTTCGGCGAGGCTTATTGGTTGCAGTTCCTATGCATCACGGTATTGCTCACATTCCTTCTTTTACTTTTCGGTGAGATAATTCCGAAGGTTTACAGCCGTATTTCTCCGCTGATGTTTTGTCGGAGAACGGTGAGGGGAATCCTTTTCTTCCGACAACTTTTCTGGCCAATAGAGACGATTTTGCTTTCAAGTGGAATGTTAGCTGAAAAGGTGGTTCAGACAAAGAACCATGTACTTAGCGTTGATGATCTTGAGCAGGCACTTGAACTTACCGACAAGGAGGAAATCAAGGAAGAGGAGAGTATGCTTCAGGGTATCATCCGTTTTGGAGACGAGATGGTTCGTGAGGTAATGACCAGCCGTCAGGACATCGTAGGACTTGACATCAAGAAGAATTTTGATGATGTGCTTAAGAGTGTGACAGAGAACAATTACAGCCGAATACCTGTTTGGCAGAACACTCAGGACAATATTCGTGGCGTGCTCTATATCAAGGATCTTCTGCCACATATCGACAAACCGAAGAACTTCCGTTGGCAGAGTCTTATCCGCTCGGCTTACTTTGTTCCAGAGACGAAAAAGATAGACGATCTGCTTCGCGAGTTTCAGCAGAACAAGGTGCATATTGCTATCGTAGTGGATGAATTTGGTGGTACGAGTGGTCTTATCACGCTTGAGGATATCCTTGAGGAAATCGTTGGTGAGATAAACGACGAATACGATGAGGAGGAGATGCAATATACCAAACTGACATACAACACCTATGTTTTCGAGGGCAAGACTCAGTTGACTGATTTTGCACGCTTGCTAAACCTGGATGATGATATGTTTGATGATATTGATGACTCTGACACATTGGCTGGTCTGCTTCTTGAGATAAAGGGAGATTTCCCGAGCATCCATGAAGTGCTGAAATTCAAGAACCTTACTTTTGAGGTGCTCAAGAAAGAGCAGAGACGAATATCAAGAGTGAAGGTGACGGTAGGGGACTCTGAAAACTAAAAAGCTATGTTCAAGAAATTGATATCCTTGCTAAAAGATAAGCCTCGATTGTATGATATTGTCTTTGAGGCCGATACTCCTGCTGGGAGAAAATTTGATATTATGGTGATCATTGCTATCTCGGTCAGCCTGATAGTGATGTTCGTGGAGAGCCTTCAGATTGTGGATGGCTATATCAAGCTTGCGTTGGAGATAATAGAGGGTTGCCTAACCTTTTTCTTTACTGCTGAATATCTCGTTCGTTTGTATTGTTCGCCAACAAAGCGTGATTATGCCCTCAGTTTCTTCGGAGTGATAGATTTTCTTGCAACAATACCTCCATACCTTGTACTTCTGTTTCCTGCTGCTCGCTATATGCTTGTGTTTAGGGCATTCAGATTCATAAGGGTGTTCAGAATTTTCAAGTTGTTCTCTTTCATCAACGAGGGATTCTTGCTTCTTGAGTCAATCAGAAGGAGTATGACAAAGATTCTGGTGTATTTCCTCTTTGTGTGGATTTTGGTTATCTGTATCGGTACTCTGATGTTCATCATGGAAGGAAACTCTTCAGAGAGTGCTTTCTCTGACCTCCCGACCTCAATATATTGGGCTATCGTGACAATGACGACCGTAGGTTATGGCGACATTGTTCCTGTAACTGCTACTGGTAGGTTCCTTGCAGGTATGGTCATGGTTCTGGGATATACCATTATTGCTGTGCCGACGGGTATTGTTTCAGCAACAATGGTTGATTTAACCAAGGAAGCCGTAAAGGATGGTCTTTGCCCAAGATGCGGTGGTAAGGTGGATGAGGAAGACCGATTCTGCAAGCATTGTGGGGAGAAGTTGTAAAAGACCCACCCCTAACCCCTCCCATAAAGGGAGGGGAATATATACTGAGCTAAACATTAATAGAAATAATAAAATCATGCCCAACTCTTTATGATATAAATCTATCTACTCCCCTCCCTTTATGGGAGGGGTGAGGGGGGGGCTTTAAATTTATTGCTTATGAAACTAAACGGAAGACGTGAAAGTAGCAATGTGGACGATCGCCGTGGTAAGGCATCGGGTATTGCTGGTATTGGTGGCCTTGGAATAGGCGGAGTTATAATTTACCTGCTTTTCACATGGATTAGCGGAGGCGATATCTCGTCAGCCGTTCAGAATGTTGCAGAGCAGCAGATGAGTAATGTGACTACTCAGACGACTAACGGACAGGAGTTCACGGCTGAGGAACAGGAGCTTGCCAAGTTCTCAAGTCAGATTCTTGCTGGTACTGAGGACGTATGGACGGAGGTGTTCCGTGGCATGGGTAAGGAATACGTTCCACCTAAGATGGTGCTCTATACAGGTAGCGTAAGTACTGGTTGTGGTAATGGACAGGCTTCTATGGGACCTTTCTATTGCTCTGCCGACCAATGTCTGTATATCGACCTTTCTTTCTTCACCTCTATGAAGAAGCAGCTTGGTGCTGATGGTGATTTTGCATACGCTTATGTCATAGCTCATGAGGTAGGGCATCATGTGGAGTATCTACTCGGAGTTCTCGATAAGGCTCACTCTCAGATGTCGAGATCGTCAAAGACTGAGGCTAACAAGATAAGTGTCCGTACAGAGTTGCTTGCAGATTTCTATGCAGGTGTTTGGGCATACCACGACAATAAGCGCTTCCAGTCGCTTGAGGATGGAGATATTGAGGAGGCTATCAACTGTGCCCATGTGATAGGCGATAACTATCTGCAAGAGAAGGCTCGTGGCTACTCAATGCCGGAATCCTTCACCCATGGCACTTCTGCCCAGAGAATGAAATGGCTGAAGCTCGGTCTCACAACGGGAGATATGAGTAAGGGTAGAACCTTTGAGGTGTCAGAGAAGGAACTGTAAAAAGAGCCATTAGAGTGAAAAGTGAAGAGTGAAGAATTTAAGTTTGCGTGGAAATCAATGTATTCCCAATTACAAACTTTAATTCTTCACTCTTCACTTTTCACTTACTTTAGATTCTCTGCCGCCTTCTTGTCTGCTTCTGCCGCTTTCTTGTTAGCGTGCTCATTGGCCTTAAGGGCGCTGCTCTTACGATGGTAGCCCTGTATTTCTCCGTTATGTGAGAGAACAAGGGTATCATTTGTTAGCATAACATAGTCGAGCGTGTCGAATGTCGGCTTTTCCGTTGGAGCAGGCTTCCTGCCATCCATGTGAGGATGTCTCTTGGCGGAAACAAGGATGAGTCGGCCGTTCCATGAGAACCATTGAACGTAGTGCTTTACTGCAGGATATTCCACAGGACTATCCTCGTCAACACTGGCACTCTGTCTTACCCTTCCTACTGCTTCGGCATTGTGACTTCTCTTGAGTGAGAAACCATATTCGCGAGGGACCATGTACAGAGCTTTCTCTGAGTCAGGCATCTGCTCCATCATACGGCTCTCCATTTTCTTCTGCATTCGCTTGCTCATGTGCTTGAAATCCTTGAACGTAGGCATCACGGTGTAAGTCCATGTACCCTTGAGCTGATCAAGGTTCACAACGGTAGTGGCTATCGTCGTGTCTTCCTTGTCAAGAACGAGACCTACCCAGTCGCCAATTTCCGGATGCCCGATGATTCTATGGTTTTTATGGGCATCGATGCACGAATATTTTATCGGGTCGCCACCACTGAATGGATAGACGACGATATTGGAATCTGACGTACCCTCACAAGCAAGACCATAGATCATAGAGTCACCAACGATTTGGGCGGAGACATCAACCTGCTCTCCAATGTTAGTGGCAGGTTCGTTCTTCTTTCCGCATGACACCATAGTAAGGATGCCTGCGAATGTGGCAAAAAACAAGAGTTTTATTTTCATTTATAAATAATAAGTTTTTGTTTTCGAGTGCAAAATTACCAAATAAATTTTATATTACCAACTATTAATGTACAATTTTATCATTTGACATTTGCAATTTGCTCGCAAATAGATTACAATCTGCACATTGAAGATTATTGACTATCAAAATTTCGGCAAATTCGGCAATTCTTCGACATTGTTTTTTGGTGTTGTCATTTTTTTTTCCTACCTTTGCATTTTGTAATGCAATTTTTTGTGCTTTTTTGACAACAAAAATTGTATTCTTGTGTTATATTATATAGTAAATATTTAAGGTGTAAAGCTTTTGGCTTGAAGTAAAAAGATTAATCATAGTATAATGAATAAATATCTTTTCGCGCTGCTTCTTGCAGTTGTCAGTTTCTCTACGGTGTCGGCTCAGTCGTCTATGACGGACGATCAGGTTATGCAGTTTGTGCTCAAGGAGCATAGCGCTGGTACCTCGCAGGCACAGATTGTTACAAAACTCATGCAGAAGGGTGTGGATATCAATCAGATTCGCCGTATTAAGGCTAAATATGAACGTCAGAGCAAGAATGGCGGTCTTGGACTTGTGAAGGATGAGACTGTTGGAAAGACCGAGGATGGTATGCGCACAAATAATGGTGATACCAAAGAAAGTCTTATTCAGAAAAGCATCTTGAAGAAGAACAAACTGAAGAACAAGAAGAAAAAGAAGAATGGTCAGTTGCTGAAAGATGCAAATGAGAATAGCTCGCAGAGAATTGGTGCTGTGAAGACGACAAAGAAGAAGAAAAGCCTCAGTGGCACTTATTATGAGGAAGATGATGATGAGCTATATGACGAGATGGATAATGGAGTAGAGAATCTGCTCACCGATGAGTTCCTTCCCGATGATTTGTTGGAGGAAGATGAAGATCCTACTCTCTATCGTGGTCGTAAGGTGTTTGGTCGTGACATCTTCAACAAGGAAGACCTAACATTTGAGCCTGTAATGAATATCGCTACTCCTCAGAGCTATGTGGTAGGTCCTGGCGATGAGGTAAAGGTGGATATCTACGGAGCTTCACAGAAATCTTCAACCTATACCGTGAGTCCTGATGGTGATATCGTTATTGATGGATATGGTCCTATTAATATCAGCGGATTGACTGTAAAACAGGCAAATGCGCGTATCCGTTCAACCCTTGGTTCACGTTATAGCAGCAGTTCGATAAAGATGACCCTTGGTCAGACACGTACTATTACCGTGAATGTGATGGGTGAGGTGCAGAATCCTGGAACCTATTCACTTTCTGCCTTTGCAAGCGTGTTCCATGCACTCTATATGGCTGGTGGCATAAGTAGTATCGGTACTCTGCGTAATATCAAGGTGTTCCGTAATGGCAAAGAAATAAGCGTGGTGGACGTGTATGACTATATCCTCAACGGCAAACTTTCTGGTAATGTCCGCTTGCAGGATAATGATGTTATCGTGGTAGGTCCATACGAGTGTATCGTGGATATTGCGGGTAAGGTGAAGCGCCCTATGTACTATGAGATGAAGAAGAGCGAGAGCGTTCAGACCTTGTTGAAGTATGCCGGATATTTTGCCGGTGATGCTTATACCAAGTCTGTTCGCGTTATTCGTAAGAACGGTAGCCGATATGGTGTGTTCAACGTTCAGGAGTTTGATATGAATTCATTCCATCTTGCTGATGGCGACTCTGTTACTGTTGATTCCATCATTCCTCGCTATGAGAATATGGTAGAGGTGAAAGGTGCTGTGTTCCGTCCGGGAATGTATCAGTTGGGTGGAAATATCACAACTGTCCGTTCACTCATCGAGAGTGCAGATGGCTTGACAGAGGATGCGTTTACCAATCGTGGAGTTATTCACAGAATGAAGGAGGACAGAACGCTGAAGGTGATAAGCGTTGATGTTCAGGGCGTTCTTGACGGTAAGATAGCTGATATCCCTTTGCAGAATGAGGATGTGCTCTTTGTTCCTTCAAAGGCAGAACGTCAGGAAAACCGTACTATCACGATTCATGGAGAGGTACTTTATCCTGGTGTTTATAAATATGCTGATAATGAGACGCTTGAGGACTTTGTGATTCAGGCTGGAGGCTTGAAGGAGTCTGCTTCTACTGTTAAGGTTGATGTTTCTCGAAGAGTATCAAACCGTAAGGCGCTTACTCGCGATTCTGTTATTGCCAAGACATATAGCTTTGCTTTGAAGGATGGATTTGTTGTTGATGGTCAGCCAGGCTTCACTCTTGAACCATACGATGAGGTTTTTGTCAGAAAGAGTCCAAGTTATAGTGTTCAGCAGAATGTGAGCATCGAAGGTGAGGTGAACTTCCCAGGAACATACGCTCTTACAAAGTCAGAGTCACGCTTGTCTGATATTGTAAAGGCATCAGGAGGTACAAATCAGCTTGCCTATATCAAGGGTGCACGACTTGAGCGTAGAATAACTCCAGAAGAACGTACTCGTATGGAGCAGGTATTGAAGATGGCTCAGTTCCAGTCAATAAAAGACGAGGATTCTATTGATATCAGCAAGCTTGATATTGGTGATACCTACTATGTCGGTATTCAGCTTGACAAGGCTCTTGAGGCTCCAGGCTCAGACTATGACTTGACGCTTCGTGAAGGTGACCGTATCATCGTTCCTGAATACACCAATACGGTGAAGGTGAGCGGTAACGTTCTTTATCCTAACACCGTGGCATATAAGAAAGGTAAGGGTGCACGTTATTATGTCAATCAGGCTGGTGGCTGGGGAACCCGAGCAAAGAAGGGAAGTACCTATATCGTTCACATGAATGGTACCGTGAATCAGATGGGTAAGGGTGAAAAACCGACACCAGGCTCAGAGGTCATCGTGCCGACAAAGGCGAAGTCTGAGACTAATAAACTCCAGATGTGGCTTGCTGTCGGTTCATCGACCGCCTCCATCGCTACGATGCTCGTCTCTATTGTAAACTTGACAAGAAGATAATAATTTCTAAGTACGAATTATGAATTATGAATTACCTATTTAGTTGTTATACTACTACAGGGTTAGCGAAAAGAAAGTAACTTAGTAATTTGTAATTCGTAATTAGTAATTTGTAATTACATAAAACATAAATGAAGAAACCTGTTTTCGCTCTGTTATGCTTGTGCTCTATATCGGCATTGGCTCAGAGTAATTCTGAAGATTCTCTTTCCATCGCTGTGGAGATGCAGGGATCATTCAGTAATTCAAAGACTCCGCTTTGGCTTAATGCCAACAAATATGGCTTGAGTAGTCTTACGACTTCAAATGGCTATATGCGTGGTATGGCTACTTACGATAAAGCTCTCCTTCATGATGAGTTGAAAGTTCAGTTGGGTGCTGATGTCGTAATTCCTATTGGATATAAGATTCAGGGATACAATTCTCATTACACCCAGAATTTCATAGTTCAGCAGGCTTATGTTGAAGCCAACTGGAAGTATGGTGTTCTTACAGTTGGAGCAAGGCAGCAACCTTTGGAACTGAAGAACAACGAACTGTCGAGTGGTTCGCAAACGCTTGGTATAAATGCTACTCCCGTTCCACAGGTTCGCCTGGGACTAAACCGCTATTGGACGATTCCATTTACTGGTGAATGGCTTGCTCTCAAGACCCATGTCGCGTTTGGTATGATGATGGATGCACCCTGGGAGACAAATGCTGCCAAAGGAAGCGTGAACAAATACAACCGATATACTCGCTATCATCAGAAGGCTGGCTATCTCCGTATTGGTAATGAAGAGAAGTTCCCGTTATTCCTCACTCTCGGACTCGAAATGGGAGCGCAGTTCGGTGGAAAGGTTTACAACTGGGTTGGTACTGATGAAAATGGCTGGACTGGTGGCAACGTGAAGTTCAATAGTAAGATTTCCGATTATTGGAATGCTTTCACAGGAGGTGGCTCGGATGCCGGAGAGAAAGTATATTCCAATGCTGAGGGAAACATACTTGGTAGTTGGGTGGCTCGTCTCAACTGGAATGATGAGAATATAGAGATTGGTGCTTATATTGACCATTTCTTTGAGGATCATTCTGGAATGTTCTTTCTTGACTATGATGGCTATGGAAGTGGTTCGGAATGGAATGAGAGGAAGGATAACCGCTATTTCCGTTACGACCTGAAAGATGCTCTCGTAGGGATTGATGTTAAACTGAAGAAATTCCGCTATGTCAATCAAGCTGTGGTGGAATACATCAATACACGCTATCAGAGCGGTCCTATCTATCACGACCATAATGAGACCATCCAGACGCATATCAGCGGTCGCGACAACTATTATAATCATGCCTCCCTTCCAGGATGGCAACACTGGGGGCAGACTATGGGTAGTCCGTTGTTCACATCCCCTATCTATAATGGTGATGGATATATAGGTATTAAGAACAACCGCTTCAAGGCATGGCACTTTGCCTTGGCAGGCGATCCGCTGGAGGGCTTGCACTATCGTGCAAAACTTACTTGGGAGAAAGGCTACGGTACTTACGATGAGCCATATCTCCATCTGAAGGAGAATACGAGTATCCTGTTCGAGACTTCGTATCGTCTGCCACAGACGAGACTCACTTGTACCTTGGCATTTGGATCTGATTTCGGTGAACTCCTTGGTGATAATACAGGTGTACAGCTGACAGTTAAATATAATATCAGATGAAAAAAATAATATTCGTAACTATGTTTGTCGGGCTTCTTTGCGTAGCTTGCGACACGACATCGTCTGATAATGGCGATTTGGATGGAATGTGGTATCTTACTCGGATAGATACCCTTTCAAATGGACATTCCGCAGATTATAGAGACAGACGTATTTTCTGGTCTTTTCAGGGAACACTTGCCCAGTTCAATCATGCAGATGGCACGAATCACTATTATATGAGCCGTTTCGATCATACGGCATCGAGGCTTCGATTGAGTGATGTGTTCTTGTACGATAGGGTAGAAGGCGATCGTTTCATAGATTCCTCAACTCTCAATGAGCTTCGTCCATTTGGCATTAACAATCTCAGTGAGGACTATCTGGTTAAGAGTTTGGATGAGGACAAGATGATTTTGCAGGACGAAGAGCTATGTCTGCATTTTGAGAAATATTAGGAATAAGAAAAAGTAATTTTGCTTTTTGCCAATTTTTATGAATAATTCAGTTATTGACATTAAGGAGATTGCAAGCACCATGCTTGCCCGCAGGAAAACATACTTTAAGGTTTGGGCCGTGGTGTTTGTACTGTCGTGCCTATGGATATTTCCACAGCCAAGATACTATAACTGCGAGGTTGCCATAGCACCTGAATCGGCTGACGCTTCGGTAGGTGGCGGACTTGCCTCGCTTGCGTCAAGCTTTGGCGTGAATATTGGTAATATGTCGTCGTCGGATGCCATTTTCCCAGAGTTGTATCCCGACTTGTTCGAGTCGAATGATTTCCTTGTCGATTTGCTCGATATCAAGGTGACGACACAGAAGAACGAGCTGACCACCGACTACTACGACTACCTCAAGAACCATCAGAAGAATAATATTCTGATCATGCCGTTTATCTGGACTGCTGAGAAGGTAAGGGGAATGTTTGCTACTCCCGAAAAGCCTATAAAGGGCAAGAATGGCAAGCGCTTTGATCCTTTCCATCTCAATAAGGAAGTCAACAATATACTCGAGCAAGTGGCTGACAACATTGAGTGTAACTACAGTAAGACGACAGGTGTGGTAACCATCTCGGTAACTGATCAGGATCCCGTTGTATGTGCATTGCTTGCTGATAGTGTCAAGGAGCGTTTACAAACCTTCATTACAGCCTACAGAACTAAGAAGGCGCGTATTGACTACGAACACTACAAGCAGTTGACTGCTGATGCAAAGGAGCAATACGAGAGGGCGCGTCAGGCATACGGTCGCTATTCCGATGCTAACACCGAGGTCGTTCTCGAGAGTTTCAAGGCGAAACAGGAGGATATGGAGAACGAGATGCAGCTGAAGTACAACGTATATACTGCATTGAATACTCGTTTGGAGGCTGCCCTTGCCAAGGTGCAGGAGCGGACTCCCGCATTCACCACGTTGAAGTGTGCCTCCGTCCCAATAAAGCCCGCAGGACCTAAGAGAATCGTCTTTATCGTCTCAATGCTCATACTTTCTACCATTGTAACTTTTTGCAAGATGTTCCGTAAGGAGTTGATGGAATGGTTCTAATTTAACTTTCGCGTAGTGAAAGTTGAAAGTGAAGAGTGAAAAGTGAAGAATTTAAGTAACTTAAATTGACTTTACATCCCTGTACTCAGTTGGTATTCGATAAATATTCATTCGGTTGCCGAGCTAAACCTTCTTAACTTTTCACTCTTACTTCGCTTTTCGTAATTTGCATGACAATAGTATATCTTATATTCTTGCTGCCGGCAATATACTTCTCGCTAAAGTATGATGCGATTGAAGAAGAGAATCCAAAGAAGAACCACAGATTTTGGCTCTTGTGCGTGATACTCATCTTCATATCAGGCATGAGCTATGGACTCGGAGGCGACAAGTTCGAGTATATGGAGGAATTCGAGAACTATCCAAGGGATTTCTCACAGTTGCCACAGCAGATAGGATTAGGTTTCTTGCTCAGAAGTCAGATGCCTGGATGGGTTATAATGAATATGCTATGCAAGAAAATCTTCGACTCGTTCTATGCCGTGCAGTTCATTGAGGCGATATGCATCAACGTGAGCGTATGCTGCTTTGTACGCAACTACACCAAGCGCTATTTCCTATTCTTGATAATATACTTTGTGTCGTTCACATATTTCATGTTCAACACCGATATCATGCGCGAGGCCATGTCGATGTCGTTCGTGCTCTATGGATACACAGCATACACTAATGGGCATAAGTGGCGCTTTTACGTACTTACACTTGTTGCACTCCTTTTCCACTTTACTGCTGGTATAGCCTTGCTTTTTCCGATTGCAAGAGTCAGGTACAGCCATTACACCTTCTACGTAGCCTTCTTCACGGCATTTGCGCTTTGGGCTGGTAGTGACTTCTTGATCACGCATATATTGTCAAAGTTGGGTGGTACGGGCAACATAATCAAGAAGGTATTTATGTATTCTATACAAGCAAGTACCATATTCGGATTTCTGCGAAGCGCAATCACGTATATCGTGTTCCCATTCATTACAATGTACTATGCCATAAAGTGGGAGGAGGACGAAGAGCTTGCCAGGAAGAAAAAGAAGTTCTATTCATTCCAAATACCACTTGCTGTCATTGCATCTTCCTTCGTCGGACTGACGCGAGTGCAGAACTATGCACACATTCTCTATCTTGTCATGCTTGCTGACTTTGTTTATCAGCTTTTCCGTAAGAAACGTGAGCATCAGGGTTTGCGATTGATGAACACCATCGGGATATTCTTGTTCTTCATCTGGCAGTACTCATCCTATTGGCCCAAGACCGGGATGTACTATTTCGAGCTATGGTTCCCATATACTACGGGTCTCAATGAGTATCGCGATGTGGAGTTCAGGGCTATGGGGCATAGTGAGGTGCTGAACCCTGATCAGGACGATAAGAGCCAGCGAGATGTGGATTTATAAAGAGCTTTTTAATTTCACTATTAATGTATATGTCAGACGCAAATACAAGGTCGGGGCGCATAAAGAGGAACGTAGTGGCATCCTTCGTCATAAAGGGGTGGGCTGGTGTGGTACAGCTGTTGCTTGTTCCTGTGACGCTCCTCTGTCTGGGTACGTATAACAACGGTCTGTGGATGATTGTGGTGTCGCTGCTGCTGTGGATTGACAATATGGATCTTGGCATGGGCAATGGGGTGCGCAACAAGGTAGCTGAGTACGTAGCAAAGAACGACATGGAGAGGGCGCGCTGCTGCATTTCTACGGCTTTCTTCTCCATATTTGCCCTCATGCTCGCAATCGCTTTGGTGGGGGCGGTCGCTGTCTGCTTTATAGACATTAACAGTCTGCTGAACATTGACAGTAGTCATTGTGTGGAGTTCAGGGATGTGCTTATTGTTTCGTTCGCCGTTACGTGCGTCACGTTCGTCTTCAAGCTATCGGGTAATGTGTATCTCGCCCTGCAGTTGCCCGCTGTGAACAATGCGATAGTGGTGGCAGGGCAGACTGCTGTGCTGCTGGGTATGTATTTGCTGCGGTTATGGGGAATTTCGAGCCTTTGGGCGGTGGCAATGGTATATACGGTGATACCGCTGATGGTCAACATTGTGGCGTTTGGTCTTACCTTCTGGCTCAGATACCCGCATCTGCAACCTTCGCTGCGGTGCTTCAGAAGGCTGGAGGTGGGCGAGATACTAACGCTGGGTAGCAAGTTCTTCCTGTTGCAGGTGTCGAGCATCGTGATCTTCATGTCAACGAACTTGATTATCTCATCGCTATACACACCAGAGTACGTAACTCCATATCAGGTTTCGTACCGATTGTTCACCTTCCTGCTGTCCCTGTTTATGGTGGTGCTGACCCCATTCTGGTCATCTACTACGGATGCCTATAATCGTCAAGACTATGACTGGATAATACGTTCGCAGAAGCGCTTGTTAAGACTGTTGTATGTCATAGGGGCGGCTCTCGTGGTTGTGGTACTTCTGAGTGACTGGATATACTCGGTATGGGTAGGCGATGAGGTTGAGGTGCCGATGTCGCTGTCGATCTGCATGGCTATATACATGTATGAGCTGATTTATAGTCAGACGTATTCCTATTTCCTCAATGGGATAGGAGCATTGAGAATCCAACTGTGGTTCACGCTCCTTGCTGCTGTCATGGTAGTGCCATTATCCCTGTTGCTTGGGCGCATATATGGGTTAGAGGGTATATGTATTGCGCTAATTGCGGTCAATCTCCCAGGTGCGATTGCAAATAAGTATAAGTTTGACAAAGTGTTTAAAATTAAAAAGTAATAAGTATTAATTAAAAAGTATGGTTCATATTTCTCCGACAGCCGTTCGCTGCATATGGTTGCTCAACTCGTAGAGATGCTTGCCAGAGCAAGAATCATACTTTTTACTTCTTAATTTTTACTTTACTAACCAAACTTTTTTGATTTTCGCTTTTTATTTTTTTTAAATAGTATGCTTCAAAACAACGACATAGCCATTTTGATGGCAACATATAACAGTGACAGGTATGTCGAGGAACAGTTAAAATCCATACTTTCCCAGACATATCCCCATTGGCATTTGTATATTCATGATGACGGATCGGCCGATAGTACCATGGAGATATTGTCTCGTTATGTGGAAGCCAATCCTGATAGGATTACAATTCTTGATTATCCGTCACAGGGCAATGCCTATGCTAATTTCATGAGTCTGTTGTCAAGGGTGGATTCACAGCTTTATATGTTTGCCGACCATGACGATGTGTGGCATACGGATAAGGTGGAGAAAAGCTATGAGGTTTACAGACAGCAAAAGGCTGTGACTCCCGATCGCCCCGTGATAGTCCATACAGACCTTTGTGTGGTGGATGCGGATCTGCATGTTATCAATCCTTCGTTCTGGAGCATGGCTGGCATTCATCCCGAGATGTTCAGAACTCAGGGCAGCCGCATAACCAATGTGGTGACGGGTTGCACCATGCTCTTCGATGATGCCGTAAAGCTGTGTGCCATAGCCAGGACACCATATGGATCGCCCCTGCATGATGAGTGGGTTACGGTATGTGCCTGTGCTAAGGGTGGGGTAGTGGTGCCCGTTCATGAGGCATTGATAGACTATCGTCAACATGGGGACAACACACTTGGTGCAGAGGTCTGTTGCAATACAAAAAACTTCGCGTTTTATGTTTCGAATGTGTTGTCGCTTTTCAAAGAAAACATAGAAAATTATAAGACATTGAGAAGTGCAGGTTATGGTTCTTATCTTAAGTACATCTTTTATAAGATTCATAATTTTATGTATTATCAGCTAAAATATAAATGAAAAAAATGAACAATGAAAAATTATAAAATACGAATTACGTTTTTCTGTTGATGGTTATACCCGAGAACGAAAAATTTGTATTTCTTTTTTCACTTTCATTTTCAAATATCAATTTGTATGAGTCCGAAAATTTTAGCAATGTATCTTCCGCAGTATCATCAGATACCAGAAAATGATGCCTTCTGGGGAAAGGGATTCACAGACTGGATAACTGTACGAAATGCCAAGCCTTTATTTGAAGGTCATAACCAACCAAGGATTCCTGTTGATGGAATTTACTACGATCTCTCACTAAAGGAAAACATAGTGCGTCAGGCACAACTGGCAAACGAATACGGGATCTATGGATTCGGTATATATCATTATTGGTTTAATGACGAGAAGAATCTGCTGACGAAACCAGCCGGGATTATCCTGAATAACAAGGATATTGACATACACTATTTTTTTGCGTGGGACAACATAAGTTGGAAACGTAGTTGGAGTAATGTGTCGGGTAATGACTGGTCGCCTGTTGCCGATGAGAGTACCCCTGTCGATTCTTCTGCCCATAGTGGTAGTGGTATGCTGATAGAGTATCGGCTTGGCACAGAGGAATCGTGGAAGAAGCACTTCTACTGGTTACTGCCTCATTTCCGCGATGACAGATACATCAAGGTGGATGGCAAGCCGATGTTCGTTATCTACCATTGCTCAAAGGATATTCTGGCAATGTGTCAGTATTTTGAGCGTCTGGCAATGGAAAACGGCTTTCCGGGAATCTATGTCGTCTATCGCAAGGGAGTGAACCCGAGCGTCACCAAGGGGCAGAATATATTTCTCTATGAGCCGAGTGCGTCTTCATGGGATCTGATGCCTAATAAAATTTATCGTCGTGTGCTGAAGCAACTTGGCATTAAGTATGGCCCGAAGTTCTTCCAGTATGACAAGGTGTGGAAGAAACTTCTCAACACTATGGCTTCGCATCCAGAGCCGACATTCATTCCGAGTGCATTCGTGGGATATGATGATTCGCCACGCAGAGGCAAATATGGAACGATAATCAAGGGGCAGACTCCAGAGAAATTCGGGGCATATCTTCATCAGCTTATGCAGATTGTAGGTTCTCAGAATAAGTCGTATATCTTGCTTACGGCATGGAATGAATGGAGTGAGGGAGCATACCTTGAGCCTGATAGCAAGGACTCGTATGAATATCTAAAAGCTGTAAGAAATGCGACTCGCAGTTGATTGTAGATTAATAGGTCAGACTGGTATTGGTACATTTATAGAAAATGTGCTGAATTGCCTCGTTCTGCATACTAGCAACGAGTATGTGCTGATAGGATATACCGATAGGCTTGGAAAGTATCAGCAGCAAGGTCGTTGTAGGGTGGTGGATTGCCGATTCCGCAGCTTCACCCCCACCGAGCTACTAAGGTTTCCAGTGCGTGAAGTGAACGAGTGTGATGCTTTCTATACCCCTAATTTCAATATCCCGATGGGCATCAGGGTGCCGATATTTTCCACGATACATGATATCCTGTTTTTTGAAACAGGGAAATTCGGCTCTGCCATTCATCGTCTTGCGCTGAAATGGTATGTGAAGCGAGCCCTTCGCATTTCGCGCACGGTATTTACGGTTTCGCAGTTTTCCAAGGATAGAATACAGGCATATTTCAATACGTCAGCTAATATGGCCGTTGTATGCAATGGAATAAACCATAATCTGCGGAAGTATAGCGAGACTAATGCCTATGATGGTGAGAAGAATGGAATAGTCTTTCTTGGTAGCATAAAGAGGCATAAGGGACTTGCCGTGCTCCTGAATGCCTATGCAAAATTGCGGGCGAACGTTTCTGATTGCCCTTCGCTTACGGTTATAGGTCATGTGGATTTCAGAACCAAGGACACGGAGATGATGGATGTTCTTGCCAAGAACCGTGATAGCGTGAACTTCCTCGGAGCCGTGGATGATGCCACTCTCTATCAGACACTCCAGCGGGCGGCTGTCTTGGTCTCTCCTTCCTTCTATGAAGGCTTTGGAATACCACCACTTGAGGCTATGTATCTGGGTACGCCTGTCATAATCTCCGATATACCTGTATATAAGGAGGTGTATAGTGATCTGCCTGTCACCTATTTCAGAACTGGTGATGCTGATGACCTCTACGAGAAACTGGCGAGCTTCATAGGGCATAGACTGAACGTCAGCGAAAAGATTGACCGTATGTACAACTATGCCTCAACGGCTAAAGACATTCTCTCAACCATTGAGCGAGCCGTAAATGTCTAAGCATCTGTCTATCATAGTCTCTTTCCTGAAGACATTCTCGTAGCGTGCCCTTGCTCCCTTGGCAAGTTTGTCGTAAAGTTCTGTGTTGCCCAGAATATTCCTGATGGCATCGCTAAGAGCCTTGGCATTGCAAACGTCAACCGTAAGACCAGATTCCTGATCGGCATTAACCCATGCTACGCCCGAACCTGGTATTCTCGTTGAGACAACAGGCTTGCCACATGCCATAGCCTCTATCTGCACAATGGCAAAGGCTTCCGTCTTCATCGTTGAACTAAGGCAATATAGGTCTGTGGCATGATAGTAGTTAGGGAGGTCTTCATCGCTCACCCTTCCAAGTAGCCTTACCTTTGAATTAAGGTTGTTGGCATCAATCTGTGCCTGGAGTGTGTCCCTTAGCGGACCAGAACCGCCAATCAGTATGATATAGTCATCGTCGAGATCCTTGGCTGCATCAATGAGGTACTTATAGCCCTTATACTCCACCAGTCTTCCTAAGGAGAAGATAATCTTCTTCCCAGGATATTGGTTGCGGATAGCCTGTACTGCCTTTTCGTTCCTTTCTATTTCGTTGATACCTATTGGCAGATAGGTGCATTTGTCTTGTACGGATTTCAGGAATGGTGACTCCTTAATATAAATAGGTGTAGTGCCTAAGATGACCGAAGCACGACCTATCATCCAATTCTGTAGAGGCTTGTAGAGCTTTAGCAGATTAGCCTGCTTGAGGATGTCGCTATGCCAGTGGAGTACTACCTTTCCCTTATATCCCGACATATACAGGGCAAGGGCTGCCATAGGGTCTGGGTGGTGAATATGGATAATATCATATTCGTTGCATCTATGTTTCAGTTCCCTTATCATTGCAGGCGAAATCATAGTTGCAAACAGCTTTTTCCATGTAGGGCAGATGATAATCCTATTTCTTGGCGTGAGTTCCTTAATGGTTAGCTTCCTTACGGTTGTATCATTATTTGCGCACAGCATGTCACAATCTATGCCGCGAGCCGCAAAACCGCTTGTGAGGTCGAACATCACTTTCTCAACTCCGCCTATGATTGGGTGGAATTTTCCTACTTGTAATATCTTCATTGAACCAGGTTACAATGTAATTACGAATTACGAAGTACGAATTACCTGTTTAGCTTTTACCGCTCAATCCTTTTCGATGGAATTGGTAATTTGGTAATTCGTAATTAGTAATTGGTGATTATTTTTGGGCTACAAAGATAGTCATTTTTTTTGATATAAATACGTAAAATGTAAAAAAACATCCAAAAAACTGTTGCTTTGCAATATTTTTCTGTTTATAACGTTTTTTAAGAAAAAAACAAACCCCATAAGGGGATGGGGGCTTTTTTAGAACAATGATAGAACAATATATAATAGATATCATACCTTTAGTAATAGGAATATTTCTGTCCGTCATCATACTCACGCGAATGAAGCTGTTCAGCTCAAGTGGAAAGTTCTTCCGTAGCGTGGACGATGTGGATGAGGGCGATGGCTATTCCATGGTGGAGATAGGAGGCATAGCATTGTTTCCTATCTTGCTTACTTGCCTGTGTGCCTCTCTCGGACTTCCCAAATGGTTTGGCTATGATGAGGCTTCGGCTGCTGGGGTAGAGAAGTCGGGACTGAGAATAATGCAGGTTATCTCGGGCTGTGCCTTGCTTTATATCGTAGGACTGAAAAACGATATTCACGGAACCGCCATCAAGGTTAAGCTCCTTCTGCTCTTCGTTACGGCTTGCCTGTTTCCATTGTCGCATCTGTGGATAATGGACTTACAAGGGCTTTTTGGCATTAACGAACTGCCTTGGTGGGTAGGTATGCCGCTAACGGTATGTCTCGTTATGTATATCACCGAAGCCATCGTGATTCTCGATGACATCGACGGCATAGGTGCAGGATATGTGGCGATAATAGGTATTATCTTCCTCGCATTCTGCATAGCCTTCAATTTCACACTCGGAGCATTGGTGTCGTCAGCCCTGCTTGGCGTTTCAGCCTCATATTCCATCTTTAAGCTCTTTTTTGCGAAATGGCGAAAGACGCTTCTTGGTAATGCTGGCTCATATACTCTCGGCTATTTCGTAAGCTATCTCACACTCTCGCTTATTCAGCAGAGCGGCAAGTTCATGCCCGAAGGTATGCTCATGATTGTCGTGGGTATAACGTTCATCCCGTTTGTCGATGTTATCCGAATCATCCGAAACCGTGTGCGCGAGGGACGAGCAATGCTTACCCCTGACCGTAACCAGATGCACCATAGGTTGGTGCGTTCGGGTATCAAGGGAAGGTTGACACCATTGTGCATCATCTTCATCGTTATTGTCTTTGCGCTCGTCAACACTATCTGGGTGTTGAAGGGATTAAACCTTACCCTCCTTGTTCTTCTCGACCTTGCCCTGTGGTCTCTCCTTCAGTTCTCTATCAGCTATGCAATCAGCAAGCGTGAGGATAAGCGCCACCACCGTAAGTGGAATATGTCGTATGGACGTGATGCCTGGGAGGCTAATGTGCCAGTAGAGACAATCAAGCGTAAGCAACAGGTATTCGGCACTTTAGGACTTCCGAAAGACGTTATTCTTGGAGAGGAAATAGACTTTATTCCTGATGGAATGAACTCCGTGGAGCGTAATATCAAGCGACTTTGTGACATGACCTTGGCTGGTATAATGCTCATCCTCATGTCGCCGCTTTTCCTGTTGTCGTATGTACTTATCAAGTTGGATGATGGCGGTCCTGCCATCTACCGACAGGAGCGACTGGGCAGATTCGGTCGTCCATTCTATATCTATAAGTTCCGCTCTATGCGACTCGATGCCGAGAAGTTCGGTCCGGCTCTAAGCCATGCCGGAGGTGACGACGACCCACGCCTTACCAAGGTGGGCAAGTTCCTGCGTGCGCATCATCTTGATGAGCTTCCGCAGCTATGGAACGTGTTCTGCGGCGATATGGCTTTCATTGGCTATCGTCCAGAGCGTAAGTTCTTCATCGACCAGATAATGGAGCACGATCCACGTTATTCGTTCCTTTATCAGATTCGTCCTGGAGTAACGAGCTATGCCACTCTCTATAATGGCTATACTGACACTATGGAGAAGATGCTCCGTCGTCTCAACTACGACCTCTACTATCTTGAGCATCGCTCTTTCTGGTTCGATATCAAGACCCTGTGGCTGACTTTCATCAGTATCGTCTTCGGAAAGAAATTCTAAATTAATATGAGGAGTAATAAGGAGTACAAGGAGTAGCAAGGAGTACAAGACGAATGTATTATATTCGGAATAGTTTTTGGTAGAGTAAGGAATAATGTTTAAAATGATTCCGCAATTATGTGATAACGCCCTGAAGGGGCAAAAGCTACTAGCCCAGGGCAACGCCCTGTAGTAAATTGGAGGGGGAAACTTGCGCCCTGCAAGGGCAAAAGCTCTAATATAATAATGCTTTTGCCCCTACAGGGCGAATACACTAACGGCTTTGTACATAGGGTGTTGCCCTATGCTATGTGCTTTTGGGCTTTCAGCCCGTCTGTCACGTAATTGCGGATAATCATAAGGTTAATAGTAACAAACTCTCATCCCTCATCATTTCCACTTTCAACGAGAAAACTATCGTCTTGTACTCCTTATTACTCCTTATACTCCTTGTTACTCCTTAAACTATTTTGTTAAAAAATTTGCGAGAATGAAAGAAAGTTTGTACTTTTGTACCGCGTAAAAACAATAAAATATTATGAACAATAACAAATACCCAAATCTTACAAGTCCTATCACCTTAGGCAAAGTAACATTCCGTAATCGTATCTTCTCTGCACCAATGGGTGCAACAGACATAACAGCCGATTGCTGTCCTGGTCCTCGCACACAAGGTTTCTATGAGCTTCGTGCCAAGGGTGGTGCTGCTGCTGTTACCGTTAGTGAGCTCGTGGTTCATCCTGACACCGACGGCAGTCACATGCTCCATCTCGACCTTGAGACCGTAGGTTGCCTTGCAGCCCACACCTTCGTTGCCGATGCAATTCGCCGTCATGGTGCCGTGCCAAGCATCGAGCTTTCACACTCAGGTCAGTATGCAGGTACCTATATGTCGGACAAGAACAAGAAGGCTAGCCTTAACCAGTGGGGACCAAGCGACGGCACACGTCCTGACGGTCGTCCTGTGAAGGCTCTCTCAAAGGAACAGATTGACGACATCGTTAAGACATACGGCGAGAAGGCTGCTCTCTGTAAGCGTGCGGGATATGAGATGATAATGGTTCATGCAGGTCACGGATGGCTCTTGCATCAGTTCCTCTCTCCATATCTCAATCATCGTACCGACGAGTACGGCGGTTCTCTCGAGAATCGTGTCCGCATAGTTCGCGAGGTGCTTGCTTCCGTGCGTAATGCCGTAGGACCTGATTTCCCTATCGAGGTACGTCTTAGTGGTAGTGAGCTGTTCGATGGCGGCTATGGCATTGAGGACGGTATTAAGATTGCTCAGGCAGTCGAAGAGTTCGTTGACCTCATCCATGTATCAGCAGGTTCTTATCAGTTCGGATTCTTCAATACCACACCTCCTATGTTCGATGAGCATGGTGTTAACGTATGGCTTGCTGCCGAGATCAAGAAGCACGTGAAGAAGCCTGTTGCTACTATCGGTGCGCTCAGTGATCCTGAGCAGATGGAGCGTATCATTGCCGAGGGTAAGGCCGACGTGGTTTATATGGGCCGTCAGTTGCTTGCCGATCCATTCCATCCACAGAAGGTTATGGCTGGCAAGGAAGACCGCATCGTGAAGTGTCTGCGCTGCTACACCTGTATGGCAGAGCGTCCTGTTACCTTCACTCGCCGTTGTGCCGTTAATCCGCTTATCGGACGTGAGATTGAGGGTATGGAGGTAGTTCCTGCACCTAAGAGCAAGAAGGTGATGGTTGTTGGTGGCGGTGTTGCCGGACTCAAGGCTGCCGTTACTGCTGCTCAGCGTGGTCATAAGGTTATCCTCTGCGAAAAATCGGATAGGGTAGGAGGTATCTTGAAGTCAGAACAGGTTATTTCGTTCAAATATGAGATGTATGAGCTTGGAGTGGTTCTTGAGCGTCAGGCAAGGGATGAGGGCGTAGAAATTCGCCTTAACACCACCGTTACACCTGAGTATGTGGAGAAGGAGGGCGTTGATGCTCTTATCCTCGCAGTCGGCTCTACACCAATCGTTCCACCAATCCCAGGCATTGATTCTGATAACGTGATAATCGTAAACGACTATTATCTTAATAAGGATAAGGTAGGCGATAGCGTTGTCGTACTTGGTGGTGGTCTTGCCGGTTGTGAGTGTGCTATTCACCTTGGAATGGAAGGCAAGAAGGTGGAGCTTGTTGAGATGCGCGACACCCTTGCTGCTGACTGCAACATCCGTCAGCGTCCTATCCTTATGCGTAAGGTTGCAGAGTTCTCAACTGCTCATACCGAGTATGTTGGTCAGAAGATTACAGCCGATGGCGTTGTCTGCAAGGATAAGGATGGCAACGAGGTACTTGTTCCGGGTAAGACCGTTATCTGCGCCCTCGGTCAGCGTGCCAACCGTGCTGATGTAGATACACTCCGTAGATGCGCCCCATTCGTTCGTGAGGTAGGCGATTGCGTTCGTCCTGCGAACATCACTAAGGCAATCTACGAGGCATATCACGCAGCGTTGGATATTTAATGTAATTACGAAATATTTGTTTGAATTACGAATTACAAATTACGAATTACCAAGTTCTTCGCAAGCTCAGGCACTTCGTGGAGTTCTTCTTCCATCGAAAGGAATTGAGCGAAAAAAGTAAACAGGTAATTAGTAATTCGTAATCATTTAGACAACTTGTTCTTGACCTGACCCGACAATTTGTCGGGTCAGCTTCTTTTTGATTTGTAGAATACAACAGATGGTGTGGGTAGAAACCACAGCGTCAATATTTCTTTTTCCTATGAGGCCCTAAATCAGGGCGTCATAGATGGGAGTACATTTTGGACCCCATCCTCATCAACGTATGTCCTGATAATATAAAGCTGAGGTGGCGAAACGCGACGCCAGCTATATCAAATTGTCAATATCTTTGCATACAGACTGAACATGATCTAATCCGTATAACATCGCGCTACTATCATATCCCATCCAAGAAAAAAGAGTATGAAGCATTCAATCTCATGTTTCATGGAAATTCAGCCTTATAATTGAAACTGATTCTCATTTGGGGAATGTACCTTACCCCCTCTCCCTATTTTAAGTAACAGATATATGTTACATTTTTGCACACATCGCATAAAGAAAGAATGACACGTACAATACAATGTAGTATTGCATTCTTTGTTTAAGACGAGAAGAATATCTTGTTGATACACTGATGCTTGGACGCTTAGTCTGTGCTATGCATTGAGGCAAAATAAAAGTGTGAAGATATAGATGAATAGCTATTTTGAGCATGTAACATATATCTGTTACATAAATGGCACACCCTACCAGTGTGATTCTCAAAAAAATATTCATAATATAATATATAATATAAATATTATATATTATATTATGAGCAAAGATTCGCATATTCTCACCACATGTCACTATTTTATGTAACAGATATATGTTACATTGGGTTTCTATGAATGTCTATCCGAAAAATTCTCTCTGATAATCAGTGTATTACGTCGTCATAAGAAAATTTTACCCCATGTAACATATTTTTTTTCGTGTTTTCTTGCAGTTCCGAAAAATATTGTTGTAACTTTGCACTCGAGATCTGGGTGATGGGTGTTAGGTGATGGCGGTCACGTTTTCCAATCAAAGGCCACGAGAGGAAAGCAAAATGAAAAATGAAAAATTATGGCGCAGGGGAGATTGTCCGTGGATAGCCCCACGCTGACTAACCAAATATCTTAGTACAACGGAACATGAAGAATGCCAGGTCATTGACTCCATGC
>CACYXI010000045.1 GCA_902778265.1 uncultured Bacteroidales bacterium | reverse complement strand
TTGCCATAAGAGACCCACCCCCATGCCCCTCCCATAAAGGGAGGGGAGTAGTTTGTATTTCTCCCGGATGGGTAGGAGCTTTAATATTTTTTACAATGAGACCTTATAATTATAAGACTATCCAAATTCCCCTCCCTTGGGGAGGGACAGGGTGGGTCTTTTATAATTTCCTTGGATCAGTAATAACGCCTGTGATAGCAGATGCAGCAACTACGAGTGGAGATGCGAGAACGGTGCGGGCACCAGGTCCCTGACGACCAACGAAGTTACGGTTACTTGTAGAGATTGAGAGCTTGCCTGCTGGAACCTTATCCGGGTTCATTGCCAGACATGAAGAGCATGAAGGGAGACGGAGCTCGAAACCTGCCTCTTCAAGTATCTTGTCGATGCCCTCGTCGATGATCTGCTGACGAACGAGCCAAGAACCAGGAACGAGCCATGCCACAATGCTGTCTGCCTTCTTCTTGCCCTTTACAACAGAAGCGAATGCACGGAAGTCTTCAATACGGCCGTTGGTACAAGCGCCGAGGAAACAGTAATCTACAGGTGTGCCTTCGAGCTTCTGTCCAGGCTTGAACTGCATATAGTCGAGCATATCGAGGAACTGAGTCTTGTCAGCCTCTGCAATCTGGTCGAGTGTTGGGATGCACTCGTCGATAGCGATACCAGCACCAGGGTTTGTTCCGTAAGTGATACGTGGAACGATGTCCTCTGCACGATATGTCACCTCCTTGTCGAACTTGGCATCAGCATCGCTGTAGAGCTTCTTCCACTCCTCAACAGCCTTATCCCAGTCAGCCCCCTTTGGAGCGTACTCACGACCTTTGAGATATGCAAATGTTGTCTCGTCAGGAGCGATAAGACCTGCACGTGAACCCATCTCGATAGAGAGGTTTGAAAGGGTCAGACGACCTTCCATTGACATATTGCGGATAGCACTACCAGCATACTCAACTGCATAGCCTGTAGCACCTGATGTTGTCATCTGAGCCATGATATAGAGTGCAACGTCCTTGGCTGTTGTTCCCTTTGGAAGCTCCCCCTCAACGTTGATGCGCATTGTCTTTGGCTTTGACTGAAGGATACACTGAGAAGCCAATACCTGAGCTACCTCAGAAGTACCGATACCCATAGCGATAGCACCTACGGCACCGTGGGTAGATGTATGTGAGTCGCCACATACGATTGTCATGCCAGGGAGAGAGAGAGCCTTCTCAGGACCAACAACGTGGATGATACCATTATCCTTTGTGCCCATTGCGAAGTGCTTGATGCCAAACTCCTCGCAGTTAGCCTTGAGGGTTTCAACCTGCTTGCGACCTACAGGGTCGTTGATTACCTCCTGCTGATCAGAAGGAGTATTGTGGTCAGGCATAGCGACTACGTGGTCAGGACGGAAAGCCTTGATACCCTTGTCGCGAAGTGTGTCGAATGCCTGTGGTGATGTCACCTCATGTGCATAGAGACGATCGATATACAACTGTGTAGGACCGTCCTCCACGTTCTGTACTACGTGTGCGTCCCAGATTTTGTCAAATAATGTTTTTGCCATTTTCTTTTTTTCTGAAGTTTCGCAAGCTCAACTTCAAGTGAAGAGTGAAGAAGGTTTAGCTCGACGTCCGAAGGGGAAGTCAATTTAAGTTACATTTTATCTCGTAAGGTTTACAAAAAGCCCCTTAAACTGCAATACTAACTTAAATTCTTAACTTTTCACTCTTAACTCTTCACTTTCAACTTAAGCTATGCGAAAGTTGAACTATCTGAATTTATTTATTGCGTCAATATAAGCCTCTACCGAAGCTGTTACTATATCCGTATTGGCTGCGAAGCCATAGTATGTGTGTCCGTCGAACTCCACGCTCTGGTGTACCTTTGCGAGGTCGTCAGAACCCTTTGAGATAGCCTGAATGGTGAAGTCCTTCAATGTCATCTCGCGCTTGATGATTGACTTGAGTGCCTTGATGGCTGCATCAACAGGACCATTGCCAGATGCTGCTGCCTCAAAGTGCTCGTTGGCAATCTGAAGACCGATGCTTGCAACCGCACGTGTACCCTTACCTGCTGTAACCTGAAGGTAGTCGAGCTTCACATTGTTCATCTCGTTACGCTCAGCACCTGCCAGTACGAGGATATCATCATCTGTAACCTCCTTCTTCTTGTCGGCAAGTACGAGGAAGTCTGCATAAATCTTGTCGAGCTTCTCGCCCTCAACATCCACGCCGTTGATATGCAGACGATGCTTCAAGGCTGCACGACCAGAGCGAGCCGTCAGTACGATGCTTGCCTCGTCGATACCTACATCCTTTGGATCCATGATCTCGTAGGTAGAGGCATTCTTCAACACACCATCCTGATGAATACCAGAAGAATGTGCAAAGGCATTCTTACCAACGATAGCCTTATTCGGCTGAACTGGCATATTCATCAACGAGCTTACCATACGGCTTGTAGGATATATCTTCGTTGTGTTGATGTTAGTGTCAATGCCGAGGTCTGGGTGAGTCTTGAAGATCATTGCGATTTCCTCAAGAGAGGTGTTTCCGGCACGCTCACCGATACCGTTGATAGTCACCTCTACCTGACGGGCACCACCAAGCACACCTGCCACGGTATTGGCTGTTGCCATACCAAGGTCGTTGTGACAATGGGTTGAGAGGATTGACTTACCTGCTGCGAAGGCATCAACGTGCTCATAGAGGTACTTTATCTTCTCATGATACTCGTTTGGCACACGGAAACCTGTTGTATCAGGTATGTTGCAGACAGTAGCACCAGCCTTTGTAACTGCATCAATCACACGTGCAAGATACTCGTTGTCAGTACGACCTGCATCCTCTGCATAGAACTCCACGTCCTCTACATAGCGCTTTGCATACTTCACGGCACGAACGGCACGCTCGATAATCTCCTCTGGAGTGCTGTTGAACTTATACTTGATATGTGAAGGGCTTGTACCGATACCTGTATGGATACGCCCACGCTTAGCAAACTTAAGTGCCTCGGCAGCTACATCGATATCCTTCTCAACGGCACGTGTAAGTGCGCAGATGGTAGGCCATGTCACTGCCTTACTGATTTCTACAACTGAATTGAAGTCGCCCGGTGATGACACTGGGAAACCAGCCTCGATGACATCCACACCGAGAGTCTCGAGCTGCTTTGCCACCTGAATCTTCTCAACGGTATTCAACTGACATCCTGGTACCTGTTCACCGTCACGCAGTGTGGTATCAAAAATATATAATCTGTCGCTCATATTATTTAATTTTTAACTATTTCTAAATTACTTACGTTATCTCAAAGAAAAAAGCCTTCTTCACATCCCAGCAGGAAGTGAAAAAGGCTCATAATATTTCTTGCATCATTATTACCAGCACACCTTATCACTTCCCGCCTCTTTTCGAAGGAGAATGTTAATAATAAGGGCTGATAGTGTGATGTTATTTGTCATATTTATCTATATCTTTGAAATTGCGACTGCAAAATTAATACTTTTTCCTGACAAAAACAAATAATTTGTGATATATTTTATGTTTTTACCTATATTTTCCTTATAAATATGATAAATATCACGCATAATAATAATAAATTGCAGTTTTATTGGCGTTTTTACGAATAATTGAGGCTCACTACATCACGTAGCGAGCCTCACCGCTTTTCATAAAACCTACTTTACAGTAAAGTCTATTGACTGTAAATCCTTATCCAATGAAGAACTTCCATACAGAATCTGATATTTACCAGAGCGTGTTGAGAGTTCGTCTATTGACGGATCGTAATACTCAAAAGATTCGCCATCGAGTGTGATAACTGCCTTGCCTGTCTCTCCTGCTGCAAGCTTAACCTTTTGGAAACCCTTCAACGACTTGATAGGAGCATCGGCATAATCCAATGCCTTTACATACACCTGAACGATTTCCTCACCCTCACGCTTTCCTGTATTGGTTACAGGTATGGTGATCGTTATCTTGCCATCCTTCTTCATAGAAGTCTTGGAGAGTTTTGCCTTGCCGTAGTTGAATGATGTGTATGACATTCCGTAACCGAATGGATAGAGGGCATTGCCCTTGAAATAACGGTATGTACGGTTTTCCATACTATAATCAAGGAAGTCAGGCAGGTCGTTGTTTGATGTGTAGAATGTAACAGGGAGCTTGCCTGATGGGTTATAGTCACCGAAAATCACGTCAGCAAGTGCCTTTGCACCACCCTGCCCTGGATACCAAGCCTGAATAAGAGCATCATACTTATCCTCTACACTTCCGAAGGCGATGGCAGAACCGGAGCAGTTCACCATAACGACTGGCTTGCCTGTGCCACGCATAGCCTCAAGAAGTCTCTGCTGAACCTTTGGAAGCTCGATGTCGGCCTTATCGCCACCCTCGCCTTCCATACTTGCAGAGATACCGCCGATAACGATGATTGCATCTGCCTGCTTCACATCATTTGCAATGTCGGTATAGTCAACAAGCTTACGCTCGCAGATGTCGCCACGGAGCATAGCGAAGTTACCCTTACCACGACGGTACTCAATCTCGATGTTGTAGGTCTCGCCTTCCTTTACCTGGAATGACTTATACTCAGGTGTGCGGTTGAAGCCGAAACGGCGGCGTGTAGGCTCTGCCTGTTCCACTACCTCACCATTCACCTTTAATATATAACCATTATCGGTAGAGAGGGTGTATTTCATCTCGCCTGTGAATGTTGACTTGTAAGTGCCTGTCACACGCACGGAAATCTTCTCTGTGCTTACTCCCTGAGCAAATCCCCATCCGCCGAATGTAGAGAAGTTGAATGCCTCCTTATAGTAGCCTGTAACGGCAGGATCACCCTCAAGCTCGTTATTGTTCCAGAACTCAACGTAAGCGCCCTTACCATCGTTCATGTCCTTGAGATGTGAGAAGGTGTTGTATTCATCGGCAAGGGTACAAGCCTTGTGATAGATAACCTTCGCACCTGGCACGGCATTCTTGATGCCCTCAAGCAAAGAGTGCTTATGGTTGTCAGTTGGAGTACCGCCGTAGTTTCCGTTGAGAAGTTCCACATCATCGGCATTAGGACCAACTACCGCAATAGTCTTGATGTCCTTTGAGAGAGGCAGTATGCCATTGTTCTTCAGAAGAACCATTGACTCACGCGCAGCTTGTGTTGCAAGGTCGTTGTTTGCCTCACTACTGATCACATCTGGTGTGAGGTTAGCCCAAGGAAGCATATCAGCAGGGTCGAACATACCAAGCTCGAAGCGTCCCATGAGTGTCTTGCGAAGGTGGTCGTCAAGAACCGACTCCTTTATAAGTCCCTTCTGCAAAGCTTCGGTAAGCACCATGAACACCTTACCACATTCAAGGTCTGTGCCATTGAGAACTGCATCAACAGAGGCAGAGAGCGGATCCTTGTGCGTCTCATGCTGACCTTTATTATAGAAGTTATTGATGGCATCGCAGTCGGTAAGCACGATAGCGTCATAGTTCCACTTACGGCGAAGAATGTCAACCAAGAGGCGGTCGCTTGTGCAGCATGGCTTGCCCTCGTAGCGGTTGTATGCGCACATCACCTCGCGCACGTTAGCCTTCTTCACCAAAGCCTTGAAGGCAGGAAGATAGGTCTCCCATAGGTCGCGCATAGAGACTGTTGCGTTGTATGAGTGACGCAGAGGCTCTGGACCGCTATGCACGGCATAGTGCTTTGCACAGGCATGGGTCTTGAAGTATTTGTCGTTATTGCCCTGCATACCGAGGACTGTCTGAACGCCAAGGACGGCGTTCATGTATGGGTCTTCGCCACAGGTTTCCTGACCACGTCCCCAACGAGGATCGCGGAAGATGTTCACGTTAGGACACCAGAAGGTCAATTCTGGATTGCCAGGGTAGTATGTCATGCCCATTGGCACGTTGAACACGTTATGATCTGAACGGTTCCAGTTGGCGCGAGCTTCATCTGATACGGTTGAGAACACATCGTACATAAGCTTTTCGCTAAAGGCAGCGGCCATACCGATAGGCTGAGGATAAACCGTATATCCACCCTGACGCACACCGTGACAAGCCTCACTCCACCAGTTGTATGAAGGTATGCCGAGACGGTCAACCGATACTGACTTGTTCATCATCAGTCCCACCTTCTCTTCCGGAGTAAGAAGTGAGATAAGGTTCTCCACACGCTCCTCGCGTGAAAGGCTTGGATCTTGGAATGGATATTTGTACTTGCTATCCTGTGCTGCCACTACAAAATTAGCCTCACCAACCACAGCCTTGGCTGAGAGAGCGCCAACGGTATTGCCTTCTGCATCAATAAGCTCAACGCTGCGGTATGTCTTGCCCGATGCGTTATTTGGCGAGAATGCCACCAGCACCTTTGCCTCTTCGCCTGGCTTGATGGCATTGGATGGGTAGTGAGCCGTAATGCACTCACAACTTGCGTTAGCCTTGGCAATTCTGACTGGTGCCTTTGACACGTTTTTGAATGTAAACGTGTGGCACACAGTACCCTTGGCTGCATCAATAGCACCAAAGTCCCATTCGTAGGTGTCGAACGATAATGAACTCCTGTTTACTGCCGAAACTGGAATGAAAGCCATAGACAAGGCTATAGAATAAACGATTTTCTTCATTAACTTTCAGTATATAATTTTGCTTTTTCTTTTTACACAATTTCATTTATCTTACGATAAAGACGCAGGAAAACGGAAAAGGTTTAACGAAATAATCACTTTTATCGATATTATCCGCAAAAACATCGCTTTTATACAAGGTCCTCTCTTATGGGCTGTTGAGTTTCTGTATCTTCGCTATAAGGCTTAGGACTTGAATGGGATTAGAAGCGAATTAGAAGCGGATTAAAAGCGAACCTGAGTCGTCTTTCCTTCCGTGGCCTTTGATTGGAAAGAGTGACCTAAATTCTTCACTCTTCACTCTTCGTTCTTCACTTAATCTGGTGCAAAGGTAAGCATAATAAGTTACACGACCAAATTTTTTTCGTGAATTCGTCCGCAAAAAGTGTCTGAGCCTTGCAACTAATTGATAATGATTGTATTACATACTATTTTGTTCGCCTTTTAGTGTGCTTAGTATACATTTACTACATATACTACATATTTTTTAGTAACACTCTATCACCCTCTCTTCCTTAGCATTATAGTCTAATATAATAATAATTAATTATTATTATATTAGAGTAAGAAAGCAGAAAAAGGGGGTTATGCTTATAAATATGTAGTATATGTAAATTATGTATATTATGAAACCGCTTTGAGTAAAGTTTTCTACATCCTACTTACCCAAAAGCGAGGAAATTTTAGATTGTTATATTGTTTCATGAACTCTTCCTTGCTGAGGCTAAATGCTATGCAAAGTATGCTTTATTATCTGCCGAAAATGATATTTTATTATTGAATATTTTTGAATATTTTCGAAAAACCGCTTAGTGTACATATACTACATATACTACATAATTTTCAGTAATACCATCTTCACATTATTTACTGATAATAAACGACTACGGAGATTGTTAATAGCTGAATTTCAGAGAGCTTGTTTTATTAAAAAAAAAGAAAAATAAAGCATTTCTATTGTTTTCTGCGAAAAAAAATATAATTTTGCATTCGCAAATCAGAGACGTGCGATAGCCTTTTGGGCTGATTCACACTTGTTTGCTTCGTATGCACTCGTGCAGCGAAAAAGAAATCCGAACATAAAACTATCTATTACAACAAGACTAATCATGAATAGATTTACAGTAGCAGTATTATCACTTTTAGTAGGTGCTTCTGCCTATGCCACCGACAGGAAGGCAAGCATAGACATTGACGACAGGGTGCAATATCAGCATGTGACGGGCTTTGGCGGCTTCTCTCCAAGTCCTACATGGTCATATTGGCTTGGCGACACCGAGATGAACAAGCTCTTCGGTAAGGGTGACAACCAACTTGGTCTCAACGTGCTCCGCCTCTATATTGCCAACAACAAGAGTGCGTGGGGTGCAGGCGTGGCTAATGCCAAGAACGCAAAGAAGAACGGTGCCTTCATCTTCGCTTCTCCATGGTCGCCACCTGCTTCGTGGAAGTCGAACAATAACGACAGCAACGGAGGAGAATTGCTTGAATCGCACTATGGCGACTGGGCTAACTTCCTCAACGACTATTACGACTACATGAAGGGACAGGGCGTAGAGATTGATGCCGTCTCTATTCAGAATGAGCCTGACTGGACAGCTGAATACCAGAGCTGTATCTGGACGGGTGAGAAACTGGCTAAGTTCCTGCGCGAGTATGGTTCTGTCATTAAGTGCAAGATAATAGCTCCGGAGGCTATCCATTTCACAAGAGAGCTTCATGAGGCAATACTAAAGGATGATGAGGCTTGCAAGCAGCTCGACATCGTGGGCGGTCACTTCTACGGATGGGATGGCTCTTCATATCCTCTCGCTACGCAGAAGGGCAAGGAGGTGTGGATGACGGAGTTTCTCATCAACGAGCGTCAGCAGAACGAGGGCAAGAACATCAACTGGAAGGATGATGGTTTTCTCTTTGCACGCAGCATCAATGATGCCATGCTTGCCAACATGAGTGCGTGGGTACACTATTCGCTCAAGCGCTACTATGGTTGTATTGGCGATGGTCAGTATGGTACTACGAACAATGCCATTACCAAGCGCGGATACATTCTCTCGCAATATGCTAAGTATGTATCAAACAGTACACGTGTTCGCCATTCACTCAATGATGCTTCTGGCTTATTGTCATCATCTGCCTACATCTCGCAGACAGGCGATAGTACGATAGTAATGGTGCTCAATCCTTCAGGCGATACATTCACCACTACCCTATCACTTCCATTCAATACGCTCGGTGGCTGTCAGGTTGTGACCAGCGAGAGCATGGATGCTCAGAAAACGCTTATCACACTTGAGGATGAAAGTTATCAGCCTGAAGTAAATATTGAACCTTACACCGTTAACACCTTCATTTTCACGAAGAACAGCGAGCGTACCAACCGTCCTGATATTGAAGAAGAGAATGTGGTTAGCATAATGACTGACGGCTACGACCTCTACGGCGCTTCGTGCATTCCTGCGGGATGGCGAGCTAATTCAGAAGAGGGTGTTCGTAAGGCAGGATCATACAGCCTCGGCCCTCGTATCATGGGATTCTCTGCCGAAGGACTTATGCAGTATGCTTTCTATTTCCGTACAGGCGACGCAGCTGATGGCTATGTAAGCTATGGTGAGGAGAAAGACTATCGTCTGCAACTCGAACCAGGCAAATACACTCTCAGTTTCTCAACCGTGGGATGGAAGGCTAATCCAGAGGTGACTGCCAAGGTTCAGACCACCACAGGTACCGATATTGCTTCATTGGTTGCTACACCAGAGCATTTCGTTTCGGCTAACGGTTCATCAGCACGAATTACGGAGGCTAATGACTTTGCCCTCGACTTCGAGATTACCACCACAGGCAACTACGTATTGAAGTGGGATGTTGCCAAGTCATCTGGCGGATTTAATGAGGCTCTGCTCGGCAACGTAAAGCTTGTGCGCCGTGACAAAGATGCTACTGCGATACAGCTTACAAAGGCTTCTTCTGCAAATGATGTTATCGGTATCTACGACATACAAGGTCGCGCATTGCCAAGGCTTCAGAATGGTATCAATATCATTAAGCATACCGACGGCACAACGACTAAGGTCATGAAATAATAATATGTATTACTCATAATTAAATTAAGGGGACTGTCTTCCATTATCGGGGGCAGTCTTTTTTTTTGTTGTGAAAATAGTGAAAAACACCGAATTTGTTCGTAAAATCGCATTTTCTTTACATTTTTCTCGTTTTTTTCAATTTAATTTCATAACTTTGCCAAGGAATTGAATGGTCTCTATATAGATTCTGTCTATGTCTGTATAGATATAAACATTTGTTCGTCTATCATAAAATTACTACCTTCGCACTCGGAAATCTTTTTAAAAAACAGCAATTATGGAGAACTTCAATGACATTATTAAGAGCAATCAACTTACACTTGTTGATTTCTATGCCACATGGTGCGGACCATGCAAGATGATGCACCCAGTACTTGAACAACTGAAGGATGAATTTTGTGACAATATCCGCATTCTGAAGATTGATGTGGATAAGAACGAGGCTATTTCCATGCAATATCGCATTCAGTCTGTTCCAACCTTTATGCTCTTCAAGGGTGGCGAGGCAATCTGGCGACAAAGTGGCACTATCAGGTTTGTCGATTTCAAGAATCTAATTTCACAGTATCTTTAACATAATTAACAACTAACAAAAACATTAAGAACTATGGCTAATAAGTATGCAGGTACGCAGACAGAGAAGAATCTCGAGGCTGCTTTTGCCGGTGAATCACAGGCACGCAACAAGTACACTTACTTCGCATCACGCGCTAAGAAGGATGGATATGAGCAGATGGCTGCTATCTTCCTCAAGACAGCTGAGAATGAGAAGGAGCACGCAAAGATGTGGTACAAGGAACTGCACGACGGCATTGGCACTACAGCCGAGAACCTTCTTGATGCTGCCAATGGTGAGAACTATGAGTGGACGGATATGTATGAGAACTTTGCAAAGACTGCCGAGGAGGAGGGCTTTAAGGAGCTCGCTGCTAAGTTCCGTCTTGTTGCAGCCATTGAGAAGCATCACGAGGAGCGCTATCGTGCTCTGCTAAAGAATATTGAGACGGCACAGGTGTTTGAGAAGTCGGAGGTTAAGGTATGGGAGTGCCGTAACTGCGGCCATATTGTCGTGGGTACTAAGGCTCCAGAGATCTGCCCTACCTGCGCTCATCCGCAAGCATATTTTGAGGTGCACGAGAATAATTACTAATCTTTTATAATTACGAATTACGAGTTACTAATTACCTGTTTTCAATTACGAATTACGAGTTATTAATTACCTAGTTACATTTCTTTCGCTAACTCAGTTAAGCGGGTAAAAGCTAATCAGGTAATTCGTAATTGAAACCTAGTAATTCGTAATTAGTAATTCGTACTTAATTATAATGACCCTTCAGCAACTTAGATACATAATAGCAGTTAACCGCTTTCGCAGTTTTGCGAAGGCGGCAGACTCGTGTAAGGTCACTCAGCCTACGCTGAGCGCCATGATTGTGAAACTCGAAGAGGAATTAGACCTTCGCATCTTTGAGCGAAGCAATAAGTCGGTAACTCCCACTACTGCGGGCAAGAAGATTATCCGTCAGGCTGAAAGCGTGTTGATGGAGGTTGACAGAATCGGCGAGATCGTGTCGGAAGACAAGGGACATATTGGTGGGAAGTTCTGCCTGTCGGTAGGACCTACCATCGCTCCTTACATCCTGCCAAAGTTCATCAGGCATTATCGCGAGGCTTACCCTTCGGTAGAGCTATCAATAAAGGAACTGAAAGCCGACTATATGATGGATGCCTTGCTAAAGGGAGAAATTGATGCCGGTATCGCAATATCAGGAAACGAGCACGTGGGAGTGCTTGAGATACCTCTATACACGGAGAAATTCCTTGTGTATCTTGCAGAATGCTGTTGGCGCAAGCTACCTGTGTTCAAGCCTGAGAATCTGGAGCACGAAAACATGTGGATTATGAAGGATGCCCAATGTCTTCGTGATAGCGCATTCTCATTCTGCAAGGCAAGGAGCAAGGGCAACCACATCTACGAGGCTGGCAGCATCGACACCCTGATACGTATAGTTGATGAGAATGGTGGTTTTACCATCATTCCTGAGATGCATCTGCCATTCCTTAGTGAACAACAGCGTGCCAACGTGCGTCGCATAGAAGGCGACTACCTGTCGCAGCGCCGCGTATCACTTTATATCAAGGACGACTACATCCGTCAGCGTATGCTCAATACCATTATCGATACCCTGAAGGTATTTATGCCAAACGGGATGCTTGGCGAAGGAATAATAAAATATGGCATTAGGTTATAGGATAAGCTCAAAGGTCTAAAGTCTAAGGTTTGGGCTTTTGACCTTTGTCTTTTGACCTTAGACCTTTGTCCTAAAAACAAAATCTCCTCCCTACCCTACCTTTACAGGCAGACATAAGGAGGAGATTTTTGTGGAATGATTAATCATCCGCAGATACAAACTCACCTTTACAAGAGGATATTGTATGCCCCTTGAGCTTAGCATACTTAGAGTCGAGCTTCGTGAACTTAGTTCTTGGGCCACCCGTTTTGTTGAATTCCACCTTTATGGCATTGTCACCGTAGAACATAACGCATTCCTCTCTTTCGGCAGGGCTGCAAAGCTCGTTGTCGTAGATAGTTTGCCATACGTAACCGTCAACAGGACGGAAAACATGTATCTTCCTGTGGGTCCTGTTCACATTATCCATAAAAACAAGACAGTTCTTGTATTTCCCAAGGTATTTTGGTAAGGCGCCAGTACCTTCGTCAAGATCAGCAACCTTACGCATTCCATCTATAGTCACGACTAATGACGGTCCTTCACTGGTAAACTCTACCTCGTAGAAGTTCTTATCGTCCACCAGGTTAATCTCTTGCGCCTCAACAGCCTGACAGATGAAACATAGGAACAAGCCTATCATTGGAACAAGGTTAAACATCTTCTTCATATTCATCTAATGTTTTTAAAATGTTATTGTATAAATTCGTGGCATTTAACGGTTAATATTCGAGTTTTTTGCCAGATTTGATTTACTAAATAGTGTATCTTACAGTTTGTAGAAAACATCTATATCGATTGCAAATATATACATATTCTTTCATTTCTCCAAATTTTTTTTGCATTTTTTTACATTTTCTTATAAAATTTTCTTATTTTATATGTAAAAATTACTATAAATATGGAAAAATTGCACATAAAATCACTTTTTTAGTGGCAAAATAACAGAAAACTCTCCGTTGCTTTCTGATACGCGGATTTTCTTGTCCATAAGCAGATGAAATCTCTTGTCGAGATTCTGCAATCCTGTTCCGTGCGTAACCTGTTTGTATTGCTTTGGGAAGATCTGGTTGCTAACCACCAGTTCCTTGTTCTCGTTAGTATATACACGTATCGTCATCCTATGTTCACTATCAATCATATTGTGAACACCTACGTTTTCTATCAGCGGAAGTAGCGCAAGTACCGGAATGCCATAGCTCAGGCAATCGTCAGACACATCGAACGTTGCATCCCATTTGCCAGCATACCTAACCTGCATCACCTCGCTGAATGAGCGTGCGAAATCAAGTTCCTCCTCAAGCGTCACTATGCCTTTGTTCTCACTCTGAAGAATGTATCTGAAAATATCACTAAGATGGTCGATGTAGCATAGGGCGAGACGGTCGTCTTTCTTCCTTACCAGACTGCTGATGCCATTGAGGGCATTGAAGAAGAAATGTGGGTTGATCTGATTGGTAAGAGCCGTGCATCTGCTTTGCAGACTCTCCATTTTCAGTTGTTGCAGTTCCTCTTCCTTCTTCTTGTGAATACGGTTAAGATAGTCGGTGTAGCCAAGGAATGCTCCCATCATACCGAACACAATAAACTGGAAAGTGAGGATGATTGGTCGGCAGTCAAATTCGGGACATATTAGCGTTGTTACCCCTTTGTATATTCCGAATACAAGCAGCGTGAAGAGTATGTTGGAAATGATACGGGTCTTGACTGAGTGGGTGTTGAGTATCAGCTGATTCATGTACAGCGATACATAGATAAACACCCAGAATAACAGGAAACGTATCAGCGTGCTGTTAATGTAATGTCCCTTAGCATCTTCCGTAAGGTGATGCCAGTCCAAATTGAGAAACAGCACGTTAGGATAGCTGATAAAAAGGGTACATACTAAGCTCAGCAACAGTATGTTTGACATATTTTTCTTGTTATTCACCATATCGCGATTTTATTTAGAGCAACATGTGCTTATACGCGCACGTCTAAGATTAGGTTGCAAACTTTGGCTCGCACGAAGTCAAAAGTACGTGTCAGTCCCTAAGGCTGGCGCACGTCTTTTAGTTTGACGAGTGCAAATTTACATCATTTTTTTCATATAACATTGTTTGTATATAAAAAAACGAAAAAAAATATCTTTATGCCGAATGAGAAGAAGAGATTAAGAAATTATTATATTACCCCAAAATCAAGCTCTGCAATATTTTAATCTCTTAATTTCCCAAAATCGGCTTAAAGACTTTCATTTTCTTTTTCACGCACGAAAAGCCAAAAACACAATTTGATACTATTGTTATTTCAAAAATATTAATTATCTTTGCACTCGAAAGGACAAAACGGATTTCGCCTTTTTGTGTTTTCCTCGGATATTAAGTTTATTTATTCACTAATTATAAATCATCATGAAAAAAGAAGAAAAAGACTTCCTCAAGAAGGTTGAAAAGCTCGTGTTTGAGCAGATGAAGGAAAGGCATGTAAACTGTGATACAGTTTGTGCAAGTCTTGGCATTACCAACCAGAATCTTCGTCGCAAGATCTTGGCTATTTCAGGTCAGACTGGTGGTAAGTATCTCTTAACTATACGCATGAAGTATGCTATGGAGCTATTGGCAAAGGGCAAGTACTCTATAGGTCAGATAGCGCAGAAATGCGGTTACGACGATGCCAACAACTTCAGTCGCACATTCAAGCGCGAGGTTGGTATGAAGCCTACTGAATATGCAGCAAATAATGGGGAATCATAAAGACAAAAAAAGTAAAAAGTAAAAATTAAAAAGTGTGATTACTGCGTGCAGCAAATGGCTGTCGAGTAAATAGTAACCATACTTTTTAATTTTTACTTTTTACTTTTTAATTTTTTATGTAGGCTTTAAGCAATAGCTCTCTGCCCATAATATTCGTAGCTTCTCTGATGGAAGAGCTGAACAAGCATTGGAGTGGCTTTGTACAGCAAATATCCAAGCACGCCACCAAGAGTATTGTTCATCACGTCATTGGTCTCACACAGACCACGCTCAAGGAAATACTGAGTAACCTCTATAGTGCATGACATAACCATTGACATCAGGAATATCTTTATCATCATTGGATGCTTGAGGAATACAGATGAACAGAAGCCTACAGGGATAAACATCACAATGTTGAGCAATGTCTCAAACAGAACCTCCTTAGTGAAATATGTATAATTCCAGAAAGGTACGAACTCTACACCCAAGGCGCATGTGGAATCTCTGAATACAACCGTAGCGCACATCAGTAACACCAAATACTCTGCATATACCACTCCAAGCAGTCGTCTCAGCTTTACTCGAATCACCTTTCTGAGTGAGAAAATCCATACAGCAACGACACACAACACTATAAGCAGCATATCATACAGCCACTGAGGGGCTGAAGCATAAACAACACTAAGAAAATTATACATAAGAAAATAATGTTTTATTTTAAGTATGAATCCCTTGTCTGGGGACAAAGTTATTTGCCAAAAGAGTTCGGAGAGAAGAGATAAGAATCAGAATTTGAACCTTGGGCGATAGTCGTGCGCCGAATGGTTATTCTTCACTTTTCACTCTTCGTTCTTCACTTTTTGCGAGTGCAAACATATGCTCGCACAAAGTCAAAAGTGTGTGTCAGCCCCCAAGGCTGGCGCACGTCTTTCAATTTGACGAGTGCAAAGTTACATCGTTTTGTCTAATAAACGGAAAAATCAACCAACATTTATGAAACCTTTTACACTTTAAACACTTCTTTGTAATACAAAGTATAATCTGTTAAAATCTTTCAAATGTAATGCAACTCACACCTGAAACACAAAAAAAAAACTAAATATCATGCTTTTATCAAAAAAATCATTATCTTTGCAGGGTATATGTTAAAAGAATTTAGACTTTCGCCTTTTGACCTTAGTCTTTTGACCAAAATAAAAAAGCTTTTATAAGATGAAAGAAATACTACAATATCTGCGCGACCTTTCGTGCAACAATAATAAGGAGTGGTTCACAGCCAACAAGGATAGGTATCAGAAAGTGCTTGCCAAATGGTATGACTTCTGCGAGCAACTGATATGCGAGGTAGGAAAGTACGACAGCGACATCGCGCGTCTAACTATCAAGGACTGCACCTATCGCATCTATCGCGACACACGCTTCAGTAAGGACAAGACTCCATACAAGACCCACTTTGGAGTTTTCCTCGCCCCAGGCGGCAAGAAATCGATGCACGCTGGCTATTACTTCCACGTCGGTACAGGTGGAGAAACTTCATACCCTGCTGCCCACATGCTTGCTTCGGGTAACTATTGCTACGACAGCAAGGTTGTAAAGATTCTTCGCGAAGACATCAGCGATGGTTGGGAGGAGTTTGATAAGGACGTTCTTCAAAAAGCAGATTCCTCATTCTTCGTTGATATGGATGATGCTTTGAAGAGAGTGCCAAAGGAATACCCTGCCGATGCCCCATATTCCGATTTCATGCGTCTGAAGAGCTTCAGTCTGCTTACCTACGTTGACGACAAGTTCATCACATCCCCCGACCTCGTGAAGCGTGTAGCCGACCTGTTTCGCACCACCAAACCTTTCAACGACTACATTAACCGCGCTGTGGATTACGTTCAGGAGGAAGGATAGGCCACCTCGCATTCCCCTACCCTGTTTTTTTCAAACGCAAAGCCGCGAAGTCGCAGAGTATTTTTCACTTTTCACTTTTCATTTACTTCCCCTTTGTCGCCATTGAATCTCCCATACAAGGAAGGGATTTGAATGGGATTTGCAACGGATTTGCAACGGAACTGCTTAAATGAAAAGTGAACAATGAAAATGAAAAATACAAGTTAGTATTTTCGAGTATGGCCATTACCAGAAAAGCCTATCTCGTATTTTTCATTTTTCATTTACTTTCCTTTCGTGTTCTTTGATTGGAAAACGTGACCGCCATCACCCAACACCAAACACCTAACACCTATCACCCCCAAATCCCGAGTGCAAAGTTACAACAATTTTCTCCGAAAACCACGAAGTAACATGTTTTTTCATGTCATTTTTCGAGAAATTGCATTTTGCACTCGTAACTCATTGATACACAAAGAGAAATTTTCGGAAGGCATATTCCGCGTTTCTGTACTTCCGTCATTAGTCATTAGTCATTTTCGTCATTAACGACTTTCGTGGGGGATTTTGCCTCTATATAGTAAATATAAAAATATATAGCCGATTTTCGCCCGTCATCAATTCGCTTAATGACGAAAATGACTAATGACGTTAATGACGGAAATTTTTGCGAACGGCAGAAGAAAAAAAACAGATGAAATGTTTGGAGGTGTGAGAAAAATTTTGTAACTTTGCAATTGAAATACCAACATCCCCACAACCGACCTAAACGCACTCAAAACTATGAACAACAAGATATCTGCACAGAAGGTTAAGGCATTCGTAGAACGATGGACTGGCAAGGGCTACGAGAAAGGCGAGAGCCAGATTTTCTGGATAGAACTCCTTACCGACGTTCTTGCCGTTGAAACGCCATCGGAGATAATCAGCTTCGAGGATCAGGTGAAGCTCGACCACACTTCATTCATCGATGCCTATATAAAATCCACTCATGTGATGATTGAGCAGAAGAGCATAGACAAGAACCTCAGAGCGCCTATCAAGCAGTCGGACGGGAAATTCCTCACCTCCTTTGCCCAAGCCAAGCGCTATGCTGCCGAGCTACCCTACTCTATGCGCCCACGATGGATTGTGACCTGCAACTTCAAGTCGTTCCTCATCTACGACATGGAGCAGCCACAGGACGAGCCTTTCGAGATTCTGCTTGAGAACCTGCCGAAAGAAGCCAATAAACTCCTGTTTCTCATTGAGGATAAGGACGTGAATCTGAGGCACGAAATGGAGGTCAGCATGAAGGCTGGCGAGATTGTAGGTAAGCTCTACGATGCCTTTCTGGCGCAATACGAGGGTGAGACAACACAGGATGACCTCCACGCCCTCAACGTGCTCTGCGTGCGCCTCGTTTTCTGCCTCTATGCCGAGGATGCAGATATATTCGCCAAAGACCAGTTTGCCGATTATCTGCAAAGCTATAAGCCCGAAAATCTGCGTGTTGCCCTAAAGGAACTGTTTGAAGTCCTCGACACGCCAATAGAGAAGCGTAGCCGTTTCCTAAGCGAAAACCTAAAGGCATTCCCATACGTCAACGGTTCGCTATTCTCACAGCAACCAGGCGAGGATATTCCGCAGATAACACAGGAAACAGCCGATTTGCTCATACGCCACGCCTCACAGGATTTCGACTGGAGCGACATCTCCCCTACTATCTTCGGAGCCGTGTTTGAGTCAACGCTCAACCCCGAGACGCGCCGTAAGGGTGGAATGCACTACACCTCGATAGAGAACATCCACAAGGTTATCGACCCGCTCTTCATGGACGACCTCAACGAAGAATTTGACGACATCAGAGTGCGCCCAAAGGGAAAGCCACGCACCCAGCGACTATATGCCTTACAGGACAAGCTTGCAAGCCTCGTAATCCTCGACCCTGCCTGTGGTTCTGGCAATTTCCTTACCGAGACCTATATCTCACTTAGACGACTGGAGAACCGAATTCTACAGGAACTTTTCGGTATGGAGAAAGGTGTAGGCTTTAAGGAAATCAGTCCTATAAAGGTGCATATTCACCAGTTCTACGGCATAGAAATCAACGATTTTGCCGTTTCCGTAGCTAAAACAGCATTGTGGATTGCAGAGTCTCAGATGCTGAATGAGACAGAGCGCATCATCCAGTTCGATAACAACTATCTCCCTCTGAAATCCTACAATAACATCACGGAAGGCAATGCTCTACGTATCAACTGGGAGGAAGTTGCGCCAAAGGACAAACTCAGTTACATCATTGGAAATCCGCCGTTTGTGGGAAATAATATTATGACTGCTTCACAAAGGGAAGACATAGCACCATTCTTCTCCAAAAACAAGACCATAGATTATGTAGCATCATGGTATATTAAAGCTGCACGATTAATACAAGAAACCAATATCAGATGTGCTTTGGTTAGTACAAATAGTATAACACAAGGAGAACAAGTACCTATACTTTGGGAACAACTGATAAATGACCTGAATGTTCACATAGATTTTGCATATCGTACTTTTCGCTGGGATAGTGAAAGTAGCCAAAAAGCCCATGTACATTGTGTCATTATTGGTTTCTCATATGTGCAAAATACCAAGCAGAAAAAAATTTTTAATGGTGAAGTTATCTCATATGTAGAAAACATTAATCCTTATCTTGTAGGTGGACCAAATGTCATGATTTCAAGCCGATCAAAACCGATTTGCGATGTTATCCCTATCAGAAAAGGAAATCAACCTACAGATGGAGGCAATCTCATAATTGAAGCTACAGACTATGACGAGTTTGTTAGACAAGAACCTAAAGCCCAAAAGTACATTAAGAAACTTATTGGAGCAAAAGAATACATCAATAATCTTGATAGATACTGTTTGTGGCTTAAAGGTGTTTCGCCTGGAGAAGTTAGAAGTATGCCTCATGTGCTTGAACGAGTGAAAAAAGTCCGCGAAATGAGACTTGCCAGCTCAGATTCTTCAACTCGTAAACTTGCAGATACGCCAACTTTGTTCCGTGAGACTAACAATCCCGAAACATACATAATCATACCAAGCGTTTCGTCTGAAAATAGAAAATATATTCCATTAGGTTTTCTTGATAATAAGACGATTCCAACTAATCTTGTTTTGATTATCCCGAATGCCACTCTTTACCATTTCGGCATACTTGAGAGCAACGTACACATGGCTTGGATGCGTGCGGTTTGTGGGCGATTAAAGAGCGATTATCGCTATTCAAAGGATATTGTCTATAACAATTTCCCTTGGCCTTCTGCAACATCTGAGCAACAGGCAAGGATAGAAAAGACGGCACAGGCTATTCTTGATGCGCGTTCACTCTATCCCGACAGTTCGTTAGCCGACTTGTACGACCCAGTCCTTATGCCGCCCGAACTGCTTAAAGCCCATCGTGAGAACGACAAAGCCGTGATGCAGGCATACGGTTTCCAAAAAGATTTCTCCGAAAGCGCCATCGTTGCCGCCCTATTCAAGCTATACAAGGCAATGACGGAGGCATAATCACATCAAGATGAAGACAATCTGACTGAACGAATCGTTCTGTCAGGTTTTAATGAAATGATTACGCGATATAGCTAACCCGACAAGTTGTCGTGTCAGGTCAGAAACAAGGGGTCGGTAAATTACCGACTCCTTTTGATATACAAAGATAAGGTAGGTGGTGTTTTGCCAGCCACCTTTGTTTTCAGGCAAAGCTGTTGAAACTAAAGGGGGTAACGAAACGTGACATCCTTTGATGTTATCGGAAAGCTGATAAGGTAACATCGCAAATCGCGATGCTATCTATATTTTATCAGACAAGCCGTTGAAGAGATGACTCCGTGAAACACGGACTCGTAAACCACATACCTGAATCAGGGTTCTGGTTTTGGGTAGTAAAGAGCAAGGGGGTAGCAAATTGCGACCCCCTCAAACCTCTGCACTAAATCGGTGCGTTGGTTTGGGTTGTTGGGATGTAATACAGGTTAAGATGTAATTAACGTGAGTTTGATGAAAAGCGCCGAAGGTGCGACACCTAACAGGGCAGTCCGCAAGGGCTGTCATATAGATTGTTTTTAAGGGAATGAGGTCTGAAGGACCTACACTTATTATATTTATTAGGTGTTGCACCTACGGCGCTCACAAAAAAACATCCTCATAGTAACAGCCCTTCTTCGCAAGCTCAGATTGCAAGCAAATCCGGACTGCCCTGTTAGGTGTCGCTCTTTCAGAGCTAGTCCGTTGAACACACGTTAATTTATAGGGCAAGCAGTTGAAGAAGATGGGGGCAAAAATGGTCCCCATCTATGACTCCCTATTTTGGGGACTCATCAAGGACGCCCTGTTTTAGGGCCTCCTTTAAAAAGAGAAAACCACCGTGCTGAATCAGCACGGTGGTTTATGATAAATATTACTTGAGAGGTATCTTGTCGATACGAGTCTGATGACGACCGCCTTCGAATGGAGTCTTGAGATATTCATTCATGATTACCTCAGCCTCACGGTTGCTGATGAAGCGACCTGGCATTACGAGACAGTTGGCATTGTTGTGCTGACGGATGAGGTGTGCAACCTCCACGTTCCAGCAAAGTCCGGCACGAACACCCTGATGCTTGTTCAAGGTCATTGAGATGCCCTCACCAGAACCGCACATTGCAATGCCGCAGTCAACCTCGCCCTTCTCGATACCCTCTGCAAGGGCATGACCGAAGTCTGGATAGTCAACAGAAGCATCGCTCCATGTGCCATAGTCCTTTACCTCATAACCGTTCTTCTCAAGATACTGGAGAACGAACTGCTTGAGTGGGAAGCCAGCATGATCGGTGGCTACGCCAATTATTTTCTTTTCCATAAGAGAGACCCCTCCCTACCTCCCCCAAGGGGAGGAGATTTTTATACCTTTGGAGGGTTAAAGGCTTTTAAGACCCCTCCTAACCTCCCCCGTGGGGAGGAGTTTTTTTATAGCTATAGAGGAGCTGAATGTTTATTTAATATCTAAATGCTTGACAACAAAATCAAAGATTTCATCCAAAACCTGCGACAATTCAGAAAAAAGCCTTTCGTTTGTGAATCGAATAACGTGAAAGCCTTTTTGTTCTAAATTCTCAGTTCTGATTAGATCCTTAATTTGCTGTTGAGCTTGAGAATGATAACCACCATCTATTTCAATAATAGTATTACTCTTCAGGCAAATGAAATCAGCGATATAAGTTCCGACAATATATTGTCTTCTGAACCTTAATCCCAAGTTATTGTGCGAAAGATGATTCCAGAGCAGTTGTTCTGCTTCTGTCTGATGTTTTTTGTTTTCATCAGCAAATGTCTTTAACAGCGTGTAATATCCGGGATCAGCCGTATTATATCTCGCTTTTGCCATAAAGAATAATACTATTAAAAGTTCCTCCCCTTGGGGGAGGATAGGTGGGGTCTTTACAGCATTTCCTTAACCTGCTTGTAAACGTTCTCAGCTGTGTAGCCGAGCTTCTCGTCGAGCACCTTGTAAGGAGCAGAGAAACCGAATGTCTCAAGACCCCAAACCTTAGATGCAGGATCAGCACCGATGAGGAAGCCCTGGAGGTTTACAGGAAGACCTGCTGTCATACCGAATACCTTTGAACCTGTTGGAACAACGCTCTGCTGGTACTCTGCGCTCTGTGTGCGGAAGAGACCTTCAGAAGGTACAGAAACGATACGAACCTTAACTCCATCCTTGCGGAGGAGCTCAGCACCAGAAACGAGTGTAGAAACCTCAGAACCAGTAGCAACCATTACTACATCTGGGTTAGCATCAGAACCAGCAACTACATAGCCACCCTTACGAGCCTGCTCATAGTCGTTACCCTCTGGGAGATTGTTGATGTTCTGACGAGAGAAGATGAGGGCTGTTGGGCTCTCCATGTTCTCCATTGCCATTGCCCATGCAACTGTTGTCTCCTTAGCATCAGCAGGACGAAGAACGAGTGTAGAGTTCTTGCCATCGTGACGCTTGAGTTTCTCCATGAGACGAATCTGTGCCTCGTGCTCAACTGGCTCGTGAGTAGGTCCATCCTCACCTACACGGAATGCGTCGTGAGTCCAGATGAACTTAACTGGGAGCTGCATGAGAGCTGCCATACGAACTACAGGGAGCATATACTGGCTGAATACGAAGAATGTACCGCAAGCTGGGATAACACCACCGTGGAGAGCCATACCTACACAGCAACATGCCATTGTGAACTCAGCAACACCTGCCTGGAAGAATGCGCCTGAGAAGTCGCCTGCCTTGAGAGCGTGAGTCTTCTTGAGGAAGCCGTCAGTCTTATCTGAGTTAGAAAGGTCTGCAGAAGCACAGATCATATTTGGAACCTGCTCAGCGAGAACTGAGAGACAAGCAGCAGAAGCTGAACGAGTAGCATCGTTGTCCTTCTGTACGCACTTGCTCCAGTCAATCTTTGGAGCCTTGCCTGAGAACCATTCAGCCTGCTGTGCAGCCTTCTCTGGGTTAGCAGCAGCCCAAGCCTTCTCCTCAGCGTAACGCTCAGCAGCGATCTTCTCGAGCTCCTTAGCACGGTTAGCGTAGAGTTCCTTAACATCCTCGAAGATCTGGAATGGGTTCTCAGGATCACCGCCGAGGTTCTTAACTGTGTTGATGAATGCGTCACCACCGAGAGGAGCACCGTGAGTCTTGCAGTTAGCCTCGTAAGAAGTACCGTCAGCCTTGAGGGCACCCTTACCCATGATACACTTACCGATGATGAGAGTTGGCTTGCCCTTAACAGCCTGAGCCTTCTCGATAGCAGCACGAATCTGAGCAGCGTCGTTACCGTTTATCTCGATAACCTCCCAGTTCTGAGCGCGATACTTAGCAGCAGTATCCTCGTTCATAACCTCCTTAGTCTCTGTAGAGAGCTGGATGTCATTGCAGTCATAGAACATGATGAGGTTGTCAAGACCGAGGTTACCAGCGATACGAGCAGCACCCTGAGAAACCTCCTCCTGAACGCCACCGTCAGAGATATATGCGTAGATAGTCTCCTTAGCGAATGTTGGGTTGCCTGTGTGCTCAGCAAGGAACTTAGCAGCGATAGCAGCACCAACAGCATAAGCGTGACCCTGACCGAGAGGACCTGATGTGTTCTCGATACCACGAGCTACCTCATACTCTGGGTGACCTGTTGTAGCAGAACCCCACTGACGGAGCTGTGCGAGCTCGTCGAGAGAGAACTTGCCAGTAAGGCAGAGCTGAGAATAGAGCATTGGAGCCATGTGACCTGGATCGAGGAAGAAACGGTCGCGACCTACCCAACTTGGGTTCTTTGGGTCATACTGGAGATACTCTGAATAAAGTACATTGATAAAGTCAGCACCGCCCATAGCACCACCTGGGTGACCAGACTTAGCCTTTTCAACTGCAGCAGCAGCGAGGATACGAATGTTATCCGCTGCGTGATTCAAAACTTTAATGTCGTTTGCCATTTTGTGTTATTAAATATAATTAAATTAGTTGTAAAGTACCTTTTTGTTAAATGAAAAATGAAAAGTGAAAAATGAAAAATAACTGCCCCTCTAAATCACCCTTAAAGGGAGACTTTCTACCGCGAACCGGCTCTCCCCCTTTAAGGGGGAGCGGGGAGAGGGTCTATATTTTATAATTTTTCATTATTCATTTTTCATTTATTTACTAAAGCTTATGCACCTCCGTAGCTTTCTGCTCGATAGCGAGGTCAGCCTTATAGTTCTCGATATACTTGTTGAAGCCCTCTACGTCCTCGGCAGTTGGAGCAATCTCAACACCAGTATTACCAGCGAAGACTACCTCCTCAAGCCAATCGGCAAGGTTGAGCTTCTTAGGATTGCGTACAGCGTATGCAGCAAGAAGGGCAATACCCCATGCACCACCCTCACCAGCAGTCTCCATTACAGAGATTGGAGAGTTGAGAGCAGCAGCAAGTACACGCTGACCAACACCCTTTGTCTTGAACAGACCGCCATGACCGGTGATACGGTCAACCTTCACGTTCTCCTCCTTGAAGAGGATATCATTACCAAGCTTCAATACTGCTACAGAAGCATAGAGGTGAGCACGCATGAAGTTAGCGAGGTTGAACTTATCATTAGCAGAGCGGATGAACATAGGACGGCCTTCTGCAAGACCTGTTACAGGCTCACCAGAGATATAGTTGTAAGAAACAAGACCGCCACAATCTGCACTACCAGTAAGAGCGTTGTTGTAGAGCTTGCCATAAACCTCATCCATATCAACAGGAACACCGAGCAACTGCTGATACTCCTTGAAGAGACCTACCCATGCGTTGAGGTCAGAAGTACAGTTGTTACAGTGAACCATAGCAACGAGGCTACCGTCAGGTGTTGTTACCATATCAATCATCTCAGATGGCTTGCTGAGATCCTTCTCAAGA
>CACYXI010000044.1 GCA_902778265.1 uncultured Bacteroidales bacterium | reverse complement strand
GTGCATGGAGTCAATGACCTGGCATTCTTCATGTTCCGTTGTACTAAGATATTTGGTTAGTCAGCGTGGGGCTATCCACGGACAATCTCCCCTGCGCCGGAATAAGTCCCAATCGTTGTACCAACATTTCTGACAGGACTGTTACTGTAGAACCAGTATCCCATAATGCCTTTACCTTCTCTTCTGACTTAGGTTTTTCTATGGAAGTTTCATAATCAGAAACATCAAGAGTACATGGGGTAACTATTCTATTTGAAATTCCTTTTGAATGAAACTGGAATTTTCCCATATCAGAATGCGCAGTTTACCGTATGGACTACATTTAGGCTTCCAGGCACACATTTATGAAGCATAAAATGACCTGCACCAAAGTTCTTGACACCAAAGCGGTATGCATCCTTTGGATTGACAAATGGAAAGACTTGAAGGTTATCGGATATAACCAAGTGCTTTCCCGGGTACTGTTGCAAAAGTTCACCTTCGTGTGCAACATAGTAATCGTATTGTCCTTTTAATGCGAGTTCCATAAGCCTATGTTTTTGTTTCTGCTGCAAAAATAAACAAAATATCTGATACTTCCAAATATTATCTGGAAAAAGAGCGTTTGCTATTAGCAATTCGCAATAAGCAAAGGCCTAAGTAGGTTATAGCTCCGTTAATCATCAGCAATTCATAGCCAAAGTGGTATGAGAAGTAGTTTGTGCTGATGGAATCAAGGGCATAGCAAAGGAGAGGGGAGGCGAGGCAGATAAGAGGGGTGAGGGATGAAGGATGAGAGGTGAGGGTTTGCTTGCACATGGTTAGCGCGTATGCAAACAATCCGAGGAGTGGACCATAGGTATAGGAACACATGATATAGATGGCATCTATAAGACTAGTGGAATTGAAAGCCCGGAATGCGAGAATGCAAAGTGCAAAGACAATGGCCATGAGGATATGCACACGATGACGAAGACGTTCATCATCTGGACGCTCTCGGATATCCACGCAAAAGGTGGTGGTGAGGGCGGTAAGGGCAGAATCGGCACTTGAAAAAGAGGCTGCCATTAGTCCGATGGTGAAGAGTACCACAACTGGCATTCCCAATACTCCCGTTGCAGCAAACATAGGGAGGAGATCGTCACCTGAGGCTGGTACCTGCATTCCCATTTTGGGAACGCAGATAAGGAGAAGAACACCAAGACATAGGAATAGTAGATTGGCTGGTACGAAAGCCACGCCATAGGTACACATATCCTTCTGGGCATCACGAAGTGTGCGACAGGTGAGGTTCTTCTGCATCATATCCTGGTCAAGTCCGGTCATGACGATAACGATGAAAACGCCAGACAATATGCTGACGAAATCGAAAGATACAGTATGCAATCCCATCGGAGAATCCCAAACAGCCTGAGCAGCCTCCGGAACGCTCATTCCGAGGTAAGTGATGACATTATAGATGATAAGGAGAAGAGCCATAAACATACAGACGGTCTGGAGCGTATCGGTCCACACCAGCGTCTTAATGCCGCCGCTCTTGGTATAGAGCCAGATAAGGGCAACCATCGCAAGGACAATGACGGAGAATAGCCAAGCCTTATCTACGGAAGGACACATAGGAGCTATCACATAGTCATTCAGAAGAATGCAGACAACATAGAATCGTGTTGCCGCTCCTGTCATTTTTGAAAGAAGGAAAAAGGAAGCACCAGTCTTGTAGCCACTCTGACCTACCCTGTCACGCAAGAAGGTATAGATGGTTGTGAGATTGAGTTTATAGTATATGGGAAGTAGGATAAAAGCAACGGCTATATATCCAAAGATGAAGCCTATACAGGTCTGGAGATACGACATTCCCGACTTCATCACCATGCCTGGAACTGATACAAATGTGATGCCAGAGATACTCGCCCCAACCATACCAAACGCCACCATATACCAAGGTGACTTGCGATTACCTCTAAAGAATGTCTCGTTGCTCGACTTTCTGCCAGTTACAAAGCGACTGTAGAGAGTCAAGACAAGGAAATATAGGAGAATGGTTATAAGGATTATCATTAGATTTACTATTTAGCTATGTACTATTTACTATTTATTTAGCTATTTACTATTTTTACTTCGCAATAAATAGTACATGATTCAAATCGTAAATAATTAGTAAACAGTAAATTCGTAAATAGTAAATAAATTTATGGATTTTTCATCTTCCTCAGAATCTTAACGGCAGAGCCTACAGAGTCAACCATCTTGACCACAAGACGGTTCTTGCCACCAACGGTCTTCAAGTCGCAAGCGCGTGGGTGGAAACCTACATAATTCAGGATTCTGCCAAAGACATCAGACTTATAGAATACGCTATCCTGACGAGATACGAACTGCATCTGCATGAGGTGCTGCTTGAGGATAATTTTCTCACAACCAAGAGAGCGACCAAGACGGCGAAGCATAACAACCTGAAGCAATTCCTCGCCCTCTGCAGGTACAGGACCGAATCTGTCTTCCAATCTCTGACGATAGGCATTGAGGTCATCGTCCGTCTCAATTTTGTCAAGTTCACGATAGAGAAGCATACGCTCAGAACTACCCGGAACGTATGTATCTGGGAAGTACATCTCAAGATCGGATTCTATGTTGCAATCGTCAACAAAGTCCTCACCTGACAAATGCTCACCTTCTGCCATCTGATCAGCATAGAGATCCTGGAACTCATCGTTCTTCAACTCACTAACAGCCTGAGAGAGTATTTTTTGATAGGTTTCATAGCCAAGATCCTCCATGAATCCTGACTGCTCTGCACCAAGCAGATTACCTGCTCCGCGAATGTCAAGATCCTGCATAGCGAGGTTGAAACCAGAGCCGAGGTCAGAGAAGGTTTCAAGAGCCTCAAGTCTTCTGCGTGATTCGGTTGGGAGATACGAAAGAGGTGGAGCCATAAGATAGCAGAACGCCTTACGGTTGCTTCTGCCAACACGACCACGCATCTGATGAAGGTCAGAGAGTCCAAAGCGATGTGCATCATTAATAATGATAGTATTGGCATTAGGCACGTCAATACCATTCTCCACAATCGTGGTGGAGAGCAGCACGTCATAGTCGTGGTTCATAAAGCCCATCACGATCTTCTCCAGATTCTCAGGAGTCATACGACCATGACCTATCGCTACACGACAATCAGGGATATGCTTCTCAATAAGACGACCAAGTTCCTCAAGGTTAGAGATACGATCGTTTACGAAATACACCTGACCATTACGCGACATCTCGAAATTGATAGCGTCTATGATAGTCTCAACAGAGAAGGTTGTGACCTCTGTCTGAATAGGATAGCGATTTGGTGGCGGAGTTCGCATGATACTCATATCACGAGCACCCATCAGAGAGAACTGAAGCGTGCGAGGAATAGGAGTAGCCGACATGGTAAGGGTGTCAATATTGGTCTTCAACTGACGAAGTTTCTCCTTCGTAGAAACACCAAATTTCTGTTCTTCGTCAATTATGAGAAGACCTATGTCCTTCCACTTTACAGACTTACCAATCAGTTTATGAGTACCCACGAGAATATCAATCTTACCATCGGCAAGGTCTGCGAGAATCTGCTTAACATGCTTTGCCGAACGAGCACGAGTGAGATAATCCACACGCACAGGGAGGTTAGCCATACGGTCACGGAAGGTCTGGTAATGCTGGAAAGCCAATACGGTGGTAGGCACGAGCACAGCCACCTGCTTTGAATCGCAAGCAGCCTTGAAGGCAGCACGAACAGCAACCTCGGTCTTTCCGAAGCCCACATCACCACACACAAGGCGATCCATAGGGCGCTTGCTCTCCATATCAGCCTTAACCTCTGCCGTTGCCTTCATCTGATCTGGCGTATCTTCATAGAGGAATGAGCCTTCAAGCTCATGCTGAAGATATGAATCAGGCGAGAATGCAAAGCCTATCTCATGACGGCGCTTTGCATAAAGTTTGATAAGGTCGCGGGCAATATCCTTGATACGCTTCTTCGCCTTCTCCTTGAGACGATCCCACGCACCAGTACCGAGGGTAGAGAGACGAGGCGGTTCACCCGTATCAGAACGCTTGTACTTCGAAATCTTATAGAGCGAATGTATTGACACATCCACCTTGTCGTTGCCCTGATAGACAATACGGATTACCTCCTTGAAAGAATCGCCGACAGGCACACGGACAAGTCCGACGAACTTGCCAATTCCATAGTCAACGTGAACGATAAAGTCGCCAGGCTCCATCTCCTGAAGTTCCTTCATCGTGAGTGCCATCTTACCGGCACGAGCCGACTGAGTGCGGAGGTTGTACTTATGGAAACGCTCAAATATCTGGTGGTCGGTGAAAAGACAGAGACTGAGGTCGTTATCCACGAATCCCTCGTGAAGAGTCTTTGAAATCTCACCAATAGCCTCGGCATCAACCCTTACTCGTTGCGACTCGGCAACAGGTGCGGTAATAATACTTTTGATACGCTCTACCTGCTTATGCGAATCAGAAAGAATGTATATCTTGAAGTTCTGAAGAATGTAGTCCTCAAAGGTCTGCGAAAGGAGGTCAAAGTTCTTATGGATAAGCGGCTGGGCAGACATGAAGAAATGGAAGGAAGCGTCAAAAACGTCCTTGTCATCCTTCTGTGCAGAGGTCTCCTTGATTGTAATCTGCTTGAACTTAGCTACGCTCTGATTGAAGCGTGAAGCCGGACAAAGATTCATCTGGGCATTCATCTCGCGTCGTATCTCGTCCTGCTCCTGTTCAGTAGCACCAGCCATTCTGTCGTTTAATGCCTGTGAAGAGAAGCCCTCGTCGAATGTCTTGCCTACGACATCAACGACAAAGCCCATATCGTGACTTACGAGCATACTACCTTCTGGCAAAAACTCCGTCAAAGGCACTTTCTTCTCAGAGACGGTAGCAAGTTCTGGCACGATGTCAATCTCCTTGCGTCTGTCGGCAGAAAGCTGATCTTCGATCTGGAATGTGCGGATTGTCTCAATTTCGTCACCAAAGAAATCAAGACGGAAAGGCAGATCATTAGAGAAAGAATATACATCGAGGATGCTTCCGCGAACAGCAAACTGTCCTGGCTCATACACATAATCCTGCATACGGAAACCGAGGTCGCGCAACTGATGCTGAACATCGGTTATGTCTATGCGTTGCCCAACGGAAAGATGTATCGTGCGATCATCGAGAATCGTCTTATCAACCGCCATTTCTGCAAGGGCAGAAGGATGAGTGACGATGAAAAGGGAGGTACAACCCTTTTCCCCAGTAGCGTCGGCATTCTCAGAAGGCATGTCGTTACTTGGCTTTCCAAAGGAAGAAAGAGCCGAAAGTACCTCTGTCCTCAGAATCTCGTTTGCAGCATCTCTCTGACCGTATTTCACGGCACGCCTATAACTTGATGGGAAGAAGAGTGCTGGTGCGCCCAACTGCATCAAGTCATGATAGAAATAGCCTGCCTCATCGGCATCTCTGAGAATAAAAACGACTGGAGAATCTATGCGATTTGCAATGGAAGCAAACACCAAAGGGCACGAAGAACCTGCAAGACCATCAATATTTACGGTCTTGATTCGCTTACTGTCAAGTGCCTTTGCCAACGCCTTCAACTGCGGTTGCTTGGCATAATGGGATAATAACTTCTGTATTTCCATTGTAAATCGAAGCGCAACGTGCATAGCAGTTTTACACGAAGCAAAAAGTGCGTGTCAGTTTATAAAAAACTGGTGCACATTTTTATTTCGAGTGCTTTTTCGCCCGAAGAAAATAGTGCGTGTCAGCCCAAAGGCTGGCGCACGTTTCTAATTTTCGAGTGCAAAGTTAACAAAAAATCTATTAATATAAGAATAAAATAAGACAAAATACCAAAAAAGTTTTGATAAATTAACGGAATTTACTAACTTTGCATTTTGAAAGTGTACGTGGCACATTACCACACAGACAAGAAGTACAATAAAACAAATGAGCGATAGCATAATCATAATTCCGACTTATAACGAGAAGGAAAATATTGAGAAAATAATCCGTGCAATCTTCGGCTTGGAAAAATGTTTCCATATCCTCGTTATCGACGATGGTTCTCCTGACGGAACGGCAAGCATAGTACACGGACTCATAGACACGGAATTTAAGGACAGACTCTTCATTATAGAGCGCTCAGGCAAGCTGGGACTCGGAACTGCCTATATCACAGGCTTCAAATGGGCTTTGGAGCACAAATACGACTACATCTTCGAGATGGATGCCGATTTCAGTCACGACCCTAACGATGTGCCTCGCCTCTACTCTGCGTGTCACGATGAGGGCTACGATGTGGCTATAGGAAGCCGATATGTTAGTGGCGTGAACGTCGTAAACTGGCCTATCGGTCGTGTGCTGATGAGTTATTTCGCCTCAAAATACGTGAGATTCATCACAGGATTCAAGGTTCACGACACAACCGCAGGATTCAAGTGCTATAAGCGTAAGGTGCTTGAGACAATCGAGCTTGACAAGGTGCGTTTCAAGGGCTATGCCTTCCAGATTGAGATGAAGTTCACAGCATACAAAATCGGCTTCAAGATCAAGGAAGTTCCTGTCATTTTCGTCAACAGACGCGAAGGCGTATCAAAGATGAACGGCGGAATATTTGGAGAGGCATTCTTTGGCGTTATGCGCCTAAGACTTGACGGTTGGATAAGGAAATATCCGGCTCTGCCAAAGGCATAGGAGCAAGTCCGTTTCTCCTTCGCTTCAAATCCGTTTCAAATCCGTTCCTTGAGATAGGAGCTAAAGAGGCATCACGAAAGAATCATAAGTGTCAAAATTTATTGTAATTGTAATTTGTAATTGAAATATGGTAAAGCATATCATTCTATGGAAACTCTCTGAGGAACTAAGTGCCGAGGAGAAAGAGAAAGTAAAGGCAGGTATCAAGGAAGGTCTTGAGGGACTTGTTGGTAAGGTTCCTGGTCTTCTTGAGTGCAAGGTAAATATCAGCGGTCGTCTTGACTCAAGCAACTGTGACGTAATGCTTGATAGCACACTCGAAAGTCCAGAGGCTCTCAAGGGCTATGCTGTTCATCCTGCTCACGTTGCCGTAGCCGATGGCAAGGTAAGACCTTACACCGTGCTCAGAACTTGTCTGGATTACGAGATTTAAAGCCTCCAGTAATTGGGTAAAAAAACTTAGACATTCTAATAACTAAAGATTATGGCAACAATAGTATTACAAGTCCCAGACGAGAATCTTGTTTCAAAAGTGAAGCAAGCCTGCAAGATGCTGATGGGAGTTTCTTCCGTGAAGGTACAAAAAGCACCTTCCAAAGTAGAGGATATTACAAAAACAGCTCACTATAAGGCTGCAATGGATGATGTTAAGAATGGAAGAATAACCCATCACGACTCTGTGGACAATATGTTTAAGAGCATACTTGGTGAGGAGGCATTTTTAAAAATCCGCACCAACCATGTATAATGTCTCCACAACCAATCGCTTCGACAAAGACCTAAAGCGTTGTTTGAAGCGAGGTCTCAACATGCAGCTCATCTATGATGCCATACTCTTGTTGCGAACAACTGGCACTTTACCACCTCAATATCGTCCTCATCAACTGAAAGGCGATCATAAAAGGACAATGGGAATGCCATATTCAGCCCAATTGGCTAATGACTTGGGAACAGAACGACAAGCAACTTACGCTTCTGTTCCTTGAAACAGGCACTCACGCAGATATTTTTGGCTGGTAAATACAAAAAATCCCTTATTCGAAAGAATAAGGGATTTTTCTTTATATGCTCTTCTTTTCGGGAAAAGAGCTAACCACTCCCCTCCCTTTATGGGAGGGGTATGGGGTGGGTCTTTTAATCAAGCTTACCAAACTCCTCGAAGCTGATAGTCTTCTTGTCGAGCTTAACAACGTCCTTGAGAGCAGCCATGAGCTTACGATCAACAGCAGCATTAACGAGGTTGTCAACCTGCTCACGGTTCTTCAGCATACCCTCAGCATACTGCTCGAGGTACTCCTCTGGTACGCTTGTCATACCATACTGAGCGAACTGCATACGAGTAACGTCAATAGCAACAGCCTTAACGTCAGCGTCATCAACCTTGATCTTCTGAGCCTCAACAATCTGGTTCTTAGCAAGGCTCCAAGTGAGCTCCTTGATAGAAGCCTCGTAGTTCTTCTCTACATACTCCATGCCCTTGTCCTTGTTGTTAGCGAGCATGATACGCTTCATGAGGTCGTCAGCATACTTAACTTCACCGATCTTACCCTCAACGTATGTACGAACGTCCTGAAGGAAACGGAAATCAGCATTCTGAACCATCTGCTCCTTGATACCCTCAGTTACCTTTGCACGGAAATCAGCCTCATCCTTTACGTTGCCCTCGCCATAAACCTGATCGAAGAGATCCTGGTCGATAGCGTGCTTCTGATAACGAGAAATCTCTGTTACCTGGAATGAGAAATCAGCAGTAATCTTCTCTGCCTCTTCCTTTGAAACCTTGAGGAGTGAAGAGATCTCGATGTTGCTCTCTGGGTAAGCCTTCTTTGGGTTGAACACGATGATATCACCAACCTTACAGCCCTGGAAGAGAGCCTTCTGCTCGTCAACCTTGATGTATGTAGGGAGCATAGAAGCCTGAGAAACGGTGATACCACCTTCCTTAGCGCTACCATCCTCGTTAAGCTCGCGGATGTCGCCCTTGATCATATCGTTGTCCTGATACTCATCTACCTTCTGGTAAGAACCGCTACGGCTTGCGAAAGCCTCAATCTGCTTATCAACGATAGCGTCATCAGTTGTGATATCGTAGTAAACGATAGTATCCTTATCTGAAAGCTCTGCCTTGAACTCTGGTGCGATAGCGATATCGAACTTCAAAGTGTAAGGTGCAGCTGCATCGAGGTCAACTGGCTCCTCACCAAGATGTGGCATTGGCTCACCAAGCATATTGATCTTATTCTCTTTGATGTACTCATAAAGCTTCTCGCCTACGAGACGGTTGATAACGTCAACCTTTACCTGAGCGCCAACCTGACGCTTGATCAAACCGAGTGGTGCCTGACCTGGACGGAAACCTGGTACATTAGCCTTCTTACGATAGTCCTTAAGCTGCTTCTCTACATCTCCTGCGAAATCAGCCTCCTCAACAACGAGTGTGAGAACACCGCTGACCTTCTCTGGATTTTCTAATGAAATATTCATTTTTTAGTTTTTGTTGTTATGTGATTTATTTATTCTTATCCTTATTTATATATAGGTGCTAAGAGCACACTACACACCAAATTGGGTGCAAAATTACTAATAATATTACACAATACCAAAAACCTAAAGCAATTTTAACAAAAACAGTTAAAAGATTTGGTCGTTTACACTATTTATATTATATTTGCGCTCGGATTTGGAAACAGAAAATCAAAAATTTGTTAATTTCGGATTCTTCTGTGCAAGGGAATCAGGTGCAAAACCTGAGCTGTTCCTGCAGCTGTGAGCCCATTGTGAAGCTGGACACTAAAGTCACTGGAACCTCTCTGGGAAGACGTCCTGCTTTGTGGCAAGCCAGAATACCTGCCAAACTTCCAATAATTATTCGCTAAGCGCTCATCAAGCTAAAGCAAGTTCTTAGCAACACCCCCAGGATAGGGGTATAATAATTTACATCAGGATGAAATACAAACATATCATCGCCCTATCATTGGCGAGTACTTCTTTATGTGCAAATGCTCAGGTGGAAAAGACCGAGAAGCAGCAGACGATTCAGGAGGTTGTTGTGACCGGAACTGGTACACAGCATCATCTTAAGGATGCTCCTGTACAGACAGAGGTTATCTCGCGCAAAATGATAGAAAGCTATGGTGGAAAGTCGCTCGAGGATATCCTCGGAGGACTTACCGCTTCATTTGCTTTCAACGAAGGCGATATGGGTTCGCAGGCACAGCTCAACGGTTTGGGTAACAATTATATACTCATTCTTATTGATGGTAAGCGCATTCACGGAGATGTGGGTGGCGAGAACGACCTTGGTCTTATCGATCCTCATAATATCGAGAGAATCGAGATAGTGAAAGGTGCACAGTCAGCCCTTTACGGTTCAGATGCAATAGCAGGTGTCATCAACATCATTACTAAGAAGCACGATACAGAAGGCTTCCTGCTTGAGAATACCACTCGGTATGGCTCTTACAACGACCTCCGTCAGCACAATGGCATAGGAGTGAGGTTTGGCAAATTGCAGTCCTATACAAGTTTCCAATTACAGCATTCTGACGGTTGGCAAAACACGAGCGAGGAATATGCAGAGGCAAAACTTCTTACCGACTCTCGTAACAAGACCGTAAACGAATACACCAACTGGCAGATTGGAGAACGACTAACATACACCCCATACAAGGGATTGGATCTCTATGCCAGCGGCACGTACTACGAAAAGCGTATCTCACGCCCTACCGACGGCCGTCATGCTTCGTGCGATGTATATACCTACGATCTGAAGTATCGCAATGCGAGTGCTGCCCTCGGTGGTAAGATGATGCTCGGCAAGAAGGACTACATCGACGTGGATCTGAGTTGGAAAAAGCACGCATACTATTATCTCTATACAGATACCACCCTCGAAGATGGATATTACAAAGGTGAATTTACCCACTACTATCCATACTTCCCCGATCAGGAGAATCTTCAGAGTGATCAGCAGAGATACATGGCAACAATGAAGGGTGTGTTCTATCTCCCCAAGGCAAACACGCTCAATGTAGGTGCAGAATATAGATACGATTATCTCAAGGCTCCTATGCGAGTAAATGATGGAACGGCAAACGACTGGACAGCAGCCGTATATGCTCAGGATGAGTGGAATCCCGTGAAATGCGTGAACGTAACGGCAGGTTTCAGACTCATAGACAATGCCGCCTTCGGACTTCATTTCACGCCAAAGCTGAGTGCCATGCTCTCCCTTGGTGACATCCGACTTCGTGCAGGCTGGAGCAAGGGATTCAAATCGCCCACACCAAAGGAACTATCCTATCACTACACCAAACGTATGGGTGAAAAGGTCTATTACTACATGGGCAACAAAGACCTTGAGGCTCAGACAAGCAACTACTGGTCGGCAAGCGCAGAATACCGTACTGACAACATAGCTGTGTCAGTAACAGGATATGTAAACAAACTGGAGGATATGATCACTCTTGTGAACGTATCGAAAGAGGATATTCCTGCAGGGGCAACAACAAGCTACACTGGTGACGGAAGCGGAGAGATAATTCCGCGAATGTACAAGAATGCAGAGGACGCCAAGACATACGGCGTTGACGTGAATGCTTCTTGGAAGATTACTAAGGAACTGACCATAGGCGGCAATTACAGCTACCTTGACACCAAGGCAACAGTCTATAATTCCGCCCATGGCAGATTTCAGCAAGCCATAATCGATGGTATGGCTCACAACAAATGGAATGCCTTTGCTAACTACGGATATCGCTTCTCTCCTTGCTATAACATGGGCATCAACCTCAGTACCCGTGGCTCAAGCAAGAGATTCTACGAGAACGACGGCAACGGAAAAGGATTCCAGATATGGCGACTGAACACTACCCACGATCTGGGCAAGAGCAAGACGACGACATATCGCTTGGAGGTAGGTGTGGATAACATCTTCAACTATCGCGACACAACCCCACGCCCTTGCCATCTCGGAACAACGACGGCAGGTACAACAATCTATGCCTCATTCGCCATAAAATTCAACAAAGGAAAGAAAATAACAACTTCTAAAACAATAACCAAACAACAAGAAAATGATGAAGATTAAAACACTTCTCCTTGCCATGCTAACTATCATGGCAGGACTTTCATTCACCGCTTGTAGCGATGATGATGATGACAACGAATCAAACTATGTAATTTATCAGAAAGCTGTATCTAACACAGTAAAGTCACAGAAGAAGCACAATAAGGCTATCCTTCTTGTTGCCTTCGGCTCTACATGGCAGCAGGCATACGATGCGTTTGATAGTACCATAGATGCCTACAAGCAGCAATTCCCTGACTATGACGTATTCCTGAGCTTCTCTTCTGCAATCTGTATCAACTATGCAGCAGCAGGCGAGAATGTAGAGCCACGCCACTTCTACGCTCCAAACTACTGGCTCAATGCTTTCGCAGCTGATGGCGTGAAGTATGATGAAATCGTGGTTCAGTCTCTTCAGGTTATCCCTGGTGAGGAATATACCCGCGTAATCAACTACATCAAGGACTTCGCAAACAACCATAATGGCGACCTCGACGATGCGTATCTTGCTAATGTGAAGCTGAAGCTCGGTGTGCCATTGTTGCAGGATGCCAACGAAGACGTTAATGCTGTTGCAAAGGAACTCAATACTCTTTATAAGGATAAGGTAGCTAAGGGCGTGGTTGCTTTCATGGGACATGGAAACCCAGACTCTTATGATACCTACAAGGCAAACGTGCGTTACACTCAGCTTGAGACAGCCCTTCAGAAGTACAACAAGAAATATTTTGTGGGTACTGTAGATATGAAGGATAACTTCAAGACCAATGTACTTGAGCGTATGCAGAAGGCAGGTATCAAGAGCGGTACAGTTTATTGTCATCCTCTTATGTCTATTGACGGTGATCATGGTCATAACGATATGGCTGGCGATGATGATACTTGGGATGAGAAGAATGGCTATGAGGTAAACGACGAGGGTGAGGTTGAAGATACCAGTTGGAAGAATTTCTTCTCTCACTACGGCTATACTTGCGACAACACTACTATGATTGAGAAGGGTTTACTCGAACTGCCAACCATTCTTAACATCTGGATGAAGCACACCAAGGAAGCTATCGCAGGCGAGCCTCTCGACTACTATCATTCAAAGAATCCTGAAGAATAAACTCGGTTAGAGATTAGAGGTTAGGGGTTAGAGACTCATAAACACTAACCTCTCCACCCTAACCTCTAACCTACAAAAATATGATAAGATTCATATCCTTAGGCCCGGGTGCTGCCGATATGGTGACACTCGGGACTTTACGACTTTTGACCAAGGCAGAAAAAGTGTATTGCTTTGCCGTTGGAGAATCATCACGAGCCGCTGATATCATCGCACAGTTGGATATTGATCAGAGTAAGGTGATAACCGTCAAAGTACCGATGTCACACGACCGAGAAAAGGCAAATGAGGTATATGACGAGCTTGCATCAACTATCAGAAAAGACTATGAGGCAGGAATGGACATCGCCGTTGCGACAGAAGGGGATAGTGGAATCTTCGCCACTACCCATTACGTTATGGATCGTCTTCTGGCAATGGGTATAGAGTGCCGTCAGACACCAGGAATCCCTTCCTTCATTGCTGCCGCATCTGTCGCAGGATTGCATCTCGTCAAGCATCAGGAGCGACTTCTCATCATTCCGGGAAAGACCACCTCCGAAGAGATTATCCGACTAACAAGCGAAGGTTGCAATCTCGTAATCATGAAGCTCTCTATGGCTCATGAAGCCGTAAGCAAGGCTTTCCATGAAGCAAAAGATCTGCAATTCCACTACTTCGAGAATATAGGAACAGCAAATCAGAAGTATGAAATTCTGAAGGAAATGCCAGAGAGTTTTCCGTATTTCTCGTTGATGATAGTTACCCGACCATAACGCCTACAGCCCCTCACCCGCCCTACGGGCACCCTCTCCCACAAGGGGCGAGGGAAAAGTTAGTATTTCCAATCATAAGAAATCCACATATTTATCATTTAAAAGACAAATATATGTTCAATTTTATTCATCATATAACGAAATTTCTCAGCGATAAATACAAACTTCCCCTCGCCCCTTGGGGAGAGGGTGCCCGTAGGGCGGGTGAGGGGCTGTTTGTCTATCTCTTCCTCTCTGCTTGCACCAACGTCGCCACCGACAACAGCGTAGCCTTTACAGGTCCTTTCCTTCAATACGACTCTCTCTGGGCGCATTCTGACTCTTATTCAGAAAAGGTTGAGATAAAGTATGCCAAGGGATTAAAGGTGGATTATCGCGAGGATGGCATTCACGTATTTATCAGCAATCCAGATCCGAAGGCACGCAATTCAAAGACGGAAGAGGTGGTTCTCACAGGCAAGGAGTCTCAGAAAAGATTCATCTGTACCACAGCCTTGCAGTTGGGTAACTTCGAGGTTCTCGGTATGGAAGAGCGTATCGTAGGCATGAACTCCCTAAAGAATGTTTTTTCACCAAAGATCAAGCAACAACTCGCAGATGGGAAGACCGTTCGCGTGGGTAAGGAGGGCAACTTCGACCTTGAAGCGGTCATAGCCTCAAAGCCTGACTATATTTTCGTGTCAGCCTCCAAATATGGCGGTTTTGAATCTCTCAAGGAATGTGGTATTCCTCTCATTTCTCATCATGGCTATAGGGAGACTGATCCTCTTGGTCAGGCAGAATGGATTAAGCTCATAGGACTCCTTACAGGCGAGACACAACGAGCAAATGCCGTGTTTGAGGATATAGAATCAAAATACAACGCTATCAAGGCAAAGGTTGCTGCGGTCAAGGCCAAAAGAAAGACTCTCCCAACCATACTCAGCGGTCGCCAGATTCGTGACGGCTGGTATGTAATGGGCGGAAAGAGCTATATGGCACGTATCTTTGCCGATGCAGGTGTTGACTATATCATGAAGGATATTGATGAGGCTGGAGGCACGGCACTTGATTTCGAGACTGTCTATGCCAAGGGAATAAATGCCGACTACTGGCAGATTGACGGAACCTTTGATGATGAGTTCACTCTCAACGATCTCACAACAGAGGATGCCCGATATGGCGACATCAAGGCATACAAGAATCAGCACGTTCTGTTCTGTAACTTTGCCAAGACCCCATATCGTGAACTCGGCGGTCTTGAACCTCATCGTCTCCTCTCCGATTTCGTCAAGGCTTTCTATCCAGAAGTACTTCCAAACTATACTCCGAAGTATTATAAACTAATGAAATAGGCCAATCAACGATTGTCCTATTTCATTAGTTCATAAGGGTTTCGTGGCGCAATGCCAATCATATCAAATCAACTTGACAAAAATATTACATTTTTGTAATGTGCCTAAAACATTTGAGATTAGTAATCAAGCCTTGAGAACTATTTGATAATAGTTTCTTTATATTCTCGCAACCGATCAAAGATTGATTATTTCCCAAAATTTACATATTGCTCTAATGTCAAGTTTTTTATCTGAGCAGGAAACTCTTTACCTATAGCTTTATAGGTATTCTCATATTTGTTTACAAGTTCTGATATGCCAGAAGTAAAGAATTTTTCTTTTTCAAGAGAATTAATTTTATAAATAGCCCCTTGGTAAATTTTTTCAACCTCATCGACAATATGAGAATTTAATGTATTATAAGCAGTTTCTATTTCACCTCTCAAGTAAAGTTGTTTTATTTGGGACTTAATAGTAGTCGTAACAAGACAGAATTGTTCACGGAGTCTTTTAACATCATTGGTCATACACCAGATTTTATAGAGTAGTATGATATTAAGAAGTCCTGCAATCAATAGTGCGATAAGGTAAAACGTACCAATATCATCTTTTTCTGAATAGTAATCATACGCAAAAGACGAAACAGAGCAAAGCAACAATAAAGTTGCAATCAAAACTTTTTTCATAAGTGCAGAAATTAAGATTAGTAAAAACTATATTAGAATACTCATTGATGAATGAAACATCTATTCATATAGATTATTCTTTCGGAAGAACAATCCTTCATGGTTATTTAGTGTGCTTTTTCCATAGGCATATATTTTTTACATGCGCCTCTATCTACTCTCAAATCAAAACAAGACCAAGCACCTAATATAAACAAAATGTGGACGAGCCAATTCGTCCACATCCTGGGTGCTTGGTCTTACCCCTATTACCAGACGAACCAGACGTCCACGTATAGTGAACACCTGCTCTTTATTCTGGTAATAAATCCTTCTGCGACCAAGCTTTCGGATGTTTTCGAATAAATAGCAAACGCTAATTAAACAATATGTTCTTGTGCTCCCTTATTCATTGAATGAATGAAAACACGCTTGCAAAAATAAACATAATTTTTGAAACCACAAAATTTTTTCGTATATATTTTATAGTTAAAAATGAACGAACACAAAAAAGTAAAATCCATTCTATAAAATAACGATTCTCTCCTTACATCAATTGTATTTATTTGACATCTCCCCTTTGGGCGAACAAGAAAGAATCACTTTCGAGTTGCTTCTTCAATCAGTTCTTCATCCCAAGCAAATCCCTTGCAAGGTCTATGCAAATCCCATTTTCTCCCAATCATAGGAACGGATTTGAAACGGATTTGGAGCGAAGGAAGAACGGAGGTACAAGGTAAACAAACAAGAGAATTGTAATGTCGAGATTGCATTTTTAGTTTCAAAAAAATAGAATTTTAATACTACTCTGCAACTCGTCACCCATAGCGCTGCAAGTTGTTGTGACTCTTATTGTTACAGCGGTGATTCATTTCAAAGCACTCGTCACCCACTCATCACCCAGACATAGGATATTATACTAATAATCAATAATTTACAAATATATTTCACTCATCACCCTTTTTCCTATCAAAAAGGGTGACGAGTGAATCAACCGTGCAACATTCACTATCTCAATACGTTACAAAGTTTCGGGTGATGAGTGGGTGACGAGTGACTCAAAATGAATCACCGCTGTAACAAACTATACCTCAACGCAATACAGCGTTGAGGGTGACGAGTTGCAGAGTAGTGTCAAAATTCTATTTTTCTAAATGGTAAAAAATCAGATACATCATATACATCTGTTTCGGTAAAAAAGTAAAGGAAACAGATCTATATGATGTATCTGAAATGTGGTTTTCTTTGCCTCTTCTTCACCTTCGCTTTTCCTTCGCTTCTAATTCGCTTGTAATCCCTTCCTATGAATGGGTGAAAAATGGGACTTACATGGGATTTGCTACGGCTTTGCAAGGGAGGAGAATATTAGGAATAAATAACGTGAGTTCAACTAATTCGCACCTTTGGTGCTTGAACTGACAATAATTACCAATCTAACCAATCTTTTTCCATAAATTTTCATTTTTATTGGTTAAGATTGCGTAGATTGGTAATTATTGTCAGTTAAAAGCAGCTTGTTGCTTATCTTTTAGTAATTTATCGAGCTATTTACAGCTTGAACGCTAATTTTGCCTTGACGTCACGGCTGCTACTACCGATGTAAGCCTTGAAAGTGCCCGGTTCTGCTACCCATTCGTGCTTCGTTTCGTCGAAGAACTTGAGGACATCTTCTGTGATGGTGAAGCTGACGGTCTTCTGCTCGCCCGGCTGAAGAAGGATTTTCTCGAAGCCCTTGAGCTCCTTGACAGGACGGATAACGCTTGCCTTGTCGTCGCCTACATAAAGCTGAACGACTTCCTTACCAGCATATTTGCCTGTGTTCTTAACGCTAATGGTTGCCGTCCAAGTCTTGTTGCCGTTGTCCGTAATCTTTGCATCAGAATAAGCGAAAGAGGTGTAGCTGAGACCATAGCCGAATGGGAATACGACTTTTTGCTTCATAGTCTCGAAGTATCTGTAGCCTACGAGCACATCCTCGGCATATACCTGTACCTCGTTACCCTTTCCAATATGTGTCTTTGTATCCTTGCTTGAATTGGTAACACCAACAGCATCAGCCTTGATCTTGATTTCCTTGAGCAGATCTGCAGACTTAGGCTGTCCTTCCTTGCCATACTGATACTTTTCTGGAAGGTTCTGAGGCTCAACGCCTGGGTAGCCCACAAGACCGTACTTATGTGCTGGGTAGTCCTCTAGTTTCTCTGCGTATGAGAATACCGTCTTACCACTTGGGCATACATCGCCACTAAGCACGTCGGCAAGAGCATGACCGCCCTCACTACCGAGATACCACGACTGCACAAGAGTGGTGACATCCTTCAGCCAAGGCATAGCTACGGCATTTCCGCTTGCTATGACAGTAATCATCTTCTTCTTGGTAGAAGCAAGGGCTGAGATGAGGCGATCCTGATTGAAAGAGAGATTGAAGCCAAGGCGGTCGCCACCTTCGCAATCCTCAAAGTGATTCTTGTTCAGACCGCCGACATAGATGATGAGGTCGGCATCCTTAGCCTTTGCTACAGCATCCTGATAGAGAGAATCCTCAACAGATGCGGCAATCTCTGTGATGCCCTCGTAGAAGCTTGGGCCAGACTTATATCCCTCGGCGTATGTGATGTTCCAGTTCTTGAAACGCTCTTTCAAGCCTCTCAACGGACTAACCTCGTCCTTTGGCTTCAGCTCAGAAGAACCACCTCCTGCGCAAAGCGGACGAACGGCATTTTCGCCAACCACGAGCACGTTCTTATAGTTGCTTTCCTTGATAGGAAGGAGTTTAGAGTCATTATCCTTCTGGACGATATTGTCATTTTTCAGCAGAACGATGCCCTCACGAGCAATCTCACGAGCAGCAGCAAGGTGTTCTGGAGAGTTCTTGCTACCGAAAGGCTTCTTTGTGTTCATGGCTGTCTGGAAGATGAGTTTCAGCACACGACCAGCCTTGTCGTTAACCACCTCCTCGCTAATCTCGCCTTTTTGGGCCATTTCATAATAGGCAGTACCGAGATAGTAGTCGTCATAGCCGTGACCATTAGCCTCGGAGGTGAGTCCGTTGGTGTAAGAACCCATCTCGATGTCAAGACCATAGAGAGCCGCCTCCTTTGTGTCGTGGGTAGCACCCCAGTCGGAAATATTAGCGCCCTTATAGCCCAGCTCCTTCTTTAGAATATCGTTGATGAGATAGGGGTTATGGGTGTTGTGTACGCCCTTATATCGGTTGTAACTACCCATGATGCTCCAAGGATCAGCCTCCTTTATAGCCATAGCGAAAGGCTTGAGATAGATTTCGTACAAGGCTCTATCAGAAACCTTCACATCCACATGCCCTCTGTACTCCTCCTGATCGTTGAGGATATAGTGCTTGATACAAGCTGCCACACCATTCTTCTGGAGGTTCTGGATGTATGGAATTGCCATAGTGCCAGATAGATATGGATCTTCGCCCATATACTCGAAGTTACGGCCGTTGAGTGGTGTGCGATAGATGTTTACGCCAGGGCCAAGGAGAATGTCCTTTTCTCTGTAACGAGCCTCTTCACCCACGTTTTTGCCATATTTTGCAGCCATTTCGGGATTCCAGGTTGCAGCCAGACAGGTGAGGGCAGGGAAGGCTGTACAGTAGTCGTTAGTCCATTCTGAATGCGCCCAGTCGTTCCAGTTTATCTCCATACGAACGCCGTGAGGGCCATCGCTCATGTATAGCTCTGGGATGCCCAGTCGCTCGCAACCTGGACTTGTGAACTTACTTTGTGCGTATGATAGTCGGCACTTCTCCTTTAGTGTCATGCGTGAGAGTGCATCCTTAACTCTCACGTCGAGCGAAAGGCTCTCGTCCTGATAGGGGAGAAGCGATTGAGCGCTTGCGCCTGTCAGGGTGATTGCTAATGCTGATATAATTAACAGTTTCTGCATTTTTACTTGAGGCTTTCTCAACCGAACTCGGTTGAGAGATTAAAGTTTCTGTTCTATTTTTGCTCCATTATACTTCACCACAATGCCCTCGGCTTCAGGATTATAGCCTTGTGCCTTGGTCTTGCTTACTGGTACGATAATGAAAGTTCTTTCCTTGAGCATTCCAGGGAACTCGCCAACTCTGTCGCCTATGGTGAGGGTCTTGTTTGCCTCGTTATAGGTGAACTTGATGTTAGAGTAGCGACCAGCCTCATAGCCGTAGTTCTCGCCCTCATCTTCGTAGAGATTGAACTCGCCATTCTTTCCTTGATAAACGAACAGACGGATGGTCTCGTCCTTCTTCTGGGCAACATATTCCTTTGCCTCGCCAATAGGGATGATGCTACCAGCCCTTACGCAGAGAGGAATGTGGCTGTATGGGGCATCGAGAACCTTTGTCTCACCACCATTACTGATAACCTTGCCTGTGAAGAAGTCGTACCAGATATTGTTCTTTGGGAAATATACCTTGCGAGAACGTTCTCCATATTTATAGACAGGGTTGACCATAATTGCAGGACCGAACATGAACTGATAGGCGATGTTGAGCACGTTCTTATCCTTACCGAAATCCATCACCATAGGGCGCATCATTGTGTAGTCCTTGAAATGAACGTCGGCTGCAAGAGAGTAGATGTAAGGCATGAGGCGGTATCTCATATCCATACAAGCCGTAATCGCCTTGTAGGTCTCTGTGCCTTCTGGTGCGATATTCCAAGGCTCACGGAACGGGAACTGTCCGTGAACGCGATACATAGGAGCGAACATACCCATCTGATGCCATCTTACGTTGAGTTCACGCCAGTCCTTGAGGTCGGCATTCTCTACGCCAGTCTTATCAAATTCGTTCTGAGCCTCCTGATATCTCTTCTCAACGGAGAAACCGCCGATATCCTGACTCCAGTAAGGAACACCAGAGATTGAGAAGTTAAGACCTGCTGTAATCTGAGCCTTCATATCCTCCCAACGAGTGCCGATATCACCGCTCCAAGTGGCTGTGCTGTATCTCTGCTCTGAAGCAAAGCCGTTTCTCGTAAGGAGGAACACGCGTTTGTTTTCTGGAGAGAACTTATTGCCAAAGCCACGCTGATCCCATTTTGTATTGTCCTGAAGCCATTGTGTAGAGTGGGTATCACCCTCCTTCTCCATAGCCGTCTCGTATGCTCTCTGACCATCATAGATAGCCTCTGCATTAACGATTGAGTAGGCGTTGAAATATTCGTCGGAAGAGCCGTATTTGGTAGGACCGCAAAGCAGTTTTCGATACTCCATATCGGTACAGTCTCTTACGTTTGGCTCACTTGCATCCATCCACCAGGCATCCATTCCTATTGTGCCAAGCTTCTCGTAGAGCTGACGCCAGAATATCTTACGTGCACCCTCGTCGTAGGCATCATAGAAAGCGTACTTATAGCCAAGCCAGTCGTTGAGGCTATCCTTGATACTCTGCTGATAGATGTAGCCTTTCTCGTTTAGCTCCTTGAAATTGTTTGGCTTGAAATAATACTTTGGCCAGCAGGAAATCATGATCTTAGCCTTATTGGCGTGAATAGTATCGATCATTCCCTTTGGATCTGGGAAACGCTTGCCGTCAAACTCGAAAGCGCCCCATTGGTCATCTACCCAATAGTTCCAGTCCATCACGATATTGTCGATAGGAAGGTGACGCTTGCGGAAACCTGCGAGAGCGTCAAGTATCTCAGCCTGAGTTTTGTAGCGCTCACGACTCTGCCAGAAGCCGAACAGCCAGTTAGGCATGATCTGAGCCTTACCTGTGAGGGTTCTGTAACCGCCAATGATCTCGTCTGCATTATCTCCAGAGATGAAATAGTAGTCCATCTGCTGTCCCATTTCGCTCCAGAAACTAACCTTCTGCTGCTCAGCCTTGCTGACAGGCTCCAAAGCTCTGAGACCGCAATAAGCCTCACCGCCATCAGGTTTCCATTCCAGACGGATGGTGTATGTCTTTCCGGCCTGAAGATTAACGGCAAACTTTCTCGCATTAGGATTCCAGGCAGTTCTCCATATCTCCTGATCCTTCTTGCCTGTGTTGAGGACATCCTCGGTATATACAGGCTTGCCGTTGATGTAGATTTTCTGATAGCCAGAATAGTAGTGGCTAAAACGGTATTCGCCTGTCATCTTTGGAGTTATAGTACCCTCATATACTACCGTTGCATCATCGAGTTTGAAAGCAGGAAGATTCTTTGCCGATTTCAGATTCTCGAAGTAGATGCTATCCTCTCTTCTGACAAGAGTTTCCTGTCCTGGAGCCTTGTAAGTGCCAGTAAGAGCGCCCTCTTTTCCGTCCTTGTCGCGAAGGGTGAATACCTTATGCAACTGACTGTAGTCCTTTGGATTACCGAAACGTGAGAGGGAATAGTTGTCGAGCAGAATGCCATAGTTATTGCTGCTTACAACGAATGGTATTGATACCTTTGTGTTGTACTGGAACAATTCCTCGTTCTTTCCCTTATAGTTCCACTCGTCAGCCTGATGCTGACCAAGGCCGTAGATAGCCTCGCTATTGTCAAGGTTCTCGAAAACCTGACGCATCGTCCAGCCCTTGTATGTCTCAGGCTTGCCGTCTGCATGAATCTGGGTAACCTCGTATGGGGAAAAAGTCTTTCCACCACCTTTCTGGTCGCGGGCTATTACCTTACCTTTTGAATCAGTAAACCAAACCTCACCTGTTGTTGAGAGAACATAGCCGTTAAGTTTGCCTGTGCTTACGATAACCTTATCGCCTTCTTCCTTTACTGTATAGTTGCTGTAAGAAGGCTGATCAACGATGATAAGACTCTGGCGATCAGCGAATTGATTGTCGGCAGTAGCTGATACGCGAATAATCTTATCGCCCATCACCTGAAGTCTTACCAACTTAGGTGACGTAGCCGATCCCTTGGTGATATGGACGGTAACGCCGTTGTCTGTCTTCTCGTAATTGATAGCCATTGTAGGAGTACAAACCATTCCCATAGCCATAGCGCACAAGATGTTCTTCCTCATTCCGAGGCTCATGTCTTTAACTTTTTGCATAGTTAGCTTATCTTATTTTGTTTTAGTTTTTTCTTTTAATTTGTGTGCAAAGATACAATAAATGTCTTGATTTTCCTTATCTTTTTCTCGCAAATGATGATACTTTTTCTTGTTTTGCGTTGATTTTCTTAGCTTTTATGGTGTTTTCTTCATGGCTTGTGCCTCCGTAATGAAAAGGCTGTACCTCCGATGATCCTCCGTACCAAAGTCGGTGCAAAGTCGGTGGAAAGTCGGTGAACATGCGTTTTGTGATGGGATTTTCATCGAGTTTGGTACGGAGGATCAAGGGAGTTACTACGGAACTATTACGAAAGTGAAATGATGAAGGTTTTTGACGTTTATTGCCTTTTTGCCATGTTTCTGTAAAAAAAAGTTATTATTCTTGCATAGTTCAAAAAAAAACGCTACTTTTGTTGACGATTTAAGAGTAAACTAATAACTAAAGGGAAAATTCCCAAGTTGATGTTTTTGAACTCGTAATTGTCTAATTCTCAGGAAAAAGAATTTTTCTTGGGTAGATATTCGTGTCTTTATTGCTGTCGTTATTTTACTGTGTGACATATAGTTACACTATATATCTATGCTTGTTTATTACCTAAATTCTATATAATTTTACATCCGTTAATGGAAAACTATCAATATCACATATTCTCGCCATATCGTGTCTGTCCGCTTGGTGCTCATGTGGATCATCAGCACGGACTCGTAACAGGCTTTGCCATCGACAAAGGTGTTGACCTTTGGTTTAATGTGCGTGAGGATGCACAGGTTAATCTCACAAGTCTCTCGTTTGAGGGAGAGGTGCATTTCGACCTTGCAAAGCGCACGGAGGTTCGCGAGAAGCATTGGGGCGACTATGCTCGTGGTGCAAAATATGCCTTGAAGAAGCGTTTTGAGCTTACCAGAGGAATAGATGGTGTGCTCAAAGGCTCCTTGCCTGTTGGTGGCTTGAGTTCTTCTGCTGCCGTACTCATTGCGTATGTTATGGCTTTCGCAAAGGCTAATGGCATAACCTTGCAGCCATTTGAGGTGGTACAGATTGCATCTGAGGCAGAACGTGAGTATATAGGCCTTAACAATGGCTTGCTTGATCAGGCTTGTATCGCCCTTGGCAAGAAGGACGGTCTTCTTTTCCTTGATTGCGATAGTAATGAGTGGAGGGTAATCAAGCGTAATCCTAATATGCCTGAGTTCGAGATTGGAATTTTCTTCTCTGGACTTACGCGCTCATTGGTTAATTCCGACTATAATCTTCGTGTGTTTGAGTGTAAGACTGCCGCTTGGAATATGCTTGCGTATATGGAGCAGCCTCTCAAGACTTTTGACAAGACTTTCCTTCGTGATATTCATAAGGACACTTTCGACAAGACTCGTGATATGATGCCATCGCGCTTTGCTCGTAGGGCTGAGCATTTCTACTCAGAGTATCGTCGTGTGCGCCAGGGCGTTACCGCATGGGAAACTGGTAATCTCCAGCTCTTTGGAAAACTGTCCTTTGATTCTTGTGAGTCGTCAATTCATAACTATGAGTGTGGTTCGCCAGAGCTTATCTCCATATATAATATCATGCGTCCGCTTCCTGGAGTATATGGAGGTCGTTTCTCTGGAGCTGGTTTCAAAGGCGCTGTAATCGCGCTTGTCGATCCTGCATATAAAGAACAGATAGAAAAGACTCTCACAGAGCTGTATCTCAAGGAATATCCAGAATACGAGAACACGTTCAAGGTGTTCTGGGTGAAGCCGGATGATGGAGCGAGGTTTATATCGTAAGAACACTATGGCCTCTCCCCCCGCCCTCCCCCGTAGGGAGGGAGCCGGAATGCGAAAAGGTCGCTTGAAGGAATTGGGAGAGTGTTATTTGGGGATAAGTGGTATTTTTTATTAAAGAAATTAATAGCCGTTCACTTCCGGCATTCCCTTTGGGGAGATAAGAAGGAATCCTAATGTTAAACTATAACGTAAATCTTGAGGGCAAGACAGTCCTCGTAACTGGAGCCGCAGGCTTCATTGGTAGTAATCTCGTAAAGCGTCTTTTCAAGGACGTAAAGAATATTCGTGTGGTTGGATTTGACTCAATTTCCGATTATTACGATGTAAATATCAAGCATGAGCGTCTGGCTGAGATTGAGGCCCTCAATCGTGACTGGAGATTTGTAAAGGCAAATCTTGCAGACAAGAATGCTGTAGATACTCTCTTTGCAGAAGAGAAGTTCTCGGTTGTTGTAAATCTTGCTGCTCAGGCAGGTGTTCGCTATTCAATCACCAATCCAGGCTCTTATATTGAGGCTAATCTGATAGGCTTCTATAATATCCTTGAGGCTTGCCGTAATAATGAGGTGGAGCACTTGGTTTATGCTTCTTCTTCATCTGTTTATGGCTCAAACAAGAAGGTGCCATACTCGACAGATGATAAGGTGGATAATCCTG
>CACYXI010000043.1 GCA_902778265.1 uncultured Bacteroidales bacterium | reverse complement strand
ATTGACTCTATGCGAGCAGCTGCGGAGGCGAAAAGCAGGAAATGCAGCGAGAGTGCAAAATGCAGAAGTACAAGGAATACAAGTTCTATTGCCATTCCTGCAAAGAAAACGAATGCAGCGAACGCAACTTCAGTTAACAAAAGGACTACTGTTGAGTCTGGTAAGGAATCACAGACAGATAACACTTCTGATGGAGTTGAGGTTTCAATGGAATCTGAGCAACCTGACGATAGCATAAGCTCTAAGGTAGCTAACGACACTGAAGGCTTCGACAATTTCAACGCAAGCGATGTCACCTCTTCCTTTGACCGGTTGAAGGTAATCTACAAGAAGGTTGGCGACAACGAATCGCAAGCCTTTGGAGTATGGCAGCAACTCAGCGAAAGCGAGCGGACGGCAGCATTCGCACACACCCAGCGAATGCAAGGTGACCCAAGTTTACGTTCCTATCTCTATGTCTATCTGCGGGACAGGGAATGGACGAAGGCAACGTCACCTGACCGATAAGGTGACGCAACGTGACTTCCCTCCTGCCTAAGAGAATTTAACTGGCAGAGGAAAGATGTTTTTATGAGGAAAGAGCTTGCTCGTGAAGTGGCACTCTCCCAGGCGTTTTTATATGCCTGGGGAATTAGGCTTCCCCACTGCAAAAATATGTGGCACGGGCAAGCCCGTTCTGTAAAAAATAACATGTAAGTTAACTGGCAAAACCTTCGAATATTGTAAGTAAAGTTTTGCTATAGAAAAAAAAGAATTTTACGTTATGACATCAATAAAGAAAAAGTTCAGACCTTCAATTGTTGAAGGTAGGGAATGGGGTATCTATTTCCTGATTATCCATAATCGAGTAGTCCGTCAGTTGAATACTGACTATAAATTTTGCCCATGCGAATGGGGGGAAGAAACGGAAACGATTATTGTCAATGGCGACCGCATAAACATCTTCAACGCAATAATGAACATCCGATGATGTGCCACAGCCATTTTAATGACTCATCATCGGGTGCAAATATAATCACATAACTATATGGTGAGGAGTGTTTTCTTTCGCAGGACTCTATTCACCAAGAATCTGATAGCCAAGCAAGGAACAATATCGACGACTGAGCATAGGCAGACGCCCCAATACTTGCCCACAGAAAAAGCCCCAGCGTGAACGGAAGAACTTCATATAGCTACTCTGCTCTATCAACTTCAGTTCTGGAATCCAAGACTCTAACTGGTGACCATTATCAATACCACTTCGTATTTCCGCTTTATGCCGTTGAAGTGAATCTGGCTTAACCATAGCCGATCCACTGACGTCAAACCATAACTCTGCCCCATGGAAACGCTTGGCAAGCTGTTGTAGGAACTGCTTGATTTGATCCTCATAGAAATACATAAAGACACCTTCTACGACAAAGATAAACTCTCCTTGTGGATGTCTGCCGAGCAATTCGTCCATCCACGAGGGATCCAACAAAGAACCCTCCAGATAACGGTCGCACTCAGTTTCTGGAATCAATTCACGTCTGCATTCCATTACTTCTGGTAGATCTAATTCATAGAAAACAGCTTTATCACAACACCCTATACGCTGGGCACGAGTATCGAGGCCACAACCTACATTGACAACTATCGGACGACTATGGTCTGAAATGAAACGACGAACGGTATGATCAAAGAACCAAGAACGCACAATACAACCTATTTCGCTTAACTTGGCACGATCCAATGAGCTAAAGTCATAATCTATTTGACTAACCAATTTCTCTGCCCAACTGTCGTGTAGAATGGCTTTGTCGCTACGCTGACTTTCTTTTGCCCGCATATAAAGCGTTATCAGTAATGTTTCTGATACCGTATTCGAGAATTTACACTTCTTCATTATTACTTTTCTGTTTTACTCTTCTGTTATCTTCCAGTGATTAGCCTTTTCCTGTATATCCCACAAATGGGCATACTGTCCCTTTGATGCCAACAAGCTCTCATGCGTGCCCTGTTCCACGATTTCTCCTTTATCGAAGACGATGATGTTATCTGCCTGACTGATAGTTTTCAGTCTATGAGCTATTACGATAACGGTTCTTCCCTGTATCAGGGAATTGATGGCACTTTGGATTTTCACTTCATTCTCTGGGTCAAGCGATGCCGTAGCCTCATCCAAGAGTATCACAGGCGCATCTTTCAGTATTGCACGAGCAATAGATATGCGTTGTTTCTCACCACCAGACAACGTACAGCCCCCCTCTCCGACCATAGTGTCATAACCATTAGGCAATCGCATAATGAAGTCATGGCATTGTGTTTTCTTTGCAGCTTCTATAATCTCACTATCAGTAGCGTTTCTCTTGCCAAAACGGATATTATTCCTAATAGTATCCTGAAACAGATAGACATCCTGAAAAACCATTGAGATACGTTGCATATACTTCTCGGCGTTCAATTCAGATATGTCCTGATTGCCAAATAAAACTTGTCCTTCCTGTGGGTCATAGAAACGTGCACAAAGTTTCATGAGCGTACTCTTTCCACTTCCTGATGGCCCGACCAATGCAGTCAATGTGCCTTGACGCATAGTAACATTGATATTGTTTAATACCCGTTTTTCATGATAAGAAAAAGAAACATTCCTGAAACAAATATCTCCCTGAAGTGGGGCTTCTTTTGTTCCTGGCATTTCCTTCTCCCTTAACAAGGATATTATACGTTCACCTGCAATAGAATAGTAACGAAATTCTGCCAGATTAATCAAAGCCAAAGTCACTGGGTCGAAAACTCTGGAACCAACAATAAGGAACATTACAAAAACGGGAACAGAAAGAGTTCCTCCTGTCAGGAGATATGCTCCCATAAGTATCATCAAGGTAAGTCCCATACGAAGAAGGGTGACAGAAAGCATGACAACTGGTCCTATAAGTGCTTCTGACCTGATGTTGACACGTTTGAGTTCGTCAAAGGCCTTGCGTAAACGGACAAACTTTGTCCCCAGCATATTATAAGCCTTTATAACACGTATTCCCTGAAGATACTCTTCCATTCTGCTACTTGCATTGATCTTTGCCTTAATCTGCGTCTCACCCAGATGTTTTTGCATACCAGAAAAAACAGATAACACCAAAAAGGAAAGAGGAAGGGCAATAAACATAGCCAATGCCATACGCCAATCAACAAACAACATTCCAATGAAAGCCAGAATAGGCATGACTGTTGCTCCGATCATTCGTGGAACTTGATGCGACATTCCCTGTTCTATCATCGCAAAGTCGGTTATCATCATGGAAGACAATTCGCCAGGATCTCTCTTGTACAAATATCCCAACGGTAGCTTACGTAAGTGCTCAGCCAAAGCAATACGTCCTTCTGCACTAATATCATAGGCATCACGAAAAGAAGCATTGTAAGCCTTCTTCTCTCCCCATGTCATGATCAGCATATAAAGAAACATCACGGCTATCATGCTCCACAGCCTGAATGTATCCAATGTAGCACCAGTACCATCAAAAGCATGAAAGAGCATGTTGACAACCTCTATGCAAAGACAGAAAGGTACAATATTTATGAGATTTGAAAGCATTGTATAAAGTACCGCTTTCTTCAAGCGTCCAGGATTGCCTGTCGTTATATTGTATATTGCCTTAATCATCATTCTGTTTCTTTAAGTTTAACTTCCAATTGGTTGCACTCGTATAAGCCTCCCACATACTCTTATAGGTTCCTTCCTTACGGAGTAATTCCGTATGTCTTCCTGCTTGTGTAAGACTACCATCCTCAAACACCAGAATATTATGAGCCGCGGTGATTGAAGACAAGCGATGAGCGATAATGATAACCGTCTTTCCTTTGATAAGTTCCTGTAATGCCTGACGTATCTTGTACTCATTCTCTGGATCGGCAAAGGCGGTAGCTTCATCCAACACCAAAATGGGAGCATTGCGAAGTATAGCACGCGCAATGCAAACCCTCTGTGCCTCACCGCCAGAAAGGTATGTCCCCTTATCACCGACAATGGTCTGATAGCCATTAGGAAGATTCATAATGAACTCATCACATTGGGCTGCCTGAGCTGCACGCTTTACATCTGCCAGAGTAGCATCTGGATTGCCCGCTGCTATATTCGCAAATATTGTGTCATTAAAAAGAAAAGTATCTTGAAAAACGAATGACACCAATCCCAACAAATCTTGAGTAGAGATATCCTTAATATTGACTCCACCCAATAGTATCTCTCCTGAAGTTACATCCCAGAAACGCGGAATAAGGTTGGCTATTGTTGATTTCCCTGCTCCTGAAGGACCAACCAACGCCGTTATTTCTCCTTGCTTGGCAATAAAAGATACATTTTTCAGAGCCTCTACCGATGTTCCTGCATTTCTGTCCTCATAAGCGAAGCTTACATTCCTGAATTCCACATCATACGTCTTAGGCATCTGTGGCGAATCCGTTTCCTTCAGTTTCTTTTCTTCCAACACCTGATCTATACGCTTCACGCCCTCATTTATCTCAACTGTTATAGAAGACAGAAAAGCCAATCTATAAACAGGAGAGGTGACTCCAGGCCCCATCACGATAAAGAACAAATAAGTAACTGCCAATGAAATGTTTCCAGAATCGGAACTCATTACAAGCAATCCAACGGGAAGAAGGAATGTCACTATGGAATTCAACAGAACCATAAAGGCTACAATTCCATCCTGATAGATGTTGCAGCATTTCATGGCAAACTCCTTATACGACTGTATCTCGGCATTAAACTGACGAAAGGAATGTATGCTCTGACCAAAAATCTTGATAACAGGCATTCCCCTCACATACTGCACGGCAGATGCGCTCATGTGCTCTTGTACATCAAAGTACTCCTTCGTCAGTTCCGCAGCTCGCTTACCAACAAACTTAGAGAATTGCATTCCCAGACTAAGAATGATGCACAGCAAAGCTGTTGCTGCCATCCAACCATTCAGGGAGAAGAAAATGGTGAACATAAATATTATGGTGGCAAGAACATTCACCAGATCAGGTATCGTATGGGCTATGAAATGCTCTATCTTCTCTATGTTCTGCTCCATTAGTTTCTTTATAGCTCCAGTTGAGGTTGAATTAAGGAAACCAAGAAACAAACCTCCTATATGTGAAGATACCCTCACCTTCAATCCATACAGGATGCGGAAAGCGGCAATGTGCGACAACATGGATCCAGCATACATCAACAGGAGACCAACCATCAATCCTACAAATGCCCACCATCCACATTTTATTATGTGGTCGGAATCAATCATTGACAAATCGGAAGAATGAATCAGCAACTCCTTCAAAATCTCATAAACAGACCAGAATGGAGTCAGAAGACTTAATGCACTCACCGCAGACAAAAAGCCAGAAGCGAATAAAAAAGTCTTTCTCTCACCCGCAATCTCCAGCAATCTGGATATTCCTTCTTTCTTTTTCATACGTTTTTTATTTTTTTTAATAGCTCTGAAAGAGCGACACCTAAAAGGGCAGTCCGTTAGGGCTGTTATATAGACGATATTTTATGGTATGAGGTCTGAATTCGGCAAACTCACGTTAAATTAAATTCTTCACTCCTTACAAGTAAAAATTAACCCCAATGATTGCGATGTAAAGAATGGTCCAAAGCCATAATTCGCGATTCATGTATGCAGGGGTACGCTTGGCATACTCATCATATTCCTTCTTGAAATGAACATATACCGAATAGCGGTTCTCTATCTCTACGATGACAATGTCAATGATGATATATATCACATACAGATACAATGTATATACGGCACCAGTCAGAAGAACAAGAGACAGGTGGTTGAACAAATCGCCCATGATCATCGGATTACGCACCTTTGCATAAGGACCATACGTCACCAGTTCCGACGGATGCAAAAAGCGGTCTTTTGTTGCCCGAAGATTATAGTTCATAACCTTAGTACCCCATACCGACATGAAATACACCATGAACGCCAGAAGCATCACGACATATATGGCATTCCCCCATACATTTTCCTTGGCTTCAAAAAGCGAAAACACATTCAATGCCATACGAGGCTGATCAATAAAAGGCATAACGAACCATATCAGGGAAATGAAGAACCCCGAGTAATACATAAAAGTGTATTTGTTGTTACCCGACAATTTCAATTCGCTTGCCATATACCTACGACATCCCTCCTTGAATGCCATATAATAAGGTATAAGCATCATTATTGATGCTAATGCCATCAGTATCTGTAAAAACAATGCTTGATTCATCATATTGCCCTACCAGAGATTATAACATTTGAAATTAACAATACAATCATTAACAAAAGAATCATCGTCAACCTACGGTCAAGCAATGCAGGAGTCCTCTTTCTGTATTCCTTGAGTTCGGAGGCAAAATAAGGTTCCAATGAATACTTTACCTGAATCCTGATCATACAAATATCTATAAACACATAGATGGGAAACAGAATACACGTGTAAACGCCGCCCGAAAATAATATCAAGGCAAAATGCCCAAGAATATCACCGATAACCATAGGGTGCTGCACCCTGGCATAAATACCATCGGTCAGCAATCGGCTCGGAGCATAAAACGTGCCCTTTGTTGCCTCCGCATTCTTCGAAACCGACTTCTTACCCCAGATACAGAAGAAAAATATAAATATAGAAATCGTAGCAAGAACATACACCACGTTATAGGTAGTTAACTCACCCTCAATCCAGTCATATACGCCACACATACGCGGTTGACTTATGAAAGGAAGAATATACCACATAAAGGCAGGATATGAACTCAGATAGTACAATTTTTCGGGAATGTCAGCCCTAACCACCCTTTGCCTGTTATGCATCTTATACCCCAGGGTAAAGGCACGATAATATACAATCAATCCACTCAGAGAGAGCAGGCTTATCACGATATGAACAATCAACTCCGTATTCATTGCTGCAATGTATTATTATTTTCAGTTTTAAGATATTCCTTTTCTTCCACGATTCCCTTCGATGGCATTTTCACCGCTATGATACCTGCAAAGTTATGCCACTTGATGAAAGTATCCATACACTGGAAGCCTGTATCAGACAAAAGCTTTAGGTTTTCTGATAGAGTCAATGGAATAAGAACACCCCTCAGACTTTGCGACTTCTTTATCACCTGCTGCTCATTCAATCCGTTTTCCTGCTTGAAATCCCAGTACAGGTCATTCCATATATCCTCAAACAAAGAGTTCTCTGCCCTTATCTTTTCCACGAAAATAAACGAACCGCCTTCCACCAGTCCGTTATATATACGTTGCAACACCTTCTTTCTCTTCCATAAAGGCAGGAACTGTAAGGTATAGAGCGACAACACCAAATCAACATTGTTAAACTCATTGATCTCCTCAATGTTCTGTTGAAGGAACTGCACCGACTCGCTTTCGCATTTCTTCCTTGCAAGCTCAATCATGGGCAGACTCTCTTCCACCCCGATGTACCTCACATTCTTCTTTCTTGAATGTTTCTGTAAAAGGAGTGAAATTGTCTCTCCCGTAGAAGATCCCAGATCATATATCACACTATTATCCCTTACAAACCATTCACTCATCTCAATAACAGCACGTTGCACCTCCTCGTATAGGGGAACGCTCTTACGCACATGAGAATCAAAGTGTTGTGACACTTGTTCATCAAACTTCCATTCGCCTGGAATGGATGTTATCAATTCATCTACTAATCCTTCTTTATTTTCCATTTTTTTATTTTTTATAGGAGTAATAAGGAGTACAAGACGATAGTAATTATCGTTGAAAGGCTAAAAGTCAAAAGTCAAAGGTCAAAAGCCTTAGTCCTTAGACCTTAGTCCGTCCCAGACATTTGTCTTGACTTGCTTCAGCTTGATGAGCCTCAGCGAATAACTCCTTAAACTCCTTATTACTCCTTGTACTCCTTATTCATTACAAATATTAATCCAACTACCATCAATATCTCCACGAATGCAATATATCCTATAAACAATGGGGTGTATAGCTCCAGACAGTCCTGCCATAACAGATATGCTCCAAAATAGAGAAGGGAGAAGATAAGCACAGCCTTTGAGAAAGCCAGGAAAGTCCCAAGCCTGTCACTCAGGTAATATACTATTATCGAAGAGAGTGCCATAAATCCGCTCACCAATCCAAATGTATATCTGTCATAGGCTGACGCATCCGAAAACGGAGTGGTAAACATCAAGCCCCATGCCTGTTGAGGGAACAACAAACAAACGATATTCAGGCAAAGCAGTACTGCATATACCTGAAAGATAGTAGAAGCTACAGGCATCCTATGCCTCTCAGGCTTCCCCCCCCCCATACCATGATTAAGCCACAGCATCATGCTCCCTACGGCAAGCCATATAAATGGTTCATAGTTAGACGACGCATTATCCATTCCAGTCCGTAATTTCAGCAGATACATCAGGAACCCCATAAAGGCAATCAGCACAGAAGCGTATCCTATAAGTTCCTGATATTTCCCCATCCTACCAAGGAACAGGAAGTAAATGCAGAAGAAACCAAAGAACGAACATTGCTGCCGAAACAATACAAGCGTCATTGCCGACCGTCCACAGCCTCCCATATAAGGCTCAATCGCATCCCAGGGAAGAAACATCCATGGGAATCCCGAAAAACATGCCAAGGCACATAGCCAGAGCATAAATACAAGCACTCGTTTTTTTGTCATTGTTATATGATTATCGTTGAAAGGCTAAAAGTCAAAGGTCAAAAGCCTTAGTCCTTAGACCTTAGTCCGTTATAATACTCTTCAGCTTGCTACCGCTTTAATTCCATACCTCCCCAGATCATCCATAAACAAATGGCAATCCACGGCATCGCAGAGATAGTTCAATCCCCACTTCACCCTGCCTTTCAGCAGATACTGCACCGTAACAACCGCCGTAACGGCAGTATAAAGCATATTGTCATGGGTGTATAGATAGCGATAAGTGTCAGCAGCACCCTCCTGCGAAGTCTGGCAGACCACGCATCCCCACTTACCTTCGTTATCCACCAGTCTCTTGTAGTCCCTCTGCATCATGCGTGTAGCCCTGTCCATGCTTCCCTTATAGAAAGCCCTTAGAGCTATAAACTTGCACATAGACGTAAAATCGTTCACCATGACGTAGGTTGAAAGTCCCTTGATACGAGGTTGGGAATCAGCAAGCAAAGCCAACTGATCGTCGAACGACGGCACACAAATCTTCTTTCTGCCAATACAGGCGAACCGTCTGCAACACATATCCTTGACCGAGGCAGCAGCAACCCTCTTACCGTATGAATAGCCATAGCTATTCATATCGCCCATAGACGATGCCACCAGATCATACGTGGAACTATACGACCAGTCATCAACAGCGCCGAAATACACCTTGAACACCGAATTCTCCGCACGCTCCATATTATCCAGAATCGTGGCTTTAGCAAAGATACCTGATATGCCAGGCATCCACCCTGCGCCAATCAGAAAGCACAAATGCCCTGCATTGATTCTCTCCGCATGAGGTTGCAACCTGCCATACAGTGCCCCGTACCCACCAACATCCACATAGTGACAACCGCAGTCAAGGGCACACAGGGCAACGCTATCGCCCACCACTGCCGAAGGTCCAACCACATTGATGATAAGGAAGCAGCGCGAACAGAACCTAAGAAGCTCCTCCCCATTCCCAACGTCCAACTGTTGGTATTCCAGTCGTCTGTCACGAAATCGGTTCGCAAGTCCCGTCTCCTCAAATCTTCGTCTGCCACCAATCAGGATATCAGGACATCCACGCATATTCAGTAGGTGATCGACGATAAATGTGCCGACAGAACCACATCCACCCACAACCCCAATATATTTTCTTATTGACATAGATTTTTTTTAGGAGTAATAAGGAGTACAAGAAGTAGTAAGGAGTACAAGACGATAGTATGTGACAATTGAAAATTGATAATTGAAAATTGAAAATTACCGATAGCTCAAAGCGTACGATACTATTGTCTTGTACTCCTTGCACTCCTTATTACTCCTTGTACTCCTTAATTACTTTTCACTGAAACATTAACTTCATATTCACTTAACAAATCATCCAAGGCATCCAGACCAACGTCCAGATCCTCAAAACAATAGACACCTGAACCGACTGACAAATCACCACGGATGAGCAGTACAAGCATTGAGGCGCAGAACACACCCGTTAGCCTATACGATGAATCAGAGCGTAACGAGCACGACACCATCCTTTCCTGTCCTCGCACGGAGGCATCGACAATAACCGCCTTCTCATTCCTGGCATCGTCATCACGATTACCCTGTTGCGCCCCAGCCATTTTTATCACCATCCTCCTTACCATTGCGCTTCTCCTTAACAGGAACACCAACCACATGGGGAGATGCTGAAGATGAAAGGCGCTATCAAAGTTGCGTATCGACACAAAGCGTGCCGACCTGTGAATAGTGGCTATCTCTGGACTGGAGAAATACACCAGAGGAAGATCGGAATGAGCCTTGTCGAATGTAAACGTATTCCTTTGTCCATTCCGCACATCCATGCTATTCCTTATCTCTCCTGCCGACAACACCTGCACCTCATCCTTGAACGCATTGAACATATTTGCTATCGAAGCCCGTCCCGACGAAACACCTGCCCCGAAGTAGATACGCAGATGCGCATCCCGTGGCTGTTCGCCAAGATGCTCCACCGCCTTTGCCAACATATACGAAGTCATTCCAGGGCATAGTCCCATTCCCGTGAGTATCGTTCCCTGTCCTCCGCTCGTGGTCTCACCAATTTCCAACACACGCCTGCAATGCCGATAATCATCATTGATGTCAATACATACTATCCCATGTCTCAGGCACTCCACATACACATCCGTGCCAACCTCAGAGAAAGGACCAAGTGCCAGTACCACGACATCAAACTGCCTTATCGCTCCCCTCATAGCCTCCGCATCATGAATATCCAGTCTCAGACTCGTTATCCCCCGATTCTGAATCTCATAAAATCCTCGGGAAGCAACATATAGGTCGCATATCTCGCCGTGGCGCATCAAAGCCTCCACGATAGCCTGCCCTGCGATTCCCACACCGCCAACTATCAACACCTTCTTCCTACGCATGGTTCACCTCGTTTTTTAGTTTCATCCAACAAACCACATAATATAGCGTAATGCCCAGGCTGAAAACTCCAGGCTGAAGAATCCGTGCACTTGGATATATCCATGCAACAAGCGAGAGACCGACTGACAGCACCACGGGATTGGCAAGAACCGTCCAACGGGGCACTACCGACTTTTGAGAGAAACACATTGCGCCAATCACTATCCAGCAAATAGGCAGCAAGCCAAACATAAAGGGATAGAGAGGCGCATTAGCCTTTGTCACCGCGCACCAGTCAGTCAGACTATCTCCAATATCATACACCATAGCATAACCATAATGGAAATATGCAAGCATCAGCAACGAATATCCCACGCCCACAGAGCACAGCAGAGCCAATCGCCTATTCACCCTGCACATAGTGAGATATACAAGATATACCCCACTTATCCAGAATGGAAATGTAAACATACATCCATACGATGATAACATCATCGTAAATTCATCCAAGGATAATATTCGGGAAACGAAATAGTCGGTTTCCGTAGTAGTCATTTGCACCAGATAGTCACATATCGTCACAAACAGACCACATATCACACTTAGCACAAACACAAGATTGACACCCTTCTTCATTGTAGGAGGAATTTTAAATGAAAAATGAACAATGAAAAATTATAAAATAGCGTGAGTTCGACGAAAAGCAATATCTTTTATCCACTGCGTGGAGCTACACGAATTTACCATTAATTATCACGAATTTGACATTAATACTTTTTCTTTTTGATAAAAATTTATGGAAAATTCGTGGGAATTCACGGATAATTCATGTAGCCAAGCGCAGCGTTTTAATTCATCGAATTGGCGTTAAAATACAAATTCGTATTTTTCATTTTTCACTTTTCATTTATAACTTTCTTATTTCAAATAACTAATCATATACGGTGCGCCGACAGTCTTTACCTTCATATTGTCAACGCTTCCGTCCTTAGTATGATAGACGTAGTAGCCTGTTCCCAGAGAAGTTGCCATACCAAGAACAATGTCATCACCATATTTACAGATAGAAGTAGCCCAACCCGTAGTGCTTTCTACATCTAACTTCTTCAAGGTCTTGTTATAGACATCTATCTCAAATGCCTGCATTGATTTGTCATTCACATAATCTGGTGGATTGCCCATAGCTCCTGGAATATTCAGGTAGGCATAAACCTTGCCCTTGCCAGCATACACTTTATTGTAAATGTAGTTGGCCTTGTTTCCTTTTACTCCCGCCAGTTCCTTATCGGCAATAGGGAAATAGTATGTCTTGTCAAACTCCTGTTCGCCTTTCTTGATACGCAGGAAACCTTCAGTCAAACCAGGCACATAGCCGAACATAGCAACGCTATAGAAATAGATGTCGCCCTTCTCATCAACAAACGGATCACCACTTGGAGTGGTGCACGAAACCATTGTTGCCCTGCTATCAGTAATCATCTTGATAGGGGTGTCAGTCTTGGTATCTATCAGCAATACATGAGCACCTTGATTTGGATAATATGCCGACTTCAACTGAGTCAATGCCACATACAACACTCCGTCTCTTATCACCGATGCGCCCGGCTCTGGGTTGTTATCCCCTTCCTCCTTACCTATTGCATAGTCTGCCAAGTCAATCTCACCCGTCTTCGTCATGGTTGATGGATTAATAATCCAGATTTTACCCAGTCCTAAGCATGAAACGTATGCCTTTGTATCAGACATAAACGTGAGGAATGCCGCCTGTGCTCCAGTAGGGAACAGTAACGTAGAGCTTTCCTGAACGAGTTTCCCATTGCTGACGGCATACTTATACAGATGCTCCGTGTCAGTAACGAAGACCTTGCCGTTATAGACATAGGTAAACGCACCTTCTGCGTGAATCTGGGAATTGTCCGTACCTACTTCACCCACATTCATGTCCTTAAACAGACTGATGTAAGTGTTCTCGCCAACATTCACGCTATGAACGAATTCATAACCATCTGCAACTGGTGCAGGACTTGGATCATCTTCATCATTTCCGCAAGAAATGCAGAATGATGAAAGCAACATCATTGTCGCAAATAAATAAAACTTTTTCTTTTTCATAATTAAATTGAAATGTAATATCTTAATCCCTTAATTTCTTAATCTCTTAATCTTTTAATCTCTAAAGGCTCATTGCTCCACCCGAAACCTTATCACGGAACAGGTTGAAGCGTAGCTTTGCCTTAAAGGTACGGCCCTGTAACGGTTTCTTATATTCCATGTAGTTTTCTTTATCAAAAAGGTTCTCTACCTCGCATCCCAACGATATGTTGTTATGCCAGAATGACTGCTGAAGTCCGACGGTAAAGATATGGCTACTTGGAATAATCCACTTCTTCCTCTGCTCAGGCAAGGAACTCATTTGCCAACTCCAATCAAACTCACCGACGTATGACGCATCGAGATAGACTCTTGACAATTCAGACTTCCAAAATAATCCCTCCGTATGGTATTCTATGCCATAATTGAAATAGAAATCAGGAATGTTAGGAACATTCTTCTTGTAGGTAGGATTCTCTATCGTATTGTCATTTGATGTCCATTTCATGCGGTCACGAATATCTTGCAGCGTAATATTGAAATACGAGTATATGCAAGGCGTCACATCCACCTTCAGATCTGCATCGAATCCTATAATGCTGGTCTTACCTAAATTGGTGTAGATAGACTGAAGTCCCGCAGGGAATAGTCTTATCATATCCTTTATATACATATAGTAGAAATTGGACTCTAACTGCACGCGCGACATTCCCAGAATGTTTTCCTTGTCAACAATCACGCCTATATTGAGGTTATTACCAATTTCCGGAAGCAAATTGACGGAAGGCTTAATGCTGATGCCATCACCAAACAGCTCGCTTGCGTCAGGAATGCGGACATTATGCGAGAACGACAGTTTTCCTCTTATGCCTCGCAAGAACTCATAGCTTATGCCCTCGCTGAATCCGTAATAGAAATTATTGACTTTCGTTACCTGTGGCTCTATCTTACCGCCAGGAGTATCCTCCGTCATCTTATCACTTGTTCTATAGATCCTTGAATTCAGATAATACAGACTCAGCATTAATGAGTTCTGTAAACGGTTATCCGAGGTCATATAGACATGAGTGAGACCTAACGTGTTTCCTGTCATCTTACTTGGAAACGAACTTGGGTCAAATCCGAGGTAACTTTTCATATAGTCATCCTTTGGCTTATAGTCAGAATAAACCAGTTGATTGTTAATGTTAAAAGTATGCCTGCCTATCTCATATTTTAGGTTTATCTTATCTCTCAACTCAAACTGATGGTCGTCCGAATTATTATAGAGATTTTCCTCCGTCTCTCCCATAGCTTGCGAAATCGTTCCATCCCATTGCTTACGGTATCTCGTAGTATCTACCATGTGCATATTGATGATTGGCATTACCAACGATGATTTCAGTTCCAAGCCTTTCAATAGGAAATCTTTCTTCTCCAGAGTAAAGGTAGGCATAATGTTAGTTCCATGAGTGTGGGCATTCTGCGAATCAAAGCTTAACGACTGAATGCCTTTCTTGTTGTCATAGATACCACACTCAAACTCCAGTTTGTCAAAATAGAGCTTGGTGAACTGCAAGCCTACATGATAGAAATTCGAACTGTAATAATCGTTGTGTCGCCTGACCGACTGATAGGCAGAGGCGGGAAGGTTTGTTTCAAACACAGGCCATGTCATAGTATAGTCATTATCCGACTTATTCCTAAAGTATGCCAGATTAAACAGGATTCCAGGCTTGGTGAAAAGTTTCTGACCACTTACCAAGGTCTTTGATGTGCCAAAGGATGCCAGTTCCTGCGTAAATCCCACCATATCGCAATCGTCTTCTCTGGTCACGATGTTGATAGCACCTCCAAGTCCGTCACTACCATATTCTGCCGGCACAATACCCTTATACACCTCAATGTACTTTATTATGTCTATCGGCATATCATTAATATCGAACGAACCGTCAGGGCTATTCAATGGGAATCCGTTTATATAGACTGCCACTCTCTTTCCTTCCAGTCCATGAACGGAAATACGAGATGCGCTTCCCAATCCACCCGACTTTCTTACTTTCAAACCAGAGGTACGGTTTAGCACTTCCTCAATTCCGCTTGATCGTCCTCTCAGTTTTGCTCCATCAACAACGGTTACAGCCATAGGACTCTTGCGAATCTGGTTAATCTCCGCAAGATGCGAGGAAGCCTTTACTACGACCTCATTCAGCACCTTAGTGCTCTTTTCCATGTAGAATGTCTTGTTGAGATCAGAATCTACGGAAACATTCTGTTTAATTGTTTTGTATCCTAAATAAGACACCTCTACAAGGTACACATCTTTCTTCGGGAGTTTGATTTGATACAATCCTTCTGCATCCGTATTGTTCCCAATCTGATGTTTCCGTATAAAGACAGAAGCTCCAACGATAGGTTCTTTTGTCTTTTTATCTATAACCTTGCCCGAAAGAACTGCTTGTGCCAGTGATATCATGGGAATAAAACATATTCCCATGATTATTAACATTATCCTTAAATTTTTATACGACATGAATATCCTGAACTTTTCACTCTTAACTTATTACCTCCATGAGGAGCTGTGCCAACTGTTCGTGATACTTGGTGATTAACACATGTCCACCAGGCAATTCAAAGAATGACACCTTATGGAAATAATTATTCCATAAATGCTGGTTTTCTCGTATCGTCGGTTCGTCCTCCTTTCCTACAATGGTGCACAACGGCGTATTTAATTTATAATCGAGGAACTTATAGTTTACCATCGCAACCGTGTTCATTCTTAACTCATGCAGGTATTCATGCTTCTCTTCTTCCGACAATGTGGCTATCAGCTCTTCATTCAACAAATCCTTGGCGTGTGAATAGTCCAATAGTTGCTTATCAGTTCCAGAGAAGAACGTCATCAGATCATCGCGTAACGTTGGAGGTGTTCCGCCTATCATGATGATTCCATGTACAGGGATTCGCTCCGCCTCCAATCGCTTGCATAAATCATACGCTATATAGCAACTGTATGAGTAACCCATGATATACAATGGCACTGTACGGTCGAGTGATTGCAATTCATTGATAAGCAGTTCTCCTACCTCCTCAACAGTTGCCTTCAACTCGCGTCCATCACCATGCCCTGGATATTGCACGGTGTACATATTGATGTTATCCGTAACATCTCCTGCCAATGTGCTGTACATTCCAGGGGTTCCTGCCGCATAGGGCAGGCATATAAGGTTGGCAAGTGGGCTTTCCACCTTACGCATACAGATTATATTCTCCATCGGTGTCTCTGCTTCTGCTTCCTGCGCAAGTAGCTCGACTATAGTAGGATGCTCAAACAAATCCTTTAGTTTTATACCTTTCAGTCCTGCTTCCTTCATCTCCTTTATGAGCCTGACGGAATGAATGGAGTCACCACCTATCTCCCAAAAGTTATCCATAATACTCACTTCTGGCAATCCGAGTACTTCCTTCCATATCTCGACCAGTTGCCGCTCCTGTGGGGTTCGCGGTGCAACGATGTCACGATTGGCGATGTTCTGCTTCTGACTGGCTATGTTTGGCAGTTGCTTCTTGTCGGTTTTGCCATTGGCAGAAATTGGTATCTGGTCTATTCTCGCCATTGCCGACGGCAACATATAGTGTGGTATCTTTGTTTGCAAAACCGACGTTATGTCCTTAAAGTCGATGTCATTGCCATCGGCTGACACATAGAATGCTACTACGGTAGGCTGACGGTTGGCATCATACTGTATTTCTGCACACGATTCTGTTATGCCTGGTACTTGTAGCAGCGCATTCTCTATATCGCCAAGCTCTATTCGGTAGCCTCGCACATTGACCTGAAAGTCCTTGCGACCGACAAATACGATATCGCCCGTCATGGTCATCTTGACCACGTCGCCAGTGTTATACACTATGTCTTGGGTGTCGGAGACAGGGTTAGGGATAAATACCGCCTTGGTCTTCTCTTCCTTGTTGAGATATCCGCACGATACGCCAGCTCCACCGATGTGGAGGATGCCTGGCACTTCGGGCAGGGCTAACTGCTGATTGTCGTTCAACACATATACCTGTGTGTTGTAGATAGGCTTTCCTATCGGAACTATATCCAAATGGCATTTACCATCTTCTGCAATAGGTATGGGATAGAAGGTGGATGCCACGGTGGTTTCCGTTGGACCATATTCGTTTATGAAACGATGGTGCGGATAAGTGTCGAGCCATCTGTTTATGTCAGATACATTGATAAGTTCTGCTCCAAGCATTATCGTCATTTCAGGAGAGAGACTGACAGGGTGCTCCAGGAATGCCAAGGTGTTGACAAGCATGGAGAAGTGGGATGGCGTTACGTTGAGGAAGTTCACTCGCTTCGCGTCAATGAAGTGCAGCAGTTTCTCCACATCCTTTGTGTCGCTATCTGAGAGGATATGCAGGGAGGCTCCTGTAATGAATGGTAGCCAACTTGAGGTTACTGTCATATCGAATGAGTAGGATGTTATCAGCGCAAATCTGTTTTCGCAGCTAACGCCAAATGCTTCTTTCTCATAGTTCAGGAAATTAGATACATTCCTATGTCTCAGCATCGTTCCCTTGGGTTGTCCCGTTGAGCCAGAGGTATAGATCATATAGATAAGATCGTCGGGAGTGTTGCACAACTGGATATCCTCCGTTGACTGATTTTCTATCTCATGCCTGTGGTGTACGATGTAGCTTTGTGGCAGACCAATAGCATCACCATCAAGCAGAACACAATGCTTGATTCGGGATGAATAGGATGCATTGATGGTGTCAGCATGTGTAGTCTGAGTGATGAGAACCTCTGCACCGCAGTCATCCACCATATAGCGTATTCGGTCGGATGGATATGATGGGTCGATAGGTACGTATGTGCCTCCTGCAAGGAGTATGGCAAGCTGCACTATCGGCATGTCGATGGTGCGACTAAGCAGGAGCACGACCTTTGAGCCTCGCTCTACGCCAAGCGTGCGGAGGAAGTGTGCCATCTGGTTCGACTTCTTCCAATACTCCTGATAGGTGAGTGATACATCCTGACAGGAAACAGCTTCACGATCTGGATATTGCGCCACGGTGGCTCTTATCTGTTCGTGTATCGTAGTGACTGGGTAGGCGTGTTCCGTCAGGTTTACCTCGCGGAGCAGTTGGAGATATTCTTGCGGTAGTATTGCGTTGCAAGCTCGCTGCTCGTGTGGCAGACCATCGGCTTCATCAGTCAACTGCGTGAGGATAGAGGTTAGCTGCCCTGAGAGCTGACGGATGAAGGTTTCATCGAACAGTTCGCGGACATAGTTCCAGTCGAAACGCCATTGGTCTTCCCATGTGTACATCACGAGGTCAATATATGTGCCTGGTGCTCCTGTCTGCACCTTGGGCGCACCGATAACCAGATTGCGAGATGAACGGCTGATGCCTTTTGGCAGCATGTTAATGCTGTTGCTGAAAATGATAGCACTGAGCGAGCCTTGCCTCAAGCCTTCCTGCTCGGCTATACGTCTGGATAGCTCGATTGAAGAGATTGGATATTCGAGCATGGTGCGGACAAACTGCTCTATCTTGCGTGCTATGGATATGATTGGTTCCTGCGGTGTGGTCTGAATGCGCACAGGGAAGATGTCGAGGAAACTACCCAATACGCTCTTCGCACTTGGCAGATGCTGTTCGCGGTTGAATACCGGCATATTGATGATAAGGTCGTTCTGACCTGACCATAGGTTCATCAGCTTGAAATAACACGCCATGAGCAATGAGTTGAGACTTACACCTGCGATGTGGGCACCCATAGCCAGCACCTTGTTCATAAGAGTGGCATCCATCTCGGTATGCATGGTGTTGAAATGTACCTCACCGATGAGTGATGGCTGGCACTTCATTGGTATGGATATCTTCTCTGGCAGATCCTTGAACACCTTGAGGGCAAAGTCCATCATCTTCTTGTAGCGGCGTGTCTGTCGGCGGAAACCTTCAACGAATACATAGTCGGAGAAGGTCATTGGGTGTTGGGTGTTGGGTGTTAGCGTGATGGGTTCGCCCGCTGCTATCTGGTCGTAGGTGGTGGTAAGTTCCTTTATAAACTGGAAGAAGCTATATCCATCTACTACCTGATGGTCGATGTTTATGATTAGCTCATGATGGTTGGGGGCAGTCTTGTAGATGTTGCAATAGAACAGGGGGTACTTGGTGAGGTCGAATCGGTAGTCGTGACTCTCCTTGTCCTTCTGCAAGAGGTATGCCTCTTGCTCCTCGCCTGTCATCGAACTGATATCCTCATAGGTGCTGCGGAACTCTGGATATGCGGGGAGGGTTATCATCTCTGGTTTGTCTGATTCCTCGGAAAGAACGGAATGGAGCAGCGGATGGCACTTGATGACGTGATTGAGTGTTTTGTTCCAACAGTCGATGCGGAAATCCCCGTCGAGATGTGAACGGCTGATGATGTAGCAACTGAGTCCTGTTGGCTCGTTGCGGACGAAGCTCTTGCTATGATAGAAGAGCGTTTCCTGAAAGTCCATTAGAGGGAACAGTTTGCCGTCAGGGGTGGCATAGCGTTGGCGGATGACCTGAGCGATGTCTCTTATGCAAGTCTTTTCCTTGATATCATCAAGGGTTACACGGTTGAACACCTCCGTGAGGCGCTGCATCATCTTGAAGATAGTAGCAAAGGAGTCGGCATTACTCATGATGTTGTCTGTGAACTGGAGATCCTCCATAGGTACTCCAATTTCCTCACTCACAAACTCACGTACAAGTAGTTCATACTCGTTGAGAGGAGACTCATTCTTCTTCGACAGGTATTCGTCCAGATACTCTCGCTGTGAAGCCAATGTGGGATGCTTGTAGAAGAAACTGTTCTCCAGCTTGACGTTAAACTGCTGCTCTATCTTCGACACAGCCATCATACTGCGTATGGAATCGCCACCCAGGGAGAAGAAATTATCCTGCGGAGAGAGATTGTCCGTCTTCAATGCCTCCGACCAGATGTTTCGGAGTATTTTCATATTATCCATCATACTATGCTTTTTATCTGTTGTTACTATACATTTGTCATATTTTCCTTGTTCAAAGCTATATGCCATTGCCCTGCGCTTGATCTTGGAACTCGACGTGCGCTGTATATCTCCTTTCCTTATTCGTATGGAGTATTCGGGGGCAAAGCCTACCTTATCGGCTAAGTAGCCGTTGCAGGCATCCACCAGTCTAATGAGTTGTTCATCCGTCATTCTGATAGTTGGCACGAAGAAATGCAGCACGATTTCTTGGTTTTTCGTTGTGGAATAGTAGGACGTGAACACCGATTTGTCAATCTGCTGAGAGAATTTCTCAAGCACGCAGTTCTCCAGATCGAATGGGTAGTAGTTCTGACCATTGACAATGATGGTTTCCTTCTTGCGCCCAACAAGATAGAGAATGCCGTCGTTGTCAAAGAATCCCAAGTCGCCAGTACTCAGCCAACCGTCGGTCAGCACCTCATCCGTAGCCTGCTTGTTATCGTAATAACCCAACATCAGGCAAGGACCCTTGATCTGAATCTCGCCCAGATCCATGATCCCCTTAATCTTTCCATCGCCAACGATGCGAACCTGCATGTCGGGCATAGGTCTGCCCGCACTCACAAACTCGCAATAGTCGCTGCTGCCATCCGAAAGTCGGATTTCGCCTTCATAGAACGATTCCCTGTCAAGTTTGATGGTGCGATGCCCTTCGCCAGGCAAACAAGATGTAACGGTAAGAGTATTTTCAGCCATTCCGTAACCAGGCTGATAGGCTTTTCGGTCAAATCCAAGTTGGAAGAGCGGAGCCAGATTGTCATAGAGCCTTGCAGGAACCATCTCTGCCCCGATCGAAAGAGTCTTGACATAAGAGAAATCCATTCCCTTTAATTCATCAGAAGCCTTATCAAGTCTCTGTACCAGATACTCCAGTCCAGAAGGAGTGGCACCACCGCAGACACTAACATGATACTCAGCTATCTTTCTAAGCAGCACCAATGGATCACGCAAGAAGAAATACGGCTCAATCTTTATTTCCGTTATCAGGTTATACATCGATACCAGATGATTTCCGAACAACCCGAAATCGTGGAAATAGGGCATCCAATGTATCAGCGTATCATTTTCGGTTATTTGATCGGCAATGGTCGTTATCTTTATGTTTGCCAGAATACCCTTGAAACTGAGCATAACGCCTTTTGGGGTTCCCGTACTTCCAGAAGAGAACTGTATCACGCACATTCCATCGCTTTCTGGCTTTGCTGCTTGCAAGCTATAATCATTCAGCAATTCAGATTGTCGGATGATATCGTCAAATAATATGCACTTCTGATTGGAAGAGCGTAAATCTTCGATAATGTTAGCATCACTTGTAACGACCGTCACTTTATGCAGAATCTCTATGGCATTCTTGAATCGTTCATAGGCAATCGAACGCTTGTTGCTTGCCTGAACCGAAGGCATCAGAACTGGAATACCCCCAGCCAATACACTTCCCCAGAAAAGGAATATAAAGTCTTCAGATTTCTCTACCGAAATCATCACTTCATCCCCCATTGATACCTGATAGTAATGCTTCAAGATATAAGCAATTCTATTAGCCTTATCCAAAAGTTCAGAATAAGAAACGAAAATATCTTTCTGACTATTATTCACAACTATAAAGCCCTTATCCGGAGCTTGTATAGCTGCCCTTTCTAAAATATCCTGTAATTTATCCATCATCATCTTTTTTTCGAGTGCAAACTTAGACAGTTCATGTTGTATAGTTGGCTGGCGCACATTAACTATGAACTATGAATTATGCACTATGCACTATTTTCGGGTGCAAAGGTAGATATTTCTGCAAATACTGGCAATACCCAAAACAAAGTAAAATTTTTCGGCTCATTTTCTTTCAAAAACGCACAAAACGCCCATTCTTCCAAATTTCCATTTTTCTATAAACCACGCATATAAATATTAAATATTTATGTTCTTCTAATCCTATGATTACTAAGACAATAAAACCTTCATTCATCCTTTAAAAACATACTACCTAAATATAATGATATCCGTGCTACACGGAAAAAAACTTTCTCGCAAGTTCAATATATAAGTGCAATTTTCAGGTATAGGCAAAGCCAAAACTAATACCAGAAAAACACTGAGGAGTTTGGGGGCAAGTAGCCCCCAAGAGAGGACAAAAGTTATGTAACAAAAGTTAAAAATGTTAAATAATCGTATTTTCCCAATCTATTGATTCTACGTAATCACTTTTCTATCATTTAAAGTACAAGTGATTGATATAAAATGATTTACAAATACACATCATGTAAGGCTCTCAAGGTTCTCAATATTCCTGCTTCGGTAGAGACTATTGACGGTAGTGCTTTTGTGGATTGTAGCGGGCTTACGACTATTACTGTTGACCCGGCTAATACCGTATATGATAGCCGAAACAACTGTAATGCAATCATTCATACCGCGACCAATGAGCTTATTGTCGGTTGCAAGAATACAAGCATTCCAAGTACGGTGACAAGAATTGGAATAGATGCGTTTAAGGGACAGGATCTGTCAAGTGTCAATATTCCTAATTCGGTTACGAGCATAGGCAGTGGCGCCTTTAACGGATGTACAAATCTGACTTCTGTGAAGATTCCAGAGTCGGTAACTGTGATAGGTCAGAATGCTTTCAGTTGGGATTCTGGTCTCAGTACTGTGGAGTTGCCTTCTACATTGCAGAAAATCGATGACTATGCTTTCTCTGAGTGTGGTTCGATATGGGGACTTGTCTTGCCTGAAAACTTGAAGATAATTGGAACGGGGGCATTCAAGTCATGCTTGAATATTCGTGAGATTACCATCCCTGCTTCTGTTACGAAAATTGGCAATGATGCGTTCCTGGACTGTATGAGTCTTGAAAAGGTAACATTTAAGTCAACAACTCCACCTGATATTTCCTCTGCTATATTCAATAAGAATGTTGAGATACATGTTCCAGAAGGATATAAGGCTGCATACGAGAGTATTGCTGGCTTTAGTAGTTTTACGATAATAGATGACGTGAAGGTGACAGAAAATGCCGAGACAACTGGAATCGCCACACTAAACTCTAATCTCTCTTCACTAAACTCAAAAATCTTCACTTTGAACGGTAAGCGTTTCTCTGTTCCTCGTAAGGGCGTAAATATCGTTAATGGCAAGAAAATTATATTGAAATAAGGAATAGGGAATAAGGTAAATGGGAATAAGGTAAATGGGAATAAGGAATAGGGCTTGATAGTAATAAACTCTCATCCTTCAACCTTAATCCTTACTCCCTCATCCTTCATCCTTACTCCTTCACCCTTCAACAAATAATTATGAATAAGATACATGGAATGATGATGCTCGCTATGACATTGGTAATGTCAGCAGCATCGTATGCAGAAACTAAGATAGGTGATATTTACTATCTTCTCAATTCGGAGAACAAGAATGCATCGGTATCATACGAGTTTGATTTAGCCAAGGAAAGCAGATCTTTCTACTCTGGTGACGTGGTTATCCCTGAAACCGTGACCTATGGCGGAGTGACATATAAGGTGACTGGTATCAAGTCGTCAGCTTTCAATGCTTGTGAAAATCTGACCTCGGTTACTATTCCGAATACCGTGACTGAAATTGCGGATAATGCTTTCTCGTATTGTACTAATCTGAAATCGCTGCACATCCCGGCATCCGTAGCTAAAATCGGTGATATGGCTTTCGCCTATTCTGGTCTTACCTCTGTTACCGTAGATAAGGATAATAAGTTCTATGATTGTAGGAACGACTGTAATGCCGTTATCGAGACGGCTACAAACACGCTTGTCATTGGTTCTGACAAAACCGTGATTCCTGATGGCGTTACGAAGATTGCAAAAGCTGCCTTTTCTTCATGCACAGGACTCCAGACAATCGTAATACCTAATTCCGTAACGAGAATAGGCAAGGAGGCTTTCTCTGGCTGTTCAAGTCTTGCTTCTATCACTCTCCCTGAGGGATTGGATGAGATAGAGGCTAACACTTTCGCTAACTGCGGTGCTTTGACATCTATTGTGCTTCCTTCATCCCTTACGAGTATTGGTGAGTATGCTTTCCGTTATTGCGGATTGAAATCAATAACCATCCCTGCATCTGTATGGAATATTGAGGCAAGGGCATTTGATGGTTGTAAGGATCTCACGTTGGTGGAGAACAACGCTACTGTGCCTCAGACTATCTATTCCGGTACGTTCAGCGTCTTCGATAAGTTGGTTGTGCCAGAGGAAAGTGCGGAGGCTTATAGGAAGTCACCGATCTGGAATACCTTCTCTAATATCAATGACGTGACAACTGGCATCGCCCCACTAAACTCAGAACTCTCCCCACTAACCTCTTCTCGCTACGCACTTAACGGCAAGCGACTGGATAAGGCTTCTAAAGGAGTGAATATCATCAACGGAAAGAAATACGTTGTGAAATAAGCAGTTGTAAATTACAAATTACTAAGTACTAATTACGAATTACCTAAATACTCTTTTCGTCGAAAGAGATTGAGCGATAAAAGCTAAATAGGTAATTTGTAATTAGTACTTTGTAATTGCAAATCGCATTTTTCATTTTTCACTTTTCATTTAATTTTTTGTGTAAAAATTTTGTAATATCAAAGAAATCGATTACTTTTGCACTCGACAAATCGAAGACCGTGCGCCAACCTTTGAAAAAACAGACACGCATTTTTGCCTTCATGCGAGGAAGTACGATGTCCTTGCTCTGACAAGCATCCCTATGTGTTGAGCGGATAATATGTAAATTGCACGTAATGATTATCCGCAATCAGCCGATAGCGCCCCGAATGGGCAAAAGCTCATAGCCTAGGGCATCGCCCTAGGTAGATGAAGGTTAGTAATTTCGCCCTGAACCTCGAAGATGTCGGCGGCCAAAGGGAAAGTCAAGGGGCAAAAGCATTTGTTTTTTAGGGCTTTTGCCCTTACAGGGCGAATATAGTAACTGCTTTGTACATAGGGCGTTGCACTATGCTATGTGCTTTTGGGCTTTCAGCCCGTCTGTCACGTAATTGCGGACAATCATATCGCACGTTACTCGAAAAATAGGAAAATAGGTAAAGACGAATATGATATTAAGGTATGATAGCAATTATAACCATCACCCCTTCATCATTCCATCTTCCATCAAAAAAACGGTTTTAACTAAAACTGATTTCGTAATGATGAAACAAAGACAAAAACTATGCGGTAGGCTGATGATGCTCTCAGCAGCATTAATGGCATCGGTAAGTACTTATGCCCAGACTTTGATCGAGGGTATCTATTACAATCTTGACGACAATAGTAAGGAGGCGGAGGTTACCTGTAATGTTGCGGCGGGCGTATGGCTTGGCACCTATTCTGGCGATGTGACTATCCCTAAGACTGTGAAGAATGGCGATGTCACTTATACGGTGACGAAGATTAATGGAGTTGCCTTTATTTATAGTGCCGAACTTACTTCGATCTCCATTCCTTCTACTGTGACCGATATTGGTGAAGGGATTACTATGAATTGCACTAATCTTACTTATATCACAGTAGATAAGGACAACAAGGTGTATGACAGCAGAGAGAACTGTAATGCCGTAATACATACTGCTACTAATGAACTTGTTGCTGGTTGTAAAAATACGAAGATTCCTTATGGCATAACTCGTATTGGAGGCTTGGCATTTTCGGGTGCGGATGTATCCTCACTTGAAATTCCTAACACCGTAACCAGTATCGGGCGAGATGCTTTCGAGTTTTGTAAGGGGCTAAATTCCATCAAGCTTCCAGAGTCTTTGCAGCAGATGCGAGAGCGTGTTTTCATGTGGTGTACAAATCTAACGTCCGTCAATATTCCAGATGGCATAACAGAGATTGAAGACTATTCTTTTCAGGGATGTGAAAATCTTACCTCTATTACTCTTCCAAAGAATTTAGAGTCTATTGGTAAAAGTGCTTTCAGCACCTGTTCTTCTCTCACCGAGATTGTAATTCCTGCTACTGTCACCTCTATTGGACGCCTGGCATTCGAAGACTGTGTAAACCTCCAATCAATTACTTTCCTCTCTGCCACTCCTCCAGTTCTTAGTGATGAATCGGTTTAAGAACTGTACCATAATCGATGATGCCTCAGTGCCTGCCATGACAGGTATCAGTACTCTAACGTTCAGTCAGCCACAGCCTACTGTCACCTTCAGCCTCGAAGGTCGTCGTGTGGAAAATCCAATCAAGGGCAATGTGTATATCGTTAATGGTAAGAAGGTGATCTATTGATGATTTGTAATGGGTAATTAAGGAGTAATAAGTAGTACAAGACGAATGTCTTATATACGGAATAAGGTTTGATAGAATATGGAATAAAGTTGGAAAGAATAAGGAATAAAGGTTTGATGCTATTAAATCCACACCCTTCATCCATCAACTATCCCACTCGTCACTTCAACCTTCAACGAAAAAAACTATCGTCTTGTACTCCTTAAGCGACCTTAGGGAGCGTTACTCCTTGTACTCCTTATACTCCTCAAACTTGCAATTTATAAAAAACAAAGTCTATGAATATAAATAAGTTCATGGTGCTCGTTGCGGCACTTGTTGTGTCTGTATGTTCTTCCGCTCAGGAAGTCAATGGCATAACCTATCAGTTTGATAAAGATAAGAAAGAGGCGATGGTTGTGGCAAAATATATCCAGGGGCAGGCCGTGCCATATAAAGGAGCGGTGAATATCCCTGAGAGTGTTACCTATGGTGGCGTGACATACAAGGTGACTTCAATCTCTAACAGTACATTTAGGGGAAACTCCGAACTGACCTCCGTAACCATCCCAAATACCGTTGTGAGCATAGGGCTGCAGGCCTTCATTGATTGCTCTGGTCTTACATCCCTTACCATCCCAGCCTCGGTTGGTTCCGTTGGATCGCAAGCCTTTGTGGGGTGTAGCAATCTTACTTCATTTGTGGTGGATAAGGACAACAAGTTTTTTGATAGTCGTGACAACTGTAATGCCCTAATCAACACAGGTGCAAACGAACTTCTTGTGGGATTCAACATTACCGTGATCCCGAATACCGTGACTAAGATTGGTACCGGCGCATTTTCAACT
>CACYXI010000042.1 GCA_902778265.1 uncultured Bacteroidales bacterium | reverse complement strand
GAACCGAAGTTACCCTGACCGTCAACGAGCGTATAGCGCATGTTCCAGTCCTGTGCCAAGCGCACGAGGGCACCATATACAGAAGAGTCACCATGTGGGTGATACTTACCGAGCACCTCACCTACCACGCGGGCACATTTCTTGTAAGGGCTGGTACTTGTATTGCCGATACCGAGCATACCATAGAGGATACGACGGTGAACCGGCTTGAATCCGTCACGGACATCAGGAAGGGCACGTGCCACGATAACCGACATAGAGTAGTCGATATACGAAGACTTCATCTCTTCCTCGATGTTGATCTTGATAATTCTATCGTGATCAAAAGTCTGTGTTTCGTCTGTCATTTATTTTTTTGTTTTTACACTTTTATTCTTAAAGAATTACAAGGAGTACAATACGACAACATTAATCGTTATCTCTTAGGGTAGAAGGCTATCGTCTTGTTCTCCTTTTATACTTGGTACTCCATGTACACATAAAATTAACGTCAAAATCGCGTTTTTGGCGGTTTTTAGAGCCTCTGACGCGTTTTGCATCAATTTTGCGGGTACAAAAATACTACTTTTTTTTGACATAACAAAGGCTTAGACGCGTTTTTTTAGGATTATTAAGAGTGGTTTTTCGTAAATAACATTTTCAACTGACTAAATGGAATTTTTTATGATCTAAAATTTCATTTTTTCAGACTTTGGATATTTTACCTTTATTGCTAAAAGAAGGGGATTTTTCATGTTTTAGGTTCGTTCTTCCCCCTATAATTCTCCTATGCTCCTCCCCTGTTCCTCCCAAGTAAACTCGATGATAATACCATAATAATACCATTATATTACCATTATAATACCATAATAATACCATAAAATATGGTAATTTAATGGTATCTTTATTGTATTTATATGGTATTAACATAGGAGGAAGAACGAACCTAAATAGGTTTTGCTTTCTCGATGTTTCTTGTGCATGAGAATTCTCCCAACAACATTTCCCTTATATCCTTGGCGATATCAGATTTTTTGTTTACCTTTGTCTTCAAAATGAGTTATGTCCAAACTTACGGAATAAAACATACGATTAGTTTAAAGGTGCATATAATAAGTAAATCAACAATAAAATTAAACAATGAAGACAAGAATAGAGATTAAAAAATTGCTATTAGGATTAGTTTTAGTATTTTGCAGCAGTATCGCTAACGCAGGTGAATATCAATACTGGGATGACCTTGATGAAAAATCAAAATCCGAGATCATCAAGTCGATTGATGTTGACAAAAACATCATGAAACTATATTTGCATGAGATGAAAATATCTCACAACGATACTTTAGAAGCAATAATAGACACATTATGTTCTTCAACAGAAGGCAACAAAAAAATGCTTCACTTCTATGTCTTGAATGAAATCGTAAGTACAGCAGATGAAGTTGTTGCATATATTCTTGGAGAATATTGTATCAAATACGTTAACGAGAATACAGATTATGCCTTGGAATATTTTAGTAAGCATCAAGACGTTGCCAATAAATATGCCGAGATAATTGCAGATGAATTGCATAGAACTCTATGCGATACAAATCTTTCTCAACATGAGCAAATTCTGCTTAATTCTGCGAAAAGCGAATGTGCAAAGGAGTATTTACCTGTATTTTTCAAAGAAGTAAAACGCGTATTAAGTAAATATGCAAAAATTCCTGCTTTTGATTGTTTTAATGAATAATTTAACGTGAATTCGATGAATTTTCGACGAAACGGATTTCCGTGTAATTTTATCGTATAATAATAAAGGAAACGGATTTTTCTGATTTATCTGATAGCTGGCGCAGTAATATTTTCGCGATTTATTTCAGATAAATCCGCTTCCTTTTTTTTCTTCGAACTCACGTTAATTTACTTTCAAAAAAATGGCGTGATACCGATTTTGTGCAGTATCACGCCATTCTTTTTTTTACTCAAACACATCCTCTACGCTTGGACCTGTATCTTCTTTTCCTCCCGATGATGCACAGGCGTCATATCCGTGAGGAACATCAAAAGTATCCTTCTCAGAATATGGAAGAGTCTCGTCCTTATATACCTTTTGAATATAGTAAGCGTAGATAGGAAGAGCCATTGAGGCACCCTGTCCGTAGAACATATTGTCGAAGTGGATGTCACGATCCTCACCACCTACCCAGCAACCGCTCACAAGATTTGGCGCAACAGCCATGAACCACGCATCTGAGTTGCGGTTGGTTGTACCTGTCTTACCACCCATCTGAGCCTTGATGCCGTACTTGAAACGCAAGCGTCCGCCAGTACCGCCATCTATAACACCTTGTAGAAGGGCAAGCATCTTATATGAGCTTTCTTCAGAGATAACCTCAGTTACGCGAGGCTCAAAACGTGCTACAACATTACCCTCATTATCCTCAATACGTGTAACGAGCATAGGAGCACAACGTATGCCTCGGTTGGCAAAGGCGGTATATGCGCTTACCATTTCTGATACGGTAATGTCACAAGGTCCGAGACAGAGAGCCATAGAAGGGACTATCTCAGGGTTGTTGATGCCATATTGACGAAGCAGAGCAACAAACTGCTGTGGGTCGAGCTGACTCATAAGGTATGCGCTTACCCAGTTGCTTGACTGCGCCAATCCCCATTTGAGAGTAACCATCTCGCCCGCACGCTTCTGGTTTGAGTTACGAGGAGTCCAAGGCTGTCCGTTCACCATATATGTCTGCTGCCAGTTAGGAGCCTCATCACAAGGAGAGAAACCGTTCTCCATAGCGAGGGAATAGAGCAGAGGTTTCATGGTAGAACCTACCTGACGACGACCGTCAGAAGCCATATCATACTGGAAATGAGCATAGTTCAATCCACCCACATACGCCTTGACCTGACCAGTCTTAGGATCCATACTCATGAAGCCAGAGCGCAGGAATGACTTATAGTAGCGGATAGAATCGAGAGGCGTCATTGTTGTATCAATCTCGCCCTTGTAAGAGAATATTGTCATCTCCACAGGCACGTTGAACGACTTGCGGATTTCCTCGTCAGAATAGCCTTCCTTCTTCATGCCACGATAACGGTCACTCTGGGTAATAGAGCGGTTGAGAATGTTATCAATTTCCTTCTTCGTAAGCTGGGTAGAGAATGGGGCATTCTTTTTGCGACTATTTTCCTTGTCAAAGGCAGGTTGCAGATACTTGGCCACATGTGCATAGACGGCATCCTCGGCATATTGCTGCATACGAGAGTTGACGGTTGTGTAGATCTTCAAGCCATCCTCGTAGATGTCGTAGTTTCTGCCGTCCTTGTTCTTGTTCTTATTACACCAGCCATAAAGAGGATCCTGTTCCCAGGCAATAGAATCAATTATGAACTGCACCTTTTGCCAAGACTGATACTCAGAGCGGATAGGCTTTGTGGCGGTCATATAGCGACGAAGATACTCGCGAAGATATGTGGCAGAGCCTTCCTTATGGTCTGTACGCTGGAAGTTGAGTTTTATAGGTTCCTTGGAATACTTCTCATAATCTTCATTGGTGATATAACCTTCCTTACGCATCTGCGAGAGAACGACGTTACGACGCTCCATACAACGCTCCTCGTGACGTACAGGATTGAAATATGAAGGGTTCTTACAAAGTCCTACAAGGAGGGCAGCCTCAGTAACGGAGAGGTCGCGCGTACCCTTACTGAAATATGTATGGGCAGCAGTACGGATACCTACGGCATTGTGGAGGAAGTCGAACTTGTTGAGGTACATAGCTATGATTTCCTCCTTGGTGAAGTTACGTTCGAGTTTGATGGCTATCACCCACTCTATCGGCTTCTGCATGACGCGCTCAAGGGTGGAGTGCGCCTTTTCGGTATAGAGCTGCTTGGCAAGCTGCTGAGTGATGGTACTACCACCACCAGCACTCTCCTGTCCAAAGATTCCGCGCTTCACAATGGCACGAGAGAGCGAGATGAAATCGATACCTGAATGCTCGTAGAAACGCTCATCCTCAGTAGCAATGAGAGCCTGTACGACATGCGGAGAAATATCCTTGAAGTGAGTCTGAATACGATTGTCGCTGCTGCGGCTCCATGTGCCGAGTGTCTTACCGTCTTCACTAATAATCTGAGAGGCGTATTTGTCAATAGGGTTCTGCAAAGCCTCCATGTCAGGCATATAACCTATCCATCCATTCCAGATGGCGGTAAAGGTAAGTGCTGTGGCGATGATTCCCAAAACGAGCACTATCCATAGCGTGTAAATTATTTTTTTGCGCATTATTTCATTTACAATTTACCAATTACGATGTTCATTTCGAAATTTGAATGCAAAAATACAATAAAACTTTGGAAAATAGCACGATTTTTGAAAAATTATGATTAACTTCGCATCCGAAAATCAAAAATGACTGTTTTGGAGATGGAAAAACATAATTTTGTCACAATTGCCGACTTATCTCGCGAGGAAATCCTCTACCTGATAAGTATGGCACAGGAATTTGAGAAGCATCCTAACAGAGAGCTACTCAAAGGTCGCGTGGTAGCAACTCTTTTCTTCGAGCCTTCCACACGCACACGTCTTTCATTTGAAACAGCGGCCAACCGTCTGGGCGCTCGCGTCATCGGTTTCTCTGATGCCAAGGTGACGAGTGCCACAAAGGGCGAGACATTGAAGGACACCATACTCATGGTTTCTAACTATGCCGATGTGATAGCTATGCGCCACTATATTGAGGGAGCTGCACAGTATGCTTCCGAGGTGGCTCCTATACCTATCATAAATGCTGGCGACGGTGCTCACATGCACCCTTCACAATGTCTGCTCGACCTGTATTCAATCTATAAGACACAGGGCACGCTGGATAACTTGAACATATATCTCGTGGGAGATTTGAAGTATGGTCGTACCGTTCACTCGCTCATCACGGCTATGCGTCATTTCAATCCTACCTTCCATTTCGTAGCTCCTGACGAGCTTGCTATGCCACAGGAATATAAGATGTATTGCCATCACCACGGCATCAAGTATGTGGAGCATACAGAATTTAACGAGCAGGTTATCTCTGACGCAGACATTATTTATATGACGCGCGTACAGAAGGAGCGTTTCTCTGATCTTATGGAGTACGAGCGTGTGAAGAACGTGTATATCCTTCATCGTGATATGCTCAAGCTCTGCAAGGATAACATGAAGATCCTTCACCCTCTGCCTCGTGTGAACGAGATTGCATACGATGTGGATGATGATCCACACGCATACTACATTCAGCAGGCTGGCAACGGTCTCTATGCTCGTGAGGCTATCTTCTGCCACTGTCTCGGAATTACGTTGGAGGATATCAAGAATGACAAGACGATAATTGAATAGCAAATGAACAAGAAAGAACGCTTGGTTGCCGCCATTGAGAACGGCACCGTTATCGATCATATTCCATCTGAGAAGACTTATCAGGTGGCATCGCTCCTTGAGCTGCATAAGCTCACAGAGCCAGTAACAATAGGTTACAACTACCCATCAGAGAAGGTGGGCAAGAAGGGAATCATAAAGATTTCCGACAAGTTCTTCTCTGACGAGGAAGTGTCTCGCCTCTCCGTAGTTGCTCCAAAGGTGGTGCTGAGCATCATCAAGGATTATGAGGTGGTAGAGAAGAAGACCGTTGAGATTCCTAACGAGCTTCACGGTATCGTGAAATGCAACAATCCTAAGTGCATCACTAACAACGAGCCTATGAAGACCTACTTCACAGTAGTAGATAAACTCGTTGGTACCGTACGTTGTCATTATTGCGATAAGGAACAGGATATAAGGAAGGTGAAGTTGTGTTAGAAACCTAACCAAGCCCTCCCAAAGGGAAGGATGTTTAATAGTATTGCCGCTCATAGAAAATCCATTATGGAAATCTATGAGCGGCAATCTTTTATTAATTTCGATAATCGAAAAGACTATAATAACATCCTTCCCTTTGGGAGATTTGTCGTAGCCCCTTCGACCTAAAGGGAGAAAAGGCTTGGTTAGGCTATGCCTTACTTGCCTTCTTCCTCTCGTTATGATCAAGGATAATCTTGCGAATACGCATTGACTGTGGTGTAACCTCCACCATCTCGTCCTCCTTGATATACTCAAGGCACTCTTCAAGAGAGAGAACTGTACGAGGGATGATGCGAGCCTTATCGTCAGTACCAGAAGCACGTACGTTAGTGAGCTGCTTTGCCTTAGTCACGTTGATTACGAGGTCAATCTCGTGAATGTGCTCACCAACTACCTGACCTGCATATACATCCTCACCTGGATCGATGAAGAACTTACCACGATCCTGAAGCTTATCAATAGAGTAAGCGAAGGCTGTACCTGTCTCAAGAGCAATCATACTACCATTTGTACGACGGGTTATCTCGCCCTTGAATGGCTGATACTCCTTGAAGCGGTGTGCCATAATAGCCTCACCCTGAGAAGCTGTAAGTACGTTGGTACGGAGTCCCATGATACCACGTGAAGGGATGTCGAACTCGATGTTCACACGACCACCCTGACTCTCCATTGATGTCATCTCACCCTTACGGCGAGTAACCATATCAATCATCTTACTTGAGAAATCCTCTGGTACGTTGATTGTGAGTTCCTCGATAGGCTCACACTTCACACCGTCAATCTCCTTATAGATAACAGTTGGCTGACCTACCTGAAGTTCGTAGCCCTCACGACGCATTGTCTCGATAAGCACAGAGAGATGAAGCACACCACGACCACTGACAACCCACTTATCAGTAGAGTCCTCGAATGGCTGTACACGAAGGGCGAGGTTCTTCTCTAGCTCCTTCTGCAAGCGGTCGTTGATATGACGAGAGGTAACGAACTTACCTTCCTTACCAAAGAATGGAGAATCGTTGATAGTGAAGAGCATTGACATAGTAGGCTCGTCAATAGCGATAGGTGTCATTGGCTCTGGGTTCTCAAAGTCGCAGATAGTATCACCAATCTCGAACTTCTCAAGACCAATGATAGCACAGATATCACCGCTCTGTACGCTATCAACCTTTGCGTGTCCCATACCATCAAATACGTGAAGCTCCTTAATCTTTGTCTTCTCGAAAGTGCCGTCACGATGTGCGATAGTAACGTTCTGACCTTCCTTCAGCTCACCACGGTGAACACGACCAACGGCTATACGACCTGTATAATTAGAGTAGTCGAGTGATGTAATAAGCATCTGAGGAGTACCCTCAAGGTGCTCAGGAGCAGGGATCACCTCTATGATCTTATCAAGGAGATAATCAATATTATCTGTTGGATTGTTATAGTCCTCTGCCATCCAACCGTTCTTAGCAGAACCATAGACAACAGGGAAGTCGAGCTGATCCTCAGTTGCATTGAGCGAGAACATGAGGTCAAACACCATCTCATAAACTTCCTCTGGACGGCAGTTAGGCTTATCCACCTTATTTACAACAACGATAGGCTTCAAGCCCATCTGCAATGCCTTTTGGAGCACGAACCTTGTCTGTGGCATAGGTCCCTCGAAGGCATCAACGAGCAGCAGACAACCGTCTGCCATATTCAACACACGCTCTACCTCGCCACCGAAGTCCGAGTGTCCTGGTGTGTCAAGAATATTGATTTTTGTTCCCTTCCAATTAATTGATACGTTCTTTGAAAGAATTGTAATTCCACGCTCTCTCTCAAGGTCGTTTGCGTCAAGCACCTGGTCAGAGTTGTTCTGACCCTCACGGAACAGCTTTCCGGCCAGCATCATCTTATCGACCAACGTTGTCTTACCGTGGTCAACGTGCGCTATCACGGCGATGTTTCTTATATCCTGCATAATAAAAAAAATATGTATTTTCTTTTCGGGGTGCAAAATTACTCATTTTCTGCGAGATAGACAAATATTTGAGCACTTTTTTCCTACGACAAGCACTATTAACCAGCTAAAAGACCTTCTTTTAGCCAAACGAAAAGTCGCAAAGACGCAGAGTATATAAAACTTTGCGACTTCGCGACTTAGCGTTTTATTTGTATATTTATGAATAAAAAATACGTTTACTCTTTATTCTCTTTTTTCTTTCTATAGGTAAGGAAGAGTGAAACGGCAATCGCTATAACCAATACCACAAGACTACCATAGGCAATAGCCTCGGTTGTATCGATAGTTTTTGGACGGAACTCAAGCACCACCTTATGACTACCGCCCTTAATATTGATAGCACGAAGCACATAGTTCACACGACCTACCTCAACTGGCTGTCCATCAACCGTAGCAGTCCATCCTGGGTAATATACCTCTGAGAACACCACCACTCCACCATTCTTTGAGTTTACATCATATCTCAACTCATTTGGTGCGTATGACGTAATCTTAACCGTTGAGGTAGAATCCTGAGCCACGCTCTTACCAAGCACGCTCTCGAATTGCTTATCAGCAACAGCCACATTATGTAGGTTGACACTACCAATAGCATCAAGTTCCTGATTGGCATTATCCACATACTTCACCTCGCTAACCATCCATGCTGCACCCATAGCGTGTGGGTTCATTACAGGAGTGGTGGCACCACCCTGAAGCGGCATGATGAAATACTTAGCATTGAGCATATTCAGAATAGGATATACTGAATCGCCATTCACCTTCTGCATATCGCCCTGAGCCTCAACTACAGCACCCATAGCCTTCTGCATCTCTGGGGAGATATACTTCTCCACGAGTTCCTGATAGCGACGGAGCTTAGCAGCATGATAGCCACCTATGCTCTTGTGGAAGTATGAAGTCTCGTTCTCGTTAAAGGTGTTGCTCGCAAAGTTGAGTACACGATAATCAGGATCTTTGTCCTCAAGAATCTGTTTGTCTGTCTCAGTCATCTCCTGTGGAGCTGTGCGGATGGTGTTGCTAACAAACATATCATCGTTGAGATAACGCTTGTTCACCTGCCACATATCCACAAGGCAGAGCACCGTGATGATTGCAACCATCACCCCTGCTGACATCTTCTTCATCTTATATACGAAGAGAGCAGCAAAGCCAATAAGGATGATGAAGACGCTACGCCAACAGTCTGATTGGAAGATTGCCACGCGGATATCTTTGAGGTTGCCAAGAAGTGGATTCAACTCATCAGCAGGGAACTGTGACAAGGCTTTCATCTCTGAAGGACTAACAAACTCGTCAAAGAACAGAGTAGGCATCAAGGCAAATAGCAGAGCAATGCCACCAGTCAAACCGAGTGAGAGATACAGGAAGTTGAGCTTTGGGAAACGCCTGCACTTCACGCACTCTGGATCCTCGATAAATTTCTTCAGAGCAAGCATGGCAAGGAACGGAATAGTGAACTCAGCAATCACGAGGATTGAAGCCACCGTGCGGAACTTGGCATACATCGGCACATAGTCGATGAAGAAATCCGTGAACGGCATAAAGTTTCTGCCCCATGACAACAATATAGAAAGGATGGTAGCAGCAAGCATAGCCCACTTTATGCTTCCTTTCACTATGAATAGTCCGAGGATGAAGAGTAGAAGCACAAAAGCACCTACATATACAGGTCCACTTGTACCTGGCTGAGTACCCCAATACTGTCCCAACTGCTGATAAATCTGGATGTACATCGGGTTAGCCTTCTCCTGCGCAATCTCGTTTTCATACAGAGGCACCGATGCACCACCCTTAGTATTAGGCACAAGCAGAGTCCATGTCTCGCTCAAGCCGTAGCTCCATTGAGTGATATAGTCACGCTCCAAGCCAGAAGATGTCTGATTACCGGTATCAGCCTTAACCAGTTCACTCTTACCGCGCATACTCTCCTTCTGATACTCCCATGTGTGGTACAGGTTCGAGATATTAGCTCCAATACCCAGTACCGCACCTATTGCGCACACGGCAGTAGCCTTCACAAAATGTACATACTTCTTCTGACGGATAGCATCAAAAAGGAAACCGATGATGAGGAATGCGATGATGAACAGATAGTAATATGTCATCTGCACGTGGTTGGCATTCACCTCAAAGGCAGAGAAAATGCCAGTTACTATCAATCCCTGGAGATACTTACCCTTATATGCCAGCAATACGCCAGCAATCATAGGAGGCAGATAGGCAAGAGCCATAACCTTCCAGATATGACCCGCTGCTATGATGATGAAGAAATAGCTTGAGAAAGCCCACACCACGGCACCAAGCGAAGCAAGATACCAACGGAAGTCGAATGCACGCAGAAGAATGTAGAAGCCGAGAAGATACGCAAACACGTACCACACATTTTCTGGCAACCACAAGTGATAGGCATCCATCACGTTACCAAGAGTCGTTGCCGACTCATACGACGGAGCACTCTGATAGGTAGGCATACCGCAGAACGCGCTACCCGTCCAACGAGATTTCTCACCAGTCTTCTGATAATACTCTGATGTCTCTTGTCCCAAGCCACGTCCCGCAGAAGAGTCGTGACGGAAGAGAATCCTGCCCTCAGTATCGGCAGGGAAGAAATAGGCGAACGAGATGATTGCAAAGAGCACCACCACCAATACGTCCGGCCAAAAACGCTTTAATGTATTCATAAAAATCGACCCCCCTCCATCTCCCCCGAGGAGGAGGGGCTTGTAGATAGTATTTAGTATCTAAAAAGCTCCCCCCTCGGGGGGCTGGAGGGGGCTTTTTGAGTGCAAAGTTACACAAAATCCTTCAAACCACCAAAGAATTATATTTTTTAACGTGCGTTCAGCTCTTCAATTTTCTTTTTATATGCAGGAATATCTGCCATAACCGCATTTCCCATATTGTGAACGTTTCCTTGCTTATCTACGAGGAAATATGATGGGAAAACCATGATTTTAAGATAATCTTCCAAAGCATCTTCCTGTGCCTTTGGCAGATTATAGTGCACGCTATTCTGGCCATAGACATTTAGATCGTTGATATTACGTTTCCAAACATTATCCTTTGATTTGTTGGCAAAATAAAGATACACCATATCATAATCCTTCAATTCAGATTTCAGCATAGGAGTAGCCTGCATCTGTTGCATACAACCACCGCACCATGTACCCCAGAAGTCGATATGCACAAACTTTCCCTTGAAAGGTTCAAGAATCTTCTCAAGAATAGCCTTGCCATCTGTCAAGCCCTCAACATCAGATGAAGATCGAACACTTGCCTCCACCTCTGGAAATTCTTGTTTGGCAGCACTTGCAAGACGATAGTGTCGCTCATAGATTTTATTCACAAGTACCGAATCTCCGACCTCAGGAATGTATTTGAAGAGTTCTTTTGGCAATCCCTCTTCTGCGACTCTCATATTACGCATTAACCATAGCGACAGGGCGAAATCGTGCAATTTCTTGTCTTTGTATAGGGAGTCAAGAGCCATTTTCTCCATTTTATAACGAGATGGCGCATCATTATTTGTGATAGAATCAATGTCAGGGCGTCTCCAGAATTTCACAAGATCGTTAATCGGGTATTTGCCGTCTATCGTTTCACGCATAGCACGTCTTTCTGCCTTATCTTCCATTTCATCGCAAGCTTTCAGCTCTTTTGAACGCGCAACCCATAATTTCAGGATTTCAATATCCTCATTACTCATTTTCAATCGTCCGTCCTGAACACGTGCAAGTAAATCTTCAGAGGTAAGATAATATCTACGCCTTATTTTTGACTCTTCATAATACATCCTCATAGTCTGAAAAGTTCCTAATTTTTCCGTGAGAGTAAGCGGCATTGTTGGGTCAAGATATCCATCCTTGCTAATCCACTCATCTATCATTTCGGGTAGTTTTCCTGTTGTGGAGCCTGGATATATATCCATATTACGATTGCATATTGCATATCTATTAGCTACGTGCATAAAGTCTCTATAACGTTTGCTTATCGTAGGATGCGCCTCAATAGTTTGTTTCAACTTTGCATTTACATCATCATACCACTTTAGGTTCTCCTTGAAATAGGATATCATCTGAGCCGTATTTCTCGTCTCGGGTTGTCCAAAGCCATAATCAATCACATTCCATTTGCCTTGAAGCTCGTTCTGCAACCGGGCATCTTCTCCCATGAAAAACAGTTGATTTGCGCCGAAATCACACAGAAGGAAGTATGTATGTCCACCATCAAGCACCATAGGTGCCCACATAGCCGTCTGGTTGCCATTCTCGGCAGAAAGATACGCCATATTTACGCCAAACAACGGGACGGTGATTTTGAACATTCCATCCTTATCAACAACTACACTATATTCGTTTTTATATGCCCCAATATAATCTGCCACTCTGACTTTCAGATATATCTTTCCAAAAGAAAACTCCTCTGGAATATCCTTCAGATAGCCAATGATAGTAGCCTCTCCCGGCTTTATTTCCGTAGAGAAAGCCGTAGAATCAGCCGTTGGATAGTCAGGAAGATCCTCCGTGGTAATCTTTGACAACAGCATCTTTGTGCCGTCAATAGTGAAATCTCGCTTTCCTGCCTTGTCCTTGCCGATTGATATTTTTACCTTCTGTTGTTCATTGGCAAGCACAACTTGTTTTTCGCTCTTAATCTCGTATTTCCACACCTTACTATCATAGATGGCACAATCGCCAAACAGACTTAGTTGCCAGTCGCCTGTCTGCTCGTTTCTCCAACTTGAATTAAATAGTTCTATAGAAGTTTTTGCTTTGTCTTGTGCAAATCCGCAGATAGCAAGAAGCACGAGAATAAACGTGGTAATGGTTCGTCTCATTTTTAATTATGGTTTTAGTTTATTTCGAAAATGTCTTCATATACCGTATCTTTTCGTCAATACCGTCATGAGTTTTTTCCAATTTTCTTGCAAAGATAGCAATTATTTTCCTAATCTGCAAGAATTTTCCGTTTTTCTTTTTACCCTATTTACAAGGCGAAATGTAAAATTGGAAAAAAACGCTTTTTTTTTTGTGCCTCTATGAATTATTTAGGTTAGAATCGTATTGCTCACTTCCATAAAAAAGTTTTGAAAAACTCGTCACCCATAAAGCTGTAAGTCGTTGTGATATTGTTACTTACAACGCTGATTTACCCTATACCACTCGTCACCCAACTCATCAACATAATCCGTGTATCTTATTGAGAATGTGAATATTATACGTGCAATTTACCCTCCAACCACTCGTCACCCATTTTTAGGGTGACGAGTGAATTAACGTTGCAAGTTGTTCTGTATCAAATGAGTATGTCATGTGAGGGTGATGAGTGGGTGACGAGTGAATCGAAATGAATCACCCGTGTAATTCTCTGATGCACATATTGTTACAGCGCTACGGGTGACGAGTTGACGAGTAGTGTGAAAATTCTGTTTGTCTAAATGTAAAAGTGAGCAATACGATTCTAATGTAGTTATGCCTTCTACCTTCGCTTCAGTTCCGCTTCTAATTCGCTTCAAATCCGTTTCAGGCAATGGGACTTGCATGGGATTTGCAACGGACTTACATGGGACTTGCTAATGACCGAAGCAACTTGTTGCTAGTTTTTATAAATTCATCGTTCTGGCATGGATTTACATTGAAGGTTTCCGTGACATAGAGAAAGAAGTTAGGGTTGATACCGCTATTTTGTTCAGTTTTTTTTGCAGAACAACAAAAAATGTGTAACTTTGCACTCGGAAATCAGAGACGTGCGCCTGCATTTAAGGGCTGACACGCACTATTTACATCGTGCGCATTCGTGCACTCGGAATATTTTAAAACGCAAAGACGCAGAGGCGCAAAGAAAAACTCTGTGTCTTTGTGTCTCTGCGTTCGAATAAAAGGACAAGCGCAAAGACTAAGAGACGCAAAGAAAAAACTCTGTGTTTTTACGTCTCTGTGTTCGAATAAAAGTGAAGAAGTTCTTGAAGATGAGAAGGATTGTATCTATATTACTGTTGTTTTTTTCTGTGCAGTGTGTCTTGGGCATCTATGTGCAGAATAATGCGGCTGTTGCCCAGACGGTAGATGCTAAGGCGGCTGATAAGCTTCGCAAGGCGGAAGTAAAGAAGCTGCTTGACGATGCGAAGGTCAATCTGAAGCAGAACAAGAACCTTGACAAGACGGAGGCGGCTATGAGAAAACTGCTACTTGATTCGGCGAACATTCGCGACAAACGCTTGCACGCTACGCTCATCGAGGCTTTGCGTATGCAATATAATCAGGGTAACGAGAAACTGTATCTTCATCAGGCTTACGATACTACGCAACTGTTCCTCATCGCCCGAAAGATTTTCGAGGCTGCGGCGCGGTTTGACAGTATAGAGGCTCTGCCTAATGAGAAGGGCAAGGTGGAATACTCGTACCGCAGGGATAACGCGCAGTTGCTCTCGCAGTTGTATGGCAACCTATACACAGGCAGCGTTTTTCTGCTCAACCACCGCAAGTATCAGGATGCGGTGCAATGTGTTGATACGTATCTCATGGCTCCTGAATGGCCTATGATGGAGAATGCGCTCAGGGTTGATTCGCTGTACAGGCAACATGCCAGTTATGTGATGCTCGTAGCTGGTTATAGGAGCGAGAACTTCCCTATGGCTCTTAAATATGAATCGGAGGCGTTGAGGTATCGTCCTCGTCTTGAGCCGACCTTGCAGTATCTTGCCGAGATATATAATGAACGGAAGGATTCGGCTCGTTATGAGCAGCTTCTGACGCAGGGCATGAATGCGTTTCCACGAAACAGGTATTTCTTCTCTCGACTGGTGGATTTCCATTGTAACCGTAGCGACTATGAGGCTGCTCTCGGCGTTACGACGAAGGCTCTTGCCGCTGATACTGCCGACTATGGCACGAAGGTGATAAGGCAGACGTTGCTACTGAACCTTGCAAGATATGACGAGTGCGTGGCTCTGGGTGACAGGCTTATAGCCGAGAATGATACTGTTGCGGAGGTGTATTACAACAATGCGCTGGCATACTATAACCAGACGATGGGTTTGGATAAGGGACCGTCGAATAAGCGTAAGGAGCGCGAGAAACAGCTTCAGACATTATACAGGAAGTGCCGCCCTTATATGGAGAAGTTCCGCGAACTTGAGCCTAAGGAACGTGCGAAGTGGCGTCCTGTGCTGTATAACGTGTATCTGAACCTGAATATGGGTAAGGAGTTTAGTGAGTTGTAAAAGACCCACCCCCTTGCCCCTCCCATAGAGGGAGGGGAGTAGATAGTATTGCAATCCATAAAAGAACATTAGGAATGAATGGTAAAATATTATAAATGGAAAGTGAAAAATACAATATAGTATTTTCGTGTATAATCACTACCATGCAATGGTAACTTGTATTTTTCATTTTTCACTTTTCATTTTTCATTTAGACAATAGGAATAGAATGAACGAGATATTAGATAAGATTGGGATAAAGAGTCTTAACCCTATGCAGGTGGCTGTGGGTAAGGAGATTACGTCATCGCAGAAGGATGTGGTGATACTTTCGCCAACTGGAACGGGTAAGACTCTGGCATATATGCTGCCATTGCAGAAACAGTTGGATCGGGATGACATCAATGTACAAATGTTGGTTATTGTGCCTGGCAGAGAACTTGCCTTGCAGTCGCATGAGGTGTTGCAGAGCCTGAAATGCGGATTGCGAAGCATGGCTTGCTATGGCGGTCGTGCCACTATGGATGAGCACCGCAAGATGCGTGAGGTGAATCCGCAGGTGGTGTTTGCTACGCCTGGTCGTCTGTTGGATCATCTTGAGAAAGGCAACATACTATGCGACAATGTGCAGGTAGTGGTAATTGATGAGTTTGACAAATGCCTTGAGATGGGCTTTGCACGTGAGATGAGTGCTATACTCGGCTTTGTGAGTGATGACTGTCGTCGTGTACTTCTATCTGCAACAGACATGGATGATATTCCGCGTTTCGTGAACATGGGGCGCACAGCAAAGCTCAATTTTATTCCAGAGGATGAACAGACAAACGACCGTGTAGAGTCATTTGTGGTGCATAGTCAGGAAAAGGATAAGCTTGGCACGTTGTCTCTGCTACTGTCGGATATAGGCAACCCACCAACACCTAACACCCAACACCCATCAGCCATTGTTTTCCTGAATTACAGAGACTCCATAGAGCGCACATCGGAATACCTAAAGGCTAATGGCTTCTGTCATGTTGTTTTTCATGGAGGACTTGACCAGAAGCAGCGTGAACAGGCATTGCATCAGTTCTCTAATGGTTCGGTACAGATAATGGTGTGCACCGACCTTGCAGCGCGAGGTCTTGACATTCCGAAGATAGGCAATATCATTCACTATCATTTGCCGCTGAGTCAGCAGGAGTATATCCATCGCGTGGGTAGAACAGCCCGTTGGGATGCGTCGGGTAGGACATTCTTCTTGCTTGGTCCAGAGGAGAAGATGCCAGAGTTCGTGGAACTTGAGCCAGAGGAGTATCAGGTGCAGTCGGAGAAGCCTATGCCTGTTCTTCCGCAGATGGTGACTATATATATAGGTAAGGGTAAGAAGGATAAGATTAGCAAGGGCGACATCGTGGGCTTCCTCTGCAAGATCGGTGGTTTGAAGAGTGCCGAGATTGGACGTATTGATGTGTATGACCGCTATTGCTATGCCGCCATCAACAGAAAGAATCTTCGTGCTGTGCTGAAGAATACGGCAGGGGCGAAGATTAAGGGAATGAAGACTGTGGTGGAAGAGATTAGATAGTTTTGGGAAAGTAAATTTTCAGTAAATTCATGGACTGTAAATTACTTATGCGGCATTTGCCGCAAGGAAATTTCATTCTTGTAATTTACTGAATAAATTTACTACTAATTTACTTTCCAATATAATTAGCCAAATGAAATTTGCATCATTTTCTTTCATTTTATTCTTGACACTTGTGTCAATTTTAGGATGTGAAAGTTCCTCAAAACCCACCGTCACTCCTTGGGGAGAGACGATAGGCGAGGATGGTGCGCCTGTTGAGCAGGTAGATACGGCTGGGGCTGTGTCGCTTAGTGACATTGTGGATGCAGGGGAAATGATAATGCTTACGGTGTCAGGTCCTGAGACATACTACGACTATCGTGGGCGTGGCATGGGATTGCAATATCTGCTCTGCGAGAAATTCGCACAGAAACTAGGTGTGGGACTTCGTGTAGAGGTTTGTAAGGATTCAGCAGAGGTTATGAAACGCCTTGCAGATGGAGAGGGAGATATTGCCGTTTTCTCTGATTATAAGTCGTGGAAAGTGGCTGATAGTAAGGGAGAGATTGCCAATGAATTAAAGGCATGGTATAAGCCTGAATTGGTTACGCAGGTAAGGCAAGAGATGAAGTCAATGTTCACCGTAGGTATGGTGAAGAGGCACGTATATCCGTTCATGCTCAGCAGAAAAGATGCTGTCATCTCACGTTATGATGCGCTGTTTAGAAAATATGCTACGGTGGCAGGATGTGACTGGACTCTCATCGCTGCACAATGCTATCAGGAGTCATGTTTTGACCCCAAGGCACATTCTTGGGCAGGTGCTTGCGGATTGATGCAGATAATGCCTGGAACTGCGGATTTGATAGGTTTGCCAAGGGCGCAGATATATGAGCCTGAGCAGAATATAGCGGCTGCATGTAGGTATATAGCGCAGTTGCAGGGTAAGTTCTCGGATGTTCCAGTGCGTAGTGAGCGGTTGAAATTCGCCCTTGCTTGCTATAATGGCGGTTATCACCATATTCGTGATGCAATGGCTCTTGCTAAGAAATATGGCAGGAATCATCAGCGGTGGAGTGACGTGAGGACATTCGTGCTCGGATTGCAGTCACCTCAATACTACAACGACCCAGTTGTAAAGAATGGCTATATGCGTGGTTCAGAAACAGCCGATTATGTGGATAAGATCATAGACCGCTGGAATCAATATCGCGGTGCTACCAAAAAGAAATACGGTAGTGGGGTGAATGCTACGCCACAGAGGGCAAAGCATAGGAATAAGTGGGCCAGGGAGTAAATGAAAAGTGAAAAATGAAAAATACAAGTTACAAATTGTACATTGTAAATTGTACATGGCTTTATTTTTCATTTTTCACTTTTCATTTTTCATTTACAGTCGGTTTGCTCCTTTCTCCAATTCACCATATACACCTTCTCCCTTCCTCTCGTTATCGCGGTATAGAGCCAGTGGATATAGTCGGGGGTGAGCATATCGTCGGTCATATAGCCTTGGTCGATATACACGTGCGACCATTGACCGCCCTGTGCCTTGTGGCAAGTAACGGCGTATGCGTATTTTATCTGCAAGGCATTGAAATAGGCATCCTCCCTAATAGCTTTCATGCGGTCAGCCTTTCTGGGAATATCGGCATAATCCTCTTCTATTGCCTTGAAGAGAGCGGTGCTCTGTTCTTGGGTAAGGGCTGGAGCATCTGACTGAAGTGTGTCAGTCAGCACTATGGTGTCAAGTTCAAAGTCGTCATAGTCGGGGAAACGCAATGTGGCATCTGCAAAGTGAAAACCGTAAAGTCCACGGAAGTTACGCACACGCACCACTATCGCTTTATCGCCGTTTGCAATGAACGATGGCTGAGAGTTGTCATTTCCGTTTGGCTTGGGCAGAGTGTGATTCTTTACTATCATAATCTGATCACCACGCTCAAGAAGTTCTTCACGGTCAAGTACTTGCGCACGAATACCATTATTGTACATGGTGGCATTCTTATTACTTCGCGTAATGACAATAGTATCGTCAATTCCTACACGCGAATAACTACTTGACAGAGTGTCGATAAGCTCATTTCCTGGCAAGGCAAGAATATCAGAAAAGCCTTTAAAACGTAGTTTCGGAAGTTCTGTTGCCTCCTCGTACTGTATTAGTTTTCGGATGGCTGTAGCATTGTACAGAATACCCGACTGGCTACTTTGTCTGAGCACTTCTGATAGGTCGCACTCAAATAGCGTTGCACCATAGCCGTAGAGAATTTCGGGGATAAGGGCAGGCGATTCGTCCTCACCAACAGGGGGGAGCTGTGCCGTATCGCCAATGAGTAGCATTCGGCAGTTGCGACCAGAATACACGTACTGCACAAGGTCGTCGAGTAGGTTTCCACTTCCGAACCCCGTCTCGCTCATTGAAAATGAAGATATCATTGAAGCCTCGTCAATAACGAATAGTGTGTCTGTGTGAAGGTTGTCATTGAGATTGAAGTCGCCGAGCATCGTCTTTTGACGGTATATCTTTCTGTGAATGGTAGAGGCTGGCAGAGAACTGCTGATAGACAATACTTTAGCCGCACGACCCGTAGGAGCCATGAGCACCACCTTCTGGCGTAGAGATACGAGAGTCTGCACCATAGCCGCCACAAGCGAGGTCTTACCAGTACCTGCACTTCCTCGCATCAGCATTATTGGCATATCATCGCGCGAGGCAAGGAAACGGCCAAAACATTGCAGCGCGTTCCTTTGGTCGGTGGTAGGTTCAAAACCAAACCTCTCAAGTATGAGCGATATAAATTCGGGTATCTTCACTTATTTTTTCTGAGATTTATTCTTTAATTATCTCTTTTTTTCTTAACTTTGCACTCGTCAATTGAAACGGGCACCGCTCTGCGAGCGACATTCCCTATTGACTTCATGCGAAGAAGCAATTGCAAAGGTAAGAAATAAATTTTTGCTGTGCAAAAATATGAGTGAGAATTTTGAAAATAAAGCATCTTCACAGCCAGTGGGAAGACGTGGCATAGTGCCGCGTCTGACTATCCGCGTGGGATATGGCACTATGTCGTTCTTCCTTCCGAGGGTGGATGGCACGGTGGAGTATCTGCCTTACACAGTGAAGAGTGGTGTGTCGATGGCGGCAAATCTCAGAACTGCTTTCCGTGAACTGGAACTGCTGAGAGAACGTGATGACCGTGCACAGTTGTCTGTGGTTAGTCCTGTGGTTCTTGTTCCTATCGATGAGTATATGGATCAGGAGCACTTCGACGTAGATACGCTCTATAACCATACCTTCACGGGTAGGGAGCATGAGGAGAAGGTAGCAAATGTGATACCTGATCTTAGTGCTGTGGCAGTCTTTGGCGTAAACAAAGACTTGAAGCTCGTGGTTCAGGATCACTTTGCCGATGTGAGGGTTCAGAATATTATGCAACCTGTATGGACGCATCTGTACCGCCGCAGTACGTTGGTTGGTCAGCGTCGCAAGTTGTATGCATACCTCCACGATGGCAAGGTAGATGTGTTCTCGTTCCAGCAGCGCAGGTTCAGGTTTGCCAACACCTTTGACGCTTCTCACGCACACGATGCGCTTTACTATCTTCTCTTTGCTTGGAAACAGCTCGCACTTAGCAATGAGGATGATGAGTTGCATCTTGTTGGCAAGAGCGAGCACATGGAATGGCTTGTCACGAAACTGAAATCATATCTCCGCAGAGTCTATACCCTCAATCCAGTGGCAGACCTTAATCGTGCCCCAGCATCAATGATAGAGGGGATGGAGTATGATTTGATGATATAAAAGACCCATAACCCCTCACCCGTCACTACGTGACACCCTCTCCCCAAGGGGCGAGGGAAAAGTTAGTATAATACCCTCAAAGGATTCACTTCATAAGCGAACAAAAGTAACTTCCTCCTCGCCCATTGGGGAGAGGATGCCCGTAGGGCAGGTGAGGGGCTGTAGGCGAGAGGGGCTGTTATTTGTTTTTCTTCTTATGCGAATTATCACAGGACAATATAAAGGCAGGCACTTTGAGGTGCCGAGAACATTCAAGGCGAGGCCGACAACCGACTTTGCCAAGGAGAATATTTTCAATGTGCTGAACGGCTATCTGGATTTCGAGGGAATCTCAGCCCTGGATCTGTTTGCCGGCACTGGTAGTATCTCACTCGAAATGCTGTCGAGAGGTTGTGCGGATGTTACGAGCGTAGAGCTTGATCGCGAACATTCGGCTTTCATCCGTCAATGCTTGCAGAAACTGGGTGATGACCGTTGCGCTCTTATCAAGGGCGATGTGTTCAGGTTCCTGAAATCTTGCAGAAGGAAGTACTACCTTATCTTTGCCGATCCTCCATACGCATTGCCTGACCTTCCAAAGATTCCAGATCTCGTGCTTGGCACAGAGACTGGCAACTGCTTGCTCTCGGAGGATGGTGTCTTCGTCTTCGAGCATGGAAAGCAGAATGACTTTTCACATCACCCTTGTTTTGTGGAGCATAGGAGCTATGGGAGTGTGAATTTTACAATATTTAGACCCACCCCCCAGCCCCTCCCATAAAGGGAGGGGAGTAGATACATTCTTCTAATCACGAAATCCACTAAAGGAAAGGTCTAATTTTTTTTATTATACAGAAAATAAATTTAACCCTCTTTAGCGTAAAAAGCGTAACTACTCCCCTCCCTTTATGGGAGGGATAAGGGGGTGGGTCTTTTATATATGATCGATCGTCTTACCATAGAAAGAATCAAGGAAGCGGCTGACATCGTGGATGTCGTTTCTGAGTTTGTTAGTTTGAAGCGTTCTGGTTCAAACTACAAGGGGTTGTGTCCTTTCCATAACGATAGGACACCGTCTTTCTATGTGTCTCCAACTCGTGGCACATGTCATTGCTTCACCTGTGGTGAGGGTGGCGACTCCGTCGGCTTCCTGATGAAGCATGAGCAGCTCAGCTACCCGGAGGCTCTCCGTTGGCTTGCAAATCGCTATGGCATTGAGATTGAGGAGAAACAACTCTCTGATGATGAGCGTAAGAAGCAGACTGAGCGAGAGGGAATGTTCATTGCCAATAACTGGGCGGCTGAGTATTACACCGACATCTTGCATAATGATGTTGATGGTCGTGCCGTTGGAATGCAGTATTTCCGTCAGCGTGGGTTCAGGGATGACATAATCAATAAGTTCCGACTTGGTTTCTCGCCTGCCGACAGATATGCCATGCCTCGTAAGGCGAAGGAGAAAGGCTACAACCTTGACTACCTTGAGCAGACGGGCTTGTGCTATAAGGATAACAAAGGCGAATTGGTTGACAGATTCTCTGGTCGTGCCATGTTCCCTTGGATTGGCGTAAGCGGAAACGTGGTGGCATTCGGTGGTCGTGTGCTCGACCAGCGCACCAAGGGCGTGAACCAAAAATATGTCAATTCGCCAGATTCTGTAATCTACCATAAAGATCATGAGCTATATGGCATCTATCAGGCAAAGAAGGCGATAGGCAAGGAAGACTCTGTTTTCATGGTGGAAGGCTATACCGACGTTATCTCTATGCACCAGTGTGGCATTGAGAACGTGGTAGCCAACTCAGGTACGGCTCTCTCCGTGCATCAGATTCACCTATTGCATAGGTTTACTTCCAACATCGTGCTTCTCTATGACGGTGATGATGCTGGTATTCATGCCGCACTCCGTGGTACAGATATGCTTCTTGCCGAGGGAATGAATATCAAGGTCCTCTTGTTGCCTGATGGCGATGACCCAGACAGTTTTGCAAGAAAGCATACCGCCGATGATTTCAGGAAATATGTAGAGGAACACCAGACCGACTTTATTGAATTCAAGACCCGTGTCATGTTGCAGGGGGTATCAGATCCGATAAAGCGTTCAGAGGCAATAAACTCTATCGTGAAGAGTGTCAGTATGATAACTGACCCGATAGTGCGTGCCACCTATATCAAGGATTGTTCTTCGCGCCTTGGTATCAACGAACAGACTCTGCTCACCACGATGAACAATTTCATCCGTGCCTATCGTGATGAGCAGCGTAAGGATAAGGAGCGTAGTGAAAGACGGCCTCTCCCCCCGCCCTCCCCCGTCGGGAGGGAGCCGCTATCGCCTTCAACTCCACAACCAACATCTAGCCCCCAACACCCATCACCTATCACCCAATCTCCATACGATGAAATACCTCCAGAGGCTTTCCTTCCTCCCGAGGCATTCTCACAGCCATCAGAGGGGGAAACTCCGTCTATACCAAGTGAAGGGTTTCAGCAGAGTAACTATCAGCAGAGTGGCTACCAACAACCTTCCTATGGGCAGTCAACAGTAACTTCCAGCTCCCTCCCTACGGGGGAGGGCGGGGGGAGAGGCCTAGAGGGTCCTCAAGACCTCCTCATACAGTTCATTATAAAGTATGGTGAGCAGGTAATCCTTGAAAATGTGGCGACAGAAGATGGCAATACCGTATCGCTGAACGTGGCTCAGGTAGCGCAGATAGACTTAGGAAATGATAACCTCACATTCTCCAATCCACTTCATACCCAGATTCTTAAGGAGGCTGTGGAGCATTCTGGAGAAGAAGATTTCAAGGCAGAGAAATATTTCAGACTTCATGCCGATTATGAGATAAGTCAGTTGGCTATCAAACTGACCGAAGACCCTGTGCAGTTGACCAAGACCTATCAGATAAAATACGAGCCAGAGCGACTGAAAGGGCAATTGGAACACATATTGCTCGATGTCCGCTATGAGTTCGTTGAGAACAAACTCGCCTTTGTGCGTCAGGAAATGGGTCTAAGCTCTGGTGATGCGGAAAAATACATGTCGCTCATCGCAGAGTTGCAGCAATTACAGCAGCTCAGAATGAAGATTGCAAAAATGCTTGGAAGGGCATAAGGATTAAGGGATGTAAAGTAAGAATTAAAAATTAAGAAGTGAAAAGTATGGTTTGTACTTCACTTTTTCCTTTTAACTTTAGTAGGTAATCAAGATTTAATTTTTTATCAAGAATTAGAGTTTTTTTGAATTAATGCGAAAGAGAGAATTTGCTACTTGCGTAGCATTGAGAATGGCCGTGATTAACAGGAGCGTAAGCGACCTTTCTCTAATTTCTTCCCTAATGGTCAGAGGGTCTTCGACAAATCTCTCCTAAAATTCAAAAATAAAATTCTCTAATTACTTCCCTGCGGTCAGTGGGTCTTCGACAAATCTCTCTAATTCTTGATAAAAATAATTCTCGACTTATTCACTAGAACTACTAACTTGTATTTTTCATTTTTTACTTTTCATTCATTTAAGTTTCGGGAGTTCATAATTGCCTGGAAGGCAACACTATTAGGACTCCGCATAGCGCCTGACCATAGGGAAGAACCCCGTACATACGAGTGAAACGAGGATGTGCGGGGAATATAACTCATAATCATTCTACTGCCTGGAAGGCAGTACATAGCGAAAAATGTGTAAAAGTCAATCATGTACAGCCTTCCAGGCTGGAAGTAGTAGAGGCTGTTTTTCTGTCCGAGGGCATCCTCTCCTTCGTCGAGTATGCACCTCGGTTCTTCCCTATGGTCAGGCGCTACGCGGAATCCTAATAGTGTTGCCTTCCAGGCAATTCTTAACTTCAAAAAACTTGACTTATTCACTAAAATACTAACTTGTATTTTTCATTTTTCACTTTTCATTTTTCATTTATATTTCGCTTTCTGCAAGCCTTGCAATTCTAATTTTTATGCTTCTGTCTTGGAAGTATCAGGAAAGTTATGTAATTTTGTAGCCGATACTAAAGTAAAAAGGAAAAATTAAAAAGTATGATTACCTTTATAGCGAAAGGCTGTCGCGGAAATACAAACCATACTTTTTACTTTTAAATTTTTAATTTATACTTTTAAAATTTTTCATTTACAATGGATCACAACATACTTGATGTCTTCGGACCAGTTGAAGATACTACCACAGACATAATAAAGGTGGTGGGTGTAGGTGGTGGCGGATGCAACGCCGTAGAGAATATGTACCGCGAGGGAATGCAAGCCGTTACCTTCGCGGTGTGCAATACTGACAGTAAGAGCCTGTCAGCCAATTCCGTGCCTACCAAGATTATGCTCGGAAAGAGCGGGCATGGGGCTGGGGCTGACCCGAAGAAGGGACGAGAAGAGGCTGAGCAGAACATAGAGGAACTGAAGCGCCTTTTCAGCGACCATACACAGATGGCATTCATCGTCTGTGCTATGGGTGGCGGTACAGGTACAGGCGCAGGACCTTTGGTGGCTGGTATTGCCAAGGATCTCGGACTCCTGACCATCGGCATAGTAACCCTTCCTTTCTATTTCGAGAAACGTCCGAAGATCGTCAAGGCTCTCCGAGGACTTGATGAGATGCGTGCCAATGTGGATGCCCTGCTTATCATCAACAACGAGCAGATCTCTAAGGTGTTCAGCGATTCGCATATCCCTGTGAATGAGGCTCTTCGCAGGGCTGATTCCGTTATGGCGAATGCCGTGCGTAGTATCTCGGAACTCATAACGCTCAACGGAAAGATACAGACCGACTTCTCGGACGTGAAGACCACGATGAAGAATGGTGGTGGGGCTATTATGTCTATCGGTCGTGCCAGCGGAGAGCATCGCGTTCAGAATGCCGTGCTCAACGCCTTGCAGTCGCCTTTGCTCTATGGTTCGGACATCAGCAAGGCCACCCGCATCCTCTTCAATATCTACACCAGTTCTGAGCATGAGCTGTTTGTCGATGAGCTTGAGGAGATTGATGCCTTCATGGACGAACTTGATCCGAGCATCGACGTTATCTGGGGTATGGCAACTGACGATACCCTCGACGAGGATGCCAAGATCACCATTCTCGCCACAGGCTTTGAGAACACCTTGCCTATCAGAAAGTATGATGATGATCTCTCAATGGACGAGATTATCAACGAGATTTATGGGAAGGGAAGGAAAGCGACCCCTAACCCCGACCTTGGCACATACTCCGATGTTATCAACATCGGACTACCCACCGTGGAGGGGGAAGGGGGAGAAGATACTTCATTCCCCTCAAATGAGTCTTCGCAAGCAATAGATACTAACTTATCCCCTTCCACCTCCACGGGGGAAGGGTGTCCGCAGGACGGGAAAGGGGGCGAGCCTTCTCGTGCCTTTTTCAATAGGGTTAAAAATAGATTTCTGCAAGGACTATCATCATTGACCAAGGAAGAGGAATGACAATAGATCAACTCACGAGCCAGTTGCGTGTTCTCTTCTTCAGCAACTAAACATTGAGGCTGCAAAGGAGAGGTTGAGTCCGCTTGTCATAACGAGTGAATATCGTTTTCTCTTGCCAAGATACGAGAAGGAAGTGGAGCTTTCGCCAATCAACAAGGCTCTTTATATCTTCTTTCTCAATCATGAAGAAGGTGTAGAATTTAAGTGCCTTAGCGACTATCGTGAAGAACTCATAGATCTCTATCGTAAGGTTGGTAATAGGGTGAGCGATGATATTATCTGCGAATCAATAGAACGCCTTGTAAATCCGCTCGACAACTCCATTAATGAGAAGTGTGCCCGTATCAAAAGTGCTTTTGCCAAGTGTATGGATAGCTATCAGCTAAACTATTATGCCATTTCCAAACATTCCGTCCGTCAGGTGGAAGGTAGTAATCGCATCTGGTACGACAGAAGAAGGACAATCACGCTACCAAGAGAACTTGTGCAAATGGCATTATGATTTAGAACATAATAGCCTCACTCTCCCTACATCTGATAGGAGTCTCAATACCATTTATCTTTTTTCGGGCAGGCTTCCATTTCGGCATTTCCCTTATAAGGCGCAAAGCCTCATCTTCACATTCTTCCTTGATGTTGATGTTTCTTTCAATCTTAACGTCAGAGACAGAGCCGTCTTTCTCTACTATGAATTCTACCCATATCGTACAGCCTCCTTCGTTTTTGTCTTTTTTGTTGTTTTCAGAAGCAGGAATGCGCCTATTCTTTTCTATATATTCATAGAATTTTTCGAATTTAGCAGGATAATTTGGCCACTTTTCATCATAATAGCATAAATATTTGTTGGGGAAAACATAATCATCAGGCATCAGACATGTCTTTGAAATTATTTGGCAGCCCCTTTCAGTCTTTATGTCTCTGTCTGGAAAATGTTTTTTCAGTTCTTTTTCCAGTTCAGGCGAAATCTTACCGTTAAGATAGATTTTGTCAATCTTCAATGTGTCCATCCAGTCGGGTATTCTCAGCTCATCTGCAAAAAAAACATTAAGATAAGGTAGATATTTTATTTGCCTGAGTTCTTCTGGCACACAATTCTTGATATGTAGCTCATCGCTGTTTACGAGTTGTTCTTCAAATGTTGATTTGCAGCTCTCGCATACCATCCAGCCTATTCTTGGGCGCATAGTGTTGGCTTGGTAATCTACATCAACACCTACTAATCCTGCAATCATATCCATAGGTGTGCTGCTGATTGTATTACCAAGGTCATCAAGAACCTTATAGGTGAATGGAGCACTTGCAACGTTTGGAAGCATATCTTCTGTATTGTATGCAACCTTTTTGGGTGTGCGTCCGTTCTTGTCGAAAGGTATTAGTTTCAGAAACCATCCATCTACTTTCGTTGGAGTATCAGGACTGCATCCTCCTCCTCCTCTAAATTCGTCAGGACGCAATTTCATCACAATATTCTGCCAGAAAGCCCTGTTTGCCTTGCCTTCTGCTGCTAATACAAACTCATTTAATATAGGTGTAAGATCATCTACCCACCATCCAAGGTCATATTTCCTCAGATTCTCGGTCTTCTCTATCACCTTCTTCCAATCTTCTGGAGTGCCTTCTATTGTGATCGACGGAATACCACAGGAAAATGTTAATACTTCAAAGTCAAAATATGCCTTTACAGAACTCATCAGAGTTATCTGTGATGCTATGCGCTCGGTCTTTCCTGTAGTGGAAAAGTCTGCCCTCATCATATTTGCAATATTTCCCTTTGTGTTCTCGGTTATCTGCTTGTCAAAGCCATCAAGAATCTCGTCCCATTTCACGTTAGGCGAATAAAGATCCTCTTTGGCTTCTACAGCAAGAGTCATCTTTCCTTCGTGAGATACGATCCTGTCTCTCAGAGCCTCTGGATCCTGATTGACATACTGGCTGAATCCTTGACTTATAACCGTCCAGATAATGTCTGGTGATAGAATCAAGGAATAGTGATTAGCGTATGCTTGCACCAGACAATAGAAGAATGTGGAATGACCGGGATAATACATATTGTCTTCTTCCCAGCTTGTAGCTATCACTTTACCCGTTTTTTCTTCATTTGCCCAGACGCTGGCAATTACGTCACCTTTAGTTGAGCTGAATTTTTCCTTTGGGGCGGGCAGATTTCCGTCCACCACAAACGTATGTGACATTTTCTGTGCCACAGAATTATTTGAGATACCTAATGTTATTACAGTTATTACAGCAAGGTATAGCAGTCTTTTGATTTTCATTACGTCTAATTTGAATTTTGATGCAAAGATATAAAAATATCATTATTTCCCCAATTTTTCTCGCATTTTTTTGTAAAAAAAGATAGAATGAGTTTATTTTCTGATTTTCATTAGGACAGCAAAGGCAAGACTTTTCCTTCGAAGATACTCCATCGATACTCCATCGTTACTCCATCGATAGTCCATCGTTTCGATGGAGAAGCGATGGAGCAGTGATGGAGCAGCAACGGTGGATGAACCTTACGAAAACCTTTTCAGCAAAGAAATAAAGATGCTGGGATAATAAACCTTTGCGGCTTCACGTTTTTAGAATAAAGCGGGAAAATAATGGTTGAATGTTATAAATACAGCAAATGGCTATGGCTAAAAGTTTTGGCTGCTGTGTTCGGCTTTGCATATTGTGCGGAACTGGCGGTTATGGCTTGGTCGGCTTATGTGGATATTGATATGCTCGGGCCAGAGGAGTATTCCACAAATATTGAGACTGTGGTCTATTTGCTTCTATCTGCTTGGTCCCTCAACTATATCATCGTCTGTATGCAACGGCAGAATGATTTCGTTGGTACGGATGGCAGATTTCTCGAAATAAACATACATGGGAATCTGTTCTTTCCCTTTTCCCGAAAATATGCCAAGATTGATATGCGGCAGGTGCAGGACTGTGAGGTAGAGAGACTGCACTTTTTTATATTCATTCCCTATAATGGCATAAAGCTGAGGCTGAAGATCGGTGACGAATGGCATACTTTCGTGCTTGTTGGTCTCAATATGAGCGATAAGGAACTTGTGCTGATGATTCTGGGCTGTGGTGTGCCAGGTGTAAATACTGTTCGTGAAATATCATGGCTTTATTATGTTGTCCCATGCGCTTTCCCGATTGTTTGTGGTATGGCAGTTGTAGCGTGACAGGCACAATATGAGACTTACTTCCTCGTTCCTTATGGGAATTTTGCTCGGTGCTCTGACGAATCTCGCAATCCTGTTCGTGAACTATCATTTTGCTGATTGGGACGAGCCCGCTATTAGGATGGAGCATACTATCAGAAATAGTTGGAGCAACTATTATCCGGCGAGTGGTATGGGGTATCGTAGAAAACCTGCTCAGAGAGACTATCATGTGTCTTTTACCACAATTGGCAGAAATGGAGAGAGGATTGGTTTGCGCATAAGTAAGAAGCAATTCAAGAAGGCAAAGAATGCCTCTACTATTATCCTGCCTATGCACAGAGGCTTGCTTGGCTATCCAGTTTTTGATGATGACGAACTGGAATTCAGAAATAGGATAAAGCCTCGTTATAATGGCTTCATAGATGTTGAATCAATTCGGCAGAAGCAACGGCATCCTGTTCGTTTTTTGCAGTACAAATAAGTGTTAAAACTCCACTTTTCTTTGGCGGTGAGGAATTTATTGTTTATTTTTGCGATCTAAAAGCCATCTGCTCCCTAATGGACGAGGTTTTTATTTAGTGTCAGTTTGATGAATAGAAAAGATGAGCAACAAGTTGCTTTTAACTGACAATAATTACCAATCTTACCAATCTTTACCCAATAAAAAATGAAAATTTATGGAAAAAAGATTGCGTAGATTGGTAATTATTGTCAGTTCAAGCACCAAAGGTGCGCATTTGTAAGGATTTGTAGAACTCACGTTAAATAGCTAAATAGTAAATGTTTATACATAAAAAGATAACTAAATGAAACGAATCTCTACTATTCTTGCCGTGGCTCTGGCTACGTTCTCAGCTTCGGCGCAACAATTCAAGCTAAACGATTCGGGCTACTTCAACTGCGAGGGCATCGACGTGATGGCATTTAGCGACTTCTATCCCGAAGGACATCAAGGCGGTATAAGTCTGGTAATGAACGGACAGCGCATCGCTACTAATGGCGACATCCGACTTGAGCCTACGCCCGGACAATGGCAAGCCGTGCCTAAGCAACTGTCGCGTAAGGTGAATGGATCTAACATCGAGACTTCCTTGTGCTTTCCCGATTCCTCTCGACATCTCACGGGCTTCAACCCTATGGTCTACCCCGATCTGCAACTGCACTATACCGTCAGGCTTGAGGCTGACGGTGAGGGCGTTATTGTGAGCGTGGATCTCGACAAGCCTATTCCTGAAAAGTATCTTGGTAAGGTAGGCTTTAATCTCGAATTCTTCCCTGGCATACTCTTCGGCAAGCCCTGGATAATGGATGCCCAGACAGGTATCTATCCGCAACAGCCTAACTCTCCGTTACTTACATCATCTACCGTTATAGGCAGTCCGGGCAACTTCCATCCGTCGGGCCGTCCGCTTGCCGATATCAGCAACCTCAAGGGCGAGGGCTACGGCTATACGTATTCGCCCTTGACAGCCGACGAGGTTATAGCCGCTCCGTATGCCGTAGGACGAAGGTTCACCTCGTGTCCCGACGATCCTATGAGTCGCGTAACGATAGAGACGCTTACCGATTCTGACCTAAAGTTATACGATGGTAGGATGAACCATAACAACGGGTGGTTCGTGCTCAGAAGTGAGATCCCGTCAGGTGCCACCAAAGGGGCTGTGCGATGGCGCATCACCCCTAACGTGATGAAGGAATGGCAGTATAAGCCTGTTATTCAGACTTCGCAGGTGGGCTATCTCTGCAATCAGAAAAAGGAGGCTATCATAGAGCTTGATAAGCGTGCCACGACTACAGAAAAGGCGCGTCTTTATCAGATTACTCCGAAAGGCGAACAGCTCGTTAGCGAGATTGATGCGACGGAATGGGGTACGTTCCTTCGCTATAAATACCTAAAGGTGGATTTCAGCAACGTGACCGCCGAAGGGCTCTACCTTGTGCGCTATTGCGATAGTCAGTCGGCTACCTTCCGCGTGGCAAAAGATGTGTTCGACCGTGGCGTCTGGCAACCCGTGGTGGAGTATTTCCTGCCTGTTCAGATGTGCCACATGAGGGTGAACGAGAAATATCGCGTATGGCACGACCGTTGTCACCTTGACGATGCACGTATGGCGAAGGTGGGCAATCACTTTGACGGCTATGATCAGAAAGATGGTATTCTTCCATTCCCTTCGGGCGAGAAGGTGAAGGGCGTGAACGTTGGCGGATGGCACGATGCAGGCGATTTCGACCTCCGTGTGGAGTCGCAGGCTGGCGAGTGCTATATCCTTTCACTTGCCTACGAGGCATTCCGTCCGGAGATAGACGCTACGGCAATCGACCAGAAGACCAAGACGTGCGAGATACATCAGCCTGACGGCAAGAACGATATTCTTCAGCAGATAGAGCACGGAGCCTTAAGCGTGGTGGGGGGCTATAAGGCACTCGGACGGTTGTATAGGGGCATTATCTGTCCGTCGCTACGTCAGTATGCCATGCTCGGCGATGCAGCAGCCATGACCGACGGAGTGGTTGGTAATACCGATGACCGTTGGATATTCACCGAGGATAATCCGTTCAGGGAACTGAGTACCGCCGCCCAGCTTGCTGCCACCTCGCGAGTGTTGCGAGGATTCAACGATACGCTTAGCGTTAGTTGTCTTGATATTGCCCGTGCTATCTTTTCGGCAACAAAGGCTGAGGGCAGAATGGCGGGTATCAAGGTTCAGGCGGCTGCGGAGCTGTATCTCACCACGTCGGAGAAGCAATATCTCGACTATATAGTGGATCATGCGGATGCTCAGGGAAAAGGTGCCGCTTGGTATCTTGCACGTGTGGAGAAACTCGTTTCTGATAGTAAGGACAAAAAGGTTCGCTCTTGGTGCAAGGCATATCGTGAGGGACTTAGGAAGTATAGTGAACAGCTTGCCGAGACGGTAAAGAAGACACCTTACGGTGTGCCTTACGAGCCGTCAATCTGGGGAGCGGGTTGGGATATACAGCGTTTCGGCTTCGAGAATTATTTTCTTGCCGATGCCTATCCGGATATGTTCTCCAAGGAACCAGTCTGCAATGCCCTCAACTTCGTGTTGGGATGTCATCCGGGCAGTAATCAGGCAAGTTTCGCATCAGGCGTGGGAGCAAAGTCCGCAACCGTTGGCTATGGTCTCAACCGTGCCGACTGGAGCTATATCCCAGGAGGCGTGATCTCTGGTACGGCTCTCATCCGTCCTGATTTCCCTGAACTTCTCACCTTCCCATTCCTCTGGCAACAAACCGAGTACGTTCTCGGTGGAGGCTCAAGTCACTATATGTTCCTTGTGCTGGCGGTGCAGAAATTGATGAAATAGGAGGGTAAATGAAAAATGAAAAGTGAAAAATGATAAAATACAAGACCCTCTCCCCGCTCCCCCTTAAAGGGGGAGAGCCGGTTTGCGGTAGGAAGTCTCCCTTTAAGGGAGATTTAGAGGGTCTTGTATTTTTCATTTTTCACTTTTCATTTACTTCTTTTGTGTTAAAATTCTCTTTTTCTTTGGTGGTAATGATTTTCTTACCTATATTTGCATTTGAAAAATATAAAAAAACAAGAAACTATGCCTGAAATATTGCGTATATTCGGATTGAGATTCTATTTCTATTCTCGTGAACATGAGCCAATGCACGTTCATGTAAAGAGTGCAGATGGTAAGGCGAAATTTGATATTCTGCCAGAAGGTATTGTGCTGGTTTATAATAAAGGCATGAAACCGAAGGACGTTAAGTGTGCAGAAATGGTTCTTGAAGAGAATAAGGAGCTTGCAATCTCTAAATGGAATGAGTATTTTGGAAGTTCGGTAACTGATGAAGAGGAGGAGTTATGATTATCACAAAGATTTGGTTTGATAATGATCGTTTATATGGTATGACTGACGATGGCAAGACCGTGTGGCAGTCATTACTATGGTATAAGCGATTGAATGCGGCTACTGATGAGCAGCGAATGGATTATGAGATTGACGATGAGGGAATACATTGGTATGCCCTTGATGAGGATGTGTCATTTGAGAGCTTTGAATATGATGATCCTGAGCCACAGGGCATTAGTCGGGTGTTCTTGACGCATCCAGAACTAAATGCTTCTGCCGTTGCTCGTCGCTTAGGTATCAGCCAAAGTTTGATGGCTCAGTATATCAATGGAGTCAAGAAACCTTCAAAGGAACGTGAGCGGTTGATTCTTAATGAGGTCAAGGCAATAGGTAAGGAACTTGTTGCGATGTAATAAGGTTTCGGTTATGCTCTAACATCGAAAGTATTTCGCCTTTAGTCAAAAAAATACGAAAAAAATTGCAGATATCAAATAAAATGTATATCTTTGCACTCGTCAAATGAATTTGGTATAAGGTTAAAAAGTCAAAGGTCTAAGGTCTTTACACTTTATACTTTTTACTTTACTCTTTACACTAAGCATTCGGGGTGTGGCGCAGTTGGTTAGCGTACGCGTCTGGGGGGCGTGTGGTCGCCAGTTCGAGTCTGGTCACCCCGACTTATGAAAAGAAGGAGAAAAAACAAGAGGATCTGCTTCGGCTTCACGAATCTTGTTCTTGGTCTTGCTGTGGTAGTCGGCACGCTTGTAGTGACACAGACTAATGCCTTGCAATATCTCAAAGGTAAACTCGCTGGCGGTAATGCGAAGAGTGAACAGAAGGCATGGCAAACGGCTATTGATGATTCTACTAACATCACGGCTAATTCAGAAGAAACGACGAAGACGGATGATGCACGTCCGCTTATCACTCTCAGCAAGGCGGTTACAGGCAAGATGAAGAAGGGTATTATGCTTGAGAAGACAGGGTATGTGTCATACTTCAACTATGACCGTAACAACCCTGACTGGGTGGCTTGGGAACTGACTGATGCTGAAGCAAAAGGAAATCTGAACCGTAAGGGGTTCAGTTTCGTGCCTGACGAAGATTTGCCGATGGTGCATCGTGTCACAACCTACGACTATAAGGAGTCGGGGTATGACAGAGGTCACATGTGTCCGGCAGGTGACATGAAATGGAGCGTGGATGCTATGCACGATTGCTTCTATATGTCGAATATCTGTCCGCAGGTGCCGGAACTCAACCAACGTTCATGGGAACGCTTGGAGTCGGCTTGCAGACGATGGGCTTCAAAACTGGGTAGCATATACATAGTATGTGGTCCGATCTATAAAAAGAAGACACCAGAATACATTGGTCTTGACCACCGCGTGGCGGTACCTGATGCGTTCTTCAAGGTCGTGGTATCTCTAAAGAAAGACAAGGAGAAGGGAATAGCTTTCTACTACGAAAACACGGAGGAGAATCAGCCTATGGAGACAGCCGTTAGGAGTATCGACCAGATAGAAAAGATTACGAAACTCGACTTCTTCAGCGAATTGCCTGACGATGTAGAGAATAAGATAGAGGCGGAAACTCAACTATGGCGGTAACGACCTCTCTTACAACCTAATTTTGTTATCTACTATGAATGATCTATTAACATGGTTTCAGGGCTTAGAGCCTGCTGCGAAAGTCTTTTGGGGCTGCGCAATTATTTCGTCCACAATTTTTTTGATACAGGCTATCCTTACGATGATAGGCATGGATCACGATGTTGACTTTGAAGTCGGCGATTTTGACGGCGACACGATGGATACGGGTGGGGCGGCAAGTCTGTTCTCCGTTCGTTCGCTTGTTAATTTCTTCGTGGGATTCGGCTGGGCAGGTGTCAGTTTCTATGATGACATCAGCAATAAGGCCGTACTCTATTTCCAGGCTATCTGCGTGGGCTGTCTTTTCTCCTATGCCACAATCTTCCTTATCAAGAAGATGAAGAAACTGGAGCATAACGGCGCGTACAAGATTGCTGACTGCGTTGGCAAGTCATGTGACGTGTATCTCCGCATCCCTGCCGCTGGCGAGGGTAGGGGTAAGGTGCAGATAAGTCTTAACGGAAGCATCCATGAATTTGATGCCGAGAGCACAGGCGAGGCTTTTGCTACTGGCAAGAGAGTAAAGGTTGTGGCTGTGGAAGGAACGGTGTTGAAGGTGGAATAAAGCCTCTCCCCTCGCTTGGCACATACTCCGATGTACTCAACATCGGACTTCCCTCCGTAGGGAGGAAGCCGGAAGGCGGTGGGTGGAAATACATATAGAATATAGATTTATCAAATAATATTATAACATTGGCTGAACCTTTCCTTTAGCGAAACGGCTCCCTCCCTGCGGGGGAGGGCGGGGGGAGAGGCCTCATTTTTTTTTTATGGAAATGGCATTACCAATTGTTGGCGTAATAGTACTTGTGGTACTCTTCGCAGCTGTGATTAATCGCTATCGTCGTTGTCCATCAGACAAGATCCTGGTGATCTATGGTGGTAGCGGAAGTAAGAAATCGGCTAAGTGCGTTCATGGTGGAGGCGCTTTCGTGTGGCCTATCATCGAGGACTATGCGTATCTCTCTCTGACACCTATCAGTATTGATGCGAACCTCACCAACGCCTTGTCTCGTCAGAATATCCGTGTGGATGTGCCTTGTCGATTCACCGTGGGTATCTCTACCGATGACGAGTGCATGACCGCTGCTGCAGAGCGCTTGCTCGGACTTAGTGCACAGCAGATTCAGGAACTCGCTCGTGATATTCTCTTTGGTCAGTTGCGTCTGGTTATCGCTACAATGAGTATCGAGGAACTGAACTCAGACCGTGATAAGTTCCTTGAGGCTATCTCTGGCAACGTGGAGGTTGAGCTGAAAAAGATAGGTCTCCGACTTATCAACGTAAACGTAACTGATATCAATGACGAGTCTGGCTATATCGAGGCTCTTGGTCAGGAGGCTGCTGCAAAGGCTATCAACGAGGCTAAGGTTCGTGTGGCAGAGCAGGACAAACTCGGTCAGACAGGTAAGGCAAAGGCTAACAATGAGGCAAAGGTGTCTGTGGCAGAGCAGGATAAGATAGGTCTTATTGGTGAGGCTGAGGCACAGAAGGAAACACGTATCCGTACTTCTGAGGCTAACGCAAAGGCTGTTGCTGGTGAGAACCAGGCAAGGGTTGAGATTGCTAACTCTGATGCTGAGCGTCGTTCTGCTGAGGCTGAGGCACAACGTAAGGCAGTTGCTGCCGAGAAGATTGCGCAGGCTAAGGCTCTTGAGGAGGCTTATGCTGCAGAGCAGAAGGCGGAGCTTGCTCGTGCTGAGCGTGAGCGTAGCACTCAGGCTGCTAACGTGCTTGTTGCACAGGATATTGAGAAGAAACGTATTGTCATCTCTGCTGAGGCTGAGGCTGAGCAGCGTCGTGTTATGGCAAAAGGTCAGGCTGACGCTCTTGCCATCAACGCCAAAGGTGAGGCTGACGCAGTAGCTATCAAGGCTCAGGGTGAGGCTGAGGCTATCAAGGTAAAGGCTCAGGGTGAGGCTGCTGCCATCTATGCAAAGATGGAGGCTCAGGCTAAGGGTCTTTATGAGCAGCTCTCTAAGCAAGCACAGGGTTACGACAAGATGATTCAGGCTGCAGGTGGCGATGCTACTAAGGCTTACACTCTGCTCTTGCTCGAAAAGCTTCCAGAGCTTGTCAAGACTCAGGTTGAGGCTGTTAAGGGTATCAATATCGATAAGGTAACAGTTTGGGATTCAGGTGCAAGTGCCGATGGTAAAGGCTCAACAGCCAACTTCGTAAGCGGACTCATGAAGTCAGTTCCTCCATTGCAGGATCTCTTCGACCAGGCAGGAATGTCATTGCCTTCATATCTCGGCAAGAAGGCTGAGGAAGAGGCTGAGCCTGAAGCAAAAGAGGGAAAAGAGAGTAAAGAGTAAAGTGTAAAGTATAAAGATTATAAACACAAGGTCGCAAAGTTGCAGAGATATTTATTATCTTCGTGGCTTTGCGACTTTGCGTTATTTATAAGTTTCAATTCGTTTAATTCGTTATTGCATAAAAAAAATACCAATCGAAACGTTTTAACAACGAATTAAAAACGGAAATAGGTTGTGAAGGCATAGCAACAAATTAGACGAACCCATCGAATTGTAATGTGGAGTTATAGGAAATATAATGGGGTAATGATGTGTTTTTGAAGGAAAAACTATAGAATGCAAATAGTAAATCCGTATATTCTTCAATTTCTTGAATGCAAAATAGACCTTTGCACGAAACGTTTGCAGTAATTGCGCGCATATCATCAATCGCATATTATTCATTTACTAAATAGTATTAAAAAATGGAGAGGGAATTGTTAAATTATTGCGAATGTTGGCTATGTATGCAAACTTGTTATTATCTTTGCATACATTTCAAGTCCGTTTCCTAACTCCAACTTAAACAAATATAACTAAAACATGGTGTTTTGGAATCTGATCTTTAGGAAATAGCAAAAACTTTAATTCTAAATTATAATTTGCTACGTTTAAACAAGAGTCACTAATGTAGTTAAGATTACAGTAAGATGTGCTTACCTACAACTAATGACGAGCAAACAGAGGTTGCCGAAAATCTGTAACTAAGAGTAGGCTTTATAAACGAAATTGAAACATATGAAACGATATCTAATAATATTTATTGCTTGTACATTTGTATCACTATTTTCAAAGGCTAATTATGCTCCTAAGAAGACACATACCATAAGGTTAGTCGGCCAAGAAGTGCAAATTTCTGCTGCCAATGAATTAAAAAATGTAAGATTTGTCCTAGACGATATATTTATTTCTTCGGAAATGTATGGAGAACCTAGTGGGTATGCTCATGTGTTGAAGGACAACAAATGGAACAATAATGGAATTGAATTGGAATTTTTCAAAACAGACAGGACGACTATGCAGAGGTATGCCAAAGGATACGATCATTCATTGCTTCGTATGGATATCGTAATGCAAAAAAATATGCGCTTGCAGAAATTGACAATCGCGCCTAATACAAAAAGTATTGCAGATATCAACAATAGAACATCATGGAAAGTTTTTGATTTATCAACAATACCTAATTTGAAGTTTAGAAGTAGTAATTTTGCATTGATGCCAAACAACAAAATACTTCTTGGAGGTGCTCCAAAAGATAACTGGAATCATATTTTGACGATTGTTGATTATAAGAACAACAAATTAATCCCTCTGGACTATTGGCCTAATGATGGTATTGATACGGTAAATGCATATGTGAAAAATTCTGTCTATACGGACAATAGTCAGGTTTTTACAAATGGTTGTGACAGATACCTCTATAAGATGCGTGAAAGAAGATTTGCATTCATCTTTACGATAGATAGGGATAAGGTAAATATACTAAAGTATCTATATTCGGATTATCCTAAATATAAAAGCGATGGTATGAATAAGCAAATGTTAGAATTCAGTTCGGAAGAAATAAGATGTGCGACAACGAATGAAATTATATCACTCCTTTTGTTAGATTCAGATAAGAATGGTGCAAAGTTGAAAAAAATATACCTCAGAGGTGAAAATAGGCCTTGGAGTTATGGCAATGTCGTTGAATTATACGATTGGAATGGAAATAAAAGGAACGTAATCTATCTTGATCATTATGGGCAAAACATATTGCTTTCTGATGACGGTCGGAAACTTTATCTTTTATATAAAGATCTTGAAGATAATAGCTCTCGAATTTGGGTTTATGATTTAAGCAACCTAGATAAACTTCCTGAGGTTGATGCCATCGGAACAGAAAATGCACGTGCTATTGATGTTGCAAGTTTTTCCGAACCAACTACAAAGGAAACAGAGATACAACAGAAAAATGTTAACGAAGGCGATACAATGATAGATTTTGAACTTTACGACTATAATGATAATCTGCATCATCTCAATGAATTCCTTAACAAGGGCAAATATATTATAATAGAGTTTAGTGGGATAAACTGCGGTCCATGCCAACAGGCTAGACCAATGCTTGAGAAATTCTATTCAAAATACAAAAATCATTTTGAAATTATTACGGTTTCCACAGACCGCGAGAAACTGTGGAAAAAAAAGCCTGTGGGTGAAGTTAGTTGGCACGAATGGAACGACCATAAGCAAGGTACTGTAATAAGAGCAGCATACGGAGTTTACGCAATACCAACTTTTTTCATTATTACTTCGAATGGCAAAATTGAGAAAAAATGTATAGGAGTTGATAGTCTTATGAAGAATTTGAAAGAATATATCTCAACAGAAGAAGTGAATAAATTAATAAATAATTAAAATAAGGAATATCAACATTTACGAACCATTGTCAAGTGATAGAGTCACAATAAAGTCAACGGTGAGCTAACAGAGGTTGCCGAAAATCTGTAACTAAGAGTAGGCGTGTAAAACTAACTTTATTACCCATCTGTAGATGGATATATTCTGATATTGTTTTATGAAACGAAACATTATCCTTTTACTCTTTGCATTCGTAGTACTGGATGCCTTGGCAAAAACGAATAACTTCTCTGCCAATGATTCTGTCTGCATTATTGAGGGAACTATCAAGAACATTCCTGATGGCTGTGACGTTATTCTCTATGGCTCTGCCGGCAAGTATAGCGGCAAGCAGAAGACTGTAACCCAGATAAAGAAGGGAAAGTTTCGTTTTGAGAAGATGATGAAAGGAGATGAAAAGTATAGTCTTTTCCTCTATCCCTGCATAGACTCCCTCACAATATATGTTTCACCAGGAACTAAAACGACAATTACAGGCAATGGAACACATCCATCTACTTGGCTTGTGAAGAATGACAATCCCTTACAAAAGGAATGGAATGCTTATCAGCAAGTAGAGATGAATGACATTGCAGGTTATCAAGGCATCCAAAACAGACTCTACGATATTGAAGAGAAATTATATAGCAAGAAGGAACGTGAAAAGAAATCCCTTTTGAAAGAAAGAGAAGAACTGATAGAAAAACAGAAGGACTTGTCGAAGAATTACGTGGAGGTATTGTACGACTTCATGAAGGACAGGCAATATAGCGAAATATTTGAGAGCAAACTTAAGCCAATGCTTGAAAAGGCTGAATATGTAGATAAAAAGGAAGATGACTGGGATGCGACTTGCTCAAATAAGGTTATGGAACTTCGGAAGAAGATTCCACAGACGGCAGATACGCTCAAGGCAGAAGAGCCTGTCGTTTTGAAAAGGAAAGCAATAAGCACATCGGAACGGGATGGTGGCTGGTGTACCTTCTATGATGCAGAAAAGAGCTATGAGGTGGATGCTCACACAGAAGTCTATACCGTTTGTGTAGCCAAGACGAACGGGACTATTGAAATGTCAGATAAGTCAAATAGGATAATACCTGCCGGATGTCCTGTGATTCTGCATCTCAACACCCAATTAGAAGACGGAACATATCGTGCAGAACTGAAAGAGACAAACAAGCTTAAGCAAGATTTATACTTCACAAAAATGAATCTACTTGAAATGTCAGTTTCAAGCGAGAGCATAAAGGCATGGCGCATAGGTTTCTCTACTGACGAGAACAAAGCGGCATTCTATCCTTGGGAAACCGAAAAAGCAGAGGCTGGTGTCATATATCTCAAAATGCCCAACAGCTATATCAAGGGATATAATTTAGAAGTGAAAAAGACAAATACGGTATGGGATATTGACGATAAAAAGAATTTGGGCTACACCCAATGGAATACCCGAAACCTGGGAAAAAGGACTTTCGTATCAGGTTCTGGCATAAACTATTGTGAAAATGCTACAACGCCGAAGGCTGATATACAATACGTTGTCCTAAAAGGTCAACCAATAAAAATGGCAGAGGGCAATGAATCTATGCATCCCAGATTTCTTATCAATAATGTTCTCTTTTTTGAAAATGCCTTTGGAGCTCCTAGTATTTATATCGGTAAATTCGGTATGGATGGTTGGGATGCTCACAAAATGCTTTTCCGTAAACGATCAGATTATATATGGCTGGAATATGCCAAAGGTAAAAATAATTCATTAATCATCAAGGACAGCCATTTCCGGACAAGTCGTTCGGTCACTATTATTCCCGATGCAAGTAGTATTGAAAGTATATCAGATTCTACGAAATGGCAAAAATATGACATATCCAAATTAGAAAATTTCATTTCTGAAGGAATGAAATTCTATCCCTTGTCAGATTCCACTTATTTGACATTAGGCTCCAAAGAAATAGAAACTGCTAAAATGGAACCACAAAGCATTATGTCAATTGTAAACTTCAAAAAACAGACTTACACTCCCTTAAAATGGGATTATGAAGATGGCATAGAGGCTGATGAATTGACAAAATTCAGGGTCTATACCGAGAGTTCTTATTTATATGGAAATGGAAAAGGACATTATCTCTTTAGGCGACCTGATGGAAGATTTGCTTTTATTTTTACTATTGAAGGTGACAGAATCCATATAGTCAAATTTTTATACGATGAATATCCTATATATCATCAAAGTGATGATATTATGATGCCGCCAACTATTGATTGGAATCCCAAGAAAATAAACATAGAAACGACCAACGACCATGTGTATACCCTTCTATTGGACAGAAATATATATGGTAAGGTGCTAAAACCGGGTGACAATCTTTTGGCAAAGCCTAATGATATTGCAGCGCGAGCCCAAAATGGAGATATTGTAGAGATATACGATTGGAATGGCAGGCTGCATAAGAAGGTAATAAAGCTTGATCATATAGGTCGGCGTATCATGCTTTCTGACGATGCAAAGACCTTGTACCTCTTCAATGATGATTATTATCGCGAAGAGATTCCACAAATATGGGCTTATGATATCAGCGATATTGATTCAAAAACTGGCATAAAGGATTTGGAAGATATTGCAACAATGGAGCTTGCATACAATACTTCAAAAGATGCTGTTGAAGAAGAACAAGGGGAAAAAGACACAAATGTTGTTCATGAAGGAGAGATGATGGTGGACTTTGAGTTGTACGACTATGACGATAAACCACATCATCTTAATGAGTTTGTAGGCTCAGGTAAATATACGATTCTGGAATTCAGTGGACTAAGCTGCGGTCCATGTCATATGGCAAAACCTGTTCTTGAGGAACTGTACAAGGAAAACAAGGATAGATTCGAGATGATAACAATTTCAACCGACATGGAAAAGGTATGGAAGAAAAAGCCGTTAGGCGAAGTAAGCTGGCATGAATGAAACGACCATAAGTCTGCAATGGAAATAACACAGAAATATGGCGTGATGGGAATTCCTACGTTCTTTATTATATCTCCAGATGGTAAAGTTGAAAATAAAAGTGTTGGTCTTAGAGAATTCTTTGAGGCATTGAAGAATTATATCCCTGCGGAGAAATTGGAGAAGTATATGAAAAAAAGAAAAGAGAATTAGACTGTCTATTATATAATTGCAAAGATTAATCTAACGTGAGTTCGGTGCTTATTTTCGTCCAACTCACGTAAAATAAAAAATCACCGCGACATGATGCCGCGGTGACTTTTTTTATGTCTAAAGATAAGGACTTAGGTCTAAGGCTTTTGACCTTTGACCTTATATCTTAGAGTGCGAATGGATTCTCACCTGGGTAGAGCTGACCTGCTGGGAGAGGTGTGTTGATATCCTCAACGCCGAGCAGACGGAGAGCCTCGAACAGAATCTTGCCAACGTGATCGAATGCGTAAGCACCATGGTGTGGGAAGCGCTTGCCAACGAGGACGTGACGATAGAAACGTGCGAATCCAGGGATAGCGTGGATGCCGATGCCACCGAATGAGCATGGATCGATGTCAAGGAACTCACCCTGAGCGATGTAAGAAACAAGCTTAGAGTCTGAGTTAGACTGGATGCGGAACATTGTTGACTTGCCTGCAGCAATCTGACCCTCGAGAGTACCCTTTGTGATATCTGGACTCATAAGACGAGCCTGGATGAGCTGATACTTGATTTCGCAGCTCTTCATGCAAGAAGAACATGTGTTACCACAGTGGAAGCCCATGTAGAGGTCCTTGAGGTCA
>CACYXI010000041.1 GCA_902778265.1 uncultured Bacteroidales bacterium | reverse complement strand
GTGTCCTTACCAAGATACTTCGCTATCTTGTCAAGATAACTTTGTCTTACAATTGCTTTCATATCTTCTATAAATGAAATTTGCTGCAAAGATAGCGATTTTATCTTTTATAAAAGATAAAATTTGGTTATTTTTGCGTTTTATCTTGTATAATTCACGTTTTTAGGCTCCAATATTCTCAATTTTCGTGCCGGTATAAGGGATTTTATATACCCGCACCTTTTCGTTTAAGAATTAGAATCTGGCATAATCTCAGCTTTTTTGCCAGATTATGCCAAATAACAATTCATTTTCACTACATAATCAGGTAATAAGAAAGCAATAAAAATCCAATTATTCCATCTATTCAACTTATTCCGTTTTCAACCTATCCAGTCGTGAAACTATAAGTTCTTCATACGCTTGTTTCCGTTCATCGCTGAGGAAGGATTCATGTATGAGCTGTTGCCATTTGGGAAGTGCCTTATGGAGACCTGTAATAAGGCGCTGTACTACAATTTCTTCCAATCCCATTGTCTTTGCTGCATTCAAAAAATCACTCATACGAAGTTTTGTCTTCTTTCCAGAAAGCGTAAGTGCCAATTCTTCTTTGTCCTTCGGATTAGCAATGGCAAGATTCAGGAGGTCATAAGCTGGAGCCAGCTGATACCCCTTTGAAGGGCAGTAAAGAGAAAAGTTCTTCAAGTGCATGTCACTATTGCCTGTGACAAAACAGAAAAGAAGCAACTGCATGTAATTAGCAAGGTCGAGTTTTGGCGTGTTGCTGTACTGTAAAATTGTCTTGGCAATTTGTTCGTGCGATCCTTTGTATTTATATTCCGTAGGGTGCAACGTGAGTTGGCACATATCTTCCATGTCTATCTTCTCGCCATTCTTCATACGGTCAATACGCTTGGTAATATAACCTAATTTTCCATCTGCCAGGCGGATAAGACTATGTGGTACAACATTTATCTTTGCAGCTTCTGCAAGGTGCATCGTCAAGTCTTCGTTTTCTGGCAGTTGTTCGTAATTTTCTGTCTGAGGTTTAAATATATAGTCACCCCAAAGTCCTACAATAGTCAGACGGTTACAACCATCATGTTTACTGAGGTTTAGCGACAGCTTTGGCTGCACACCTGTTAGAGATGTCTGTGCACGAATCACCTGCTCGGCTAATTGATCGAGATCTTCATGCCTATACTCCAGCAAGGGTACATCCTTTGTTCCAAAAAATTTTCGGGCACAACTTGGATGAAAGTCTTTCTGACCTTCTTCCAATTCCTTATAACAGTATAGACATTTACACATAGTCGCCTCCTTCCTTATTTATGGGCACAACACCAACGGAACCTATACACTCCTTACAACATAACAGCAGTAGCGACATACGGTCAAGAATACTAATGTCGGTATTGCGAAGTGCCACATCAAGCAACCATCCTTCAGGTATCAAGCCATCAAAGAACGGAAACAACACAGGACTTACGAAAGCCTCTGTTTGTAATGGAAGCGTCAGGCTTACTGGCTGTGCATCTTCGTGTGAGAGATACGCTTCATCATAGCAGAAGCGATATTCACCACCATCTTCTGTCAGGATGCCTGCAAGGATTTCCTTTCGATATACCTCAGCTTGTCTCATTGCTTTTTAGTTGCTATCAGTTCGTAATTAAACAAATCAAGTAACTGGTTGACCTTATCCATCCTTAACGTGGGTTTCCCCTGTTCCAGATTGCGTACAAAACACAAGCCAACGCCAGACTTCATAGCCAGATCTTCTTGCGTAAGGCCATATTCCTTGCGCAAATCCTTTACCACCTTTGATAACTTTGTCTTTTCCATATAAATTATATTCTTTCGAATGCAAAATTACAATATTATTTGCAAATTACATGCTTTCTGATATAAAAAGTATGATATTTAACATTTTTATATGGTTTCTACTATAGTTTTTCTGTTTCCTTCGGTAATTTGTGGCATTTTTCTACGATACAGAATCCAACAGGTTAGATGCTATCTCCACATTTCTAAATCTGATAAGATTGTCTTCGACAGAGTGAAAACCAAGGACATTAACACTTCCATACCAGATAGTGCTTTTATCGATAATGGCTGCATGAAGAGAAATATGATCTCTATAGATAACAGATATTCCTTGCTGTTTCAATCGCAAGGTATCATCCGTTTCTTCTCTTGTATATAGCATTACCTCCTTGCCATTTGGGAAGAACCTATCGTAGGATTTGAAATCAATCTTTCCATCCCTATTCATAGCCTCCGTAAGGATGGCATTGCCCAATCTTCTGGCTTTGACGGCAAGAACTGGACTTTCGAAGAATATCCACACATGTGCACCATTGCCAGAACGAGAACGTTCTATTGAGCAAGGAATATCCCAACTCTTACAAACATCCACAAATGCCAGCACATCATTTTGATAGCCATGCTCACAGTTTTTGTCATCAAAATCGGTACACAACAAACGGCAGGTATTATCCTCATTAAGCACATAGAGACCTATCACATCCCTACCATCCGCATCCTTTCCTTCCAAATGACGATAGACATCCTTATCAGTAAGTGGCGAGAACCGACGATTAGGGCAATCAGCGCATTTATAACTCTTTTTATCGCAAAATGAACTCCATTCATTTTGACATACAGGCTGATAGCCTGCTTTCCCGCTTGTCTTGCTATACCATCTACAAGCAAAAACGTCAGTACGACCATTGAACAGGCTTCGGAACAATTCCACTTTCTCCTGAAGTGACAACCTTCGCATAGCAGTAGGTTTCAGAGGTAATGTCGCAACCTTCTCACCAAGCCTTTTCCTTAGCTCAGCATTCTCAGCTTCCAACTCCCTGATACGTTCAAGAAGTCGTGCGCGTTCCGTTATAAATTCCTGATACTGTTGTGTGGCCATACTATCATCAAACTAATGGAGATTTTTCAATTACTATCCACTAAATACAAATACTATGAATTTTAATCACACTTTTCTGAATAGATCGTCTGCCGTTATCTGTTTATTGACTTTCCTTGCGTACATATTATTATGAAGCCCAAAAGGTGTTACATAAACTATTGAAAAGGATTTCTTGGTGGATGTAACCTTCCTGAATGTACGGAGTCTTTGCTCAACATGGCTGGCATAAGCTTTTGTTATCTCGTATTCTCCGCTTGAATATTTCATTTCACACACGCTTACAGTCTTATCATTCCTGTCAATAAGTAAGTCTATCTGGCCACCAGTTTTCATGTCTTCGTCTGCGTTAACATCATTAAGCACTGCTTCCGATGGACGGTAAGTCCATGAACATGGCGAATAGAATGTTCCGCTTATGCCCAAAGCGTTGACGATTTGTTCGATATGATGCAGGCATACGGTCTCAAAAGAATAGCCTGACCATGCAACATATTCAGGTGTGCCTATCTTCTGAAGCCAATAGTTCTTTCCGACATTACCTTTATCCTTCATAAAGTGAAGATAGAAGAGAGAGAATTGGTCTATAAGCTGATACATTTGGTTCTTCTTCTCTTTGCCGAATGGGTAATAAGAACGTATGAATTCACATGTTTCCAATTCTTTGAGTAACGTGCTGAAATTACCGTTATTTATTATCTTTGTCTTGTTGATTAACTCAAGACGGGTCATTCCTTTCCGAGCGTTACTGAGTGCATTTATAACAGCAACATGGTTATCTGCCTTTCTAAACAGTGAGTCATAAAGCCTGTTAAACTCATCTGTAAGTTCTCCACCCTTAGTAAAACATAGGCTATTTATATTCTCTGCCACGCTTTTGTCTTTGTCAAATAATGACAAATAGTAGGCAACGCCACCCACAGCCATGTAGCAGTCTATCATTTCAGGACGCTCATAGTTGAAGCCTCGGCTTTGGAAATATTGCTCCATTTCTTCAAGACAGAATGGAGAAATCAGCATTTTGTGAGTTACGCGGTTGTGTAGCCCTCCTCTGGAGTTTATCAGTTTATTCAGCATCCATGAGGTGGCAGAACCACAGACGATTAGTTTTATATCCTTCCGATAGTATGCCCAGTTATTCCAAAAATGTTCCAATGCCCCAAGGAATCTGGATTTCTGCGTATCAAGCCATGGAAGTTCGTCAATGAAGATGATTTTTGCACCGTCCCCCTGTTTATCGATGTTTTTAGAGAGCATACGAAATGCCTCTGTCCAATTCTGAGGCACACGGTCATCATTAAAAAAATCCGATAGTGCATATGAAAAAATTAGCAACTGCTCTCCAAGACGAGCATTTTCCTTACCCGTCATCCTAAAGCAGAACTGCCCTTCCAAAAGCTCTTTTATAAGGAATGTCTTACCAACACGTCGTCGTCCATAGACTGCTATAAACTCCGACTGTTCCGAAGAAAGATATTTCTTCAGTTCCATTATCTCTTTTTTGCGCCCTACAATTGAATTTTCCATATCACTGCATTTATATTTTGGCGCAAAGTTAATAAAAACATTAGATTATGCCAAATAATAACACTATATTTTGGCATAATCTGCATAAAAAGTCGAGATTATGCCAGTTTATAACATAGAAAAGTGTATTTTTTCAAAGAATAATACTATTTCGTTCGGTGATTTTGTACGTAAAAAAGGTGATGATTTCAGAAATCCTATATTTAAAAAATATAATAGCAAAAAGTCTCTAATTGAGGCTTTTTGCTATTAAAAATTAGCCATTGTAGACTAAGAACATCCTTATTTTAATCACAAAGTCAAAATGTATGAGTTCTCTATTCTGCCTTTTTAACGAATCGAATACTATCCTTAATTAGTTCATCAAAGAAAAATGGTGGCAAAATAAGAGAATTCAATTCTGTTTCTTTAGTCCTTTCATAAAGGACACCACGCATACTGCCATAGTTCAGCGAAGCAAATTGCCACAATATCTCTTTGGACAAACACAACACTCCTTCATGCATTAATAACTTTACACTATCAGGATGTATCAAGAAATGGCTATTTAATCCAAGTTTGAGAATTATTTTTTCACTTTGCAAAAAAGTTATCGTTTCAGAACATACAAGTATGTTGTTTTCATAATCATAACTAAATGAGACAGAGTTCTGAAATCCTACGCCATTAGAAGGGTCATAATTTTCCTCAAATGTAGCAAACTGGCCATCAGATATTTTTAGATATCGATATTGCAGATTATTCATAAACATTCATTATTTTCTAACTAACAAACTTGTTCAATTGATTGATTCGGGTGAACTTATCAATTGATTGCTCATAATTAGCAGATGGTTGCATAACTACTGTATTCTTAATGACTGACATTCGTGGCAGCACATCAATAACACCTTTGCATTCGAACTTGATTGCATCATCGACATGTTCCAATTCACTAAACTTTATTGATGGTGCCATGCCTATTGCCAATGAAAGTTCTACAAGTTTACTTAACTTATGATCAAAATCTCCATTAAGAAGCTGAGTTACATATCCACGGCTACATCCTAAATGCTTAGCCAGCTCTGTTTTATTCATCTTATGCTCCTCCATATAGATATTTATCTGCCTATAGAGTTCATTTTGAATAAGACTTGTCCAATATTCAGGACACTTGAGTAATTCTTCACGTGTCATAATTTCTTGTTTTTAAGCTGTCGATATATTGTTGTTTGTATTTCCGGAATGTCGATTCATCTTTTTGCTGATTTGCTTTTGTTCCACCAATAATGACTATCTTCCCTCCGGTTTTTTCAATTGCATATGCTCTTAAATGCTTTGTCTTAAACTCAAACTCTCTAACTTCTGCACAGCCTTTATTGTAAGGGTGAAATTTTGTTTTAGGCAAAGACTTAAGATTTGCAACATCATTCATTGTTGCATATAGACTAGCAACTTCACCTTTATATTGCGCTTCTAAATTATTTTCAAATTCTTCAAATAGGCAGATTCCATCTTTTACAAGCATGTCAAACGACTGCTTACCTACAACCGCATCCATGGCTTTGAGTGAAAATTCTGCCATACGTTTTAAATTTAATTATTCCCTTTAAATAAATCAAAACCTTTTTCATAAAAACTTAAAGTTGTTTAGTTCTGACTAAATTTTGGTGCAAAAGTAATATTTTAGTTTGAACTAAACAAATTTATTGGCAAAAAAAAACAAAAAAAATCTAAAAACACACTTTTTTATAATAAAGTCAATAAATTTCTCAAAATATTTAGCAGAACTCCCGCTCCTACGCTTTCAGTCTCTCAAACTCAGACACCATATCCTTAAAAGCCTGATCAACATAAGGAGTCTCTGTGTCATTTGTATATTTTGACACCGATGACTTGCTCGTAGGGCAAAAGTCAGGAAATATACCAGTAAGAAAAGATTTTGTCCAAGATGCAGACAAGAAAAAGAACCTGATATAGAGCGAGTTAAGCTCAATATGTCCAAGATATGTCCATAAACGAATTAAGCTTATTGGCAATATGTCATTGGATACTCTATTTTTTCACAATCCAAGTTTACTGCAAAGTTACACAAACTTTCGGATAGTCAACTTTCATAGTCGTGCTTAGCCAATAACAAGCTGTCAATCATCTTCGTTTGCATCATTCGTTTCTTCCGCAACCATACGATCATACAACTCTGCCGCTTCTTTCAGTTTATCCTTCATATAATACATAGCGGATTTAGGATATATAATCTTTATACCGGGACCATAGGACATAAAGACTGAATACATTTCAAAATTGATAACCACATCAATCCAGAAGATGCAACTGCCATCTTCGGGATTTTCCTTTATCAGTTTCTGAGAAGGATGAATCGGCTTTGTCTTGATATACATGCTTTGTTCCGCTGAAGCCCAGAACTTAATTCTGCGTGGAGTGTTCTTGATGTTCTTACTAACACCTATAACATCATCAAAGAAATGCTCTGGATCAAAATCAGGATTCTCGCAATATGGTATATCCTCAATAGGTTCAATACTATTGATTCGGTCAAGTGGGAGATTATATAGCAACATATTACTTGCCTTTGACCCAAACAGGAACCATCTGTTACGAAATTCCTTCAAAAGGTAGGGAAACAGAATGAACTCTATAGGCCGTGTAGCCGTAAATGATTGATACATAACCCTGAGTGTCTGCTTATGTGCTATATAATTATACAAAGGATTCAGGAATCTTAATCCTTTCAAGTTGGGAACACTATCAAAGTGTATGATAGGTTTTCTGTTGTTTCTTGAAATTGACAGCTTATCCTGCAAGCGGCTTATAACATCAGACATCTCAGAAAACTGCTCAAAGTCTTCAAGTTGACGTAACATATCCACCGCTTCCTGCATTACCTCATAGTCATTTTGCGACAATGGCATGTTTGTAATACTGTATTCGGGATCTGCATAACGGTAATACTTGTGTTCATACACTTCAATTGGAGCATTATATCCAAGTTTATCGGAGCGCATCATTTGTATGTCGCCCTGAACTGTACGTACAGACACACCTTTTCGTATGCCCTCCATATCATAGAGAGCATCACAACAGGCATCAACCAAGTCTTCAAGTGTCCAACGACGATAACGCTTGCGAAGACAGTTGTCTATTGTCTTATATCTAATAAGAGCATTTTTGTTTGCTGGCATATGTATTATCCTCCAATATTGATTTGATGAGTTCTGAATATTGTTCACCTATTGGCAATTCTTCTTCAAGATTTGTCATAACACCTACCACCCATCACCTGATTTTTCTGCAAAGATAAGCATTTTCTACGCATTCTATTTGCGTAGTAAGCAGAAAAGTGCATTTTTTGTTGTTTTTTTATTCTTTTTTTTGAATTACGCAGAAAGACTGCGTAGTTAATAAGTAACTTTGCACTCACAATCCAACAATACGGATGTGTTTTGAAATGAGCTAACGCACCACACATTATAAATAATAAAAAAAGGAAACAATGGAAGTTAAAATCATAAACAATCGTCCCGTAAAAATCTGGACAAGCAATGTGGAGGATTCTGCAATGCGTCAGATAGAGAACCTGACGACCCTCCCCTTCCTTCATCATCACCTTGCCATCATGCCCGACGTACATGCAGGAATGGGAATGCCTATCGGTGGTGTACTTGCTTGTAATGGTGCAGTTATACCGAATGCAGTAGGTGTTGATATTGGCTGCGGTATGTGCGCAGTAAAGACAAACTGGAAAGTGGAAGATCTTTCACCAAACGTAATTCGCAAGGAGATAATGAAAGGTATTCGTGAAAGAATACCTCTTGGAATGGATCATCACAATGAAGCACAGGACAAGAAGTATCTGCCACAAGGATATGATATCGACAAGATGGAGATTGTGAAACGTCGCCAGAACTCTATTCTTCATGAAGTAGGTACTCTCGGAGGAGGAAATCACTTCATTGAACTTCAAAAAGATGAAGAAGGCTATCTCTGGATAATGATTCACTCCGGTTCGCGAAATCTTGGTAAGCAGGTTGGCGACTACTACAATCATCTTGCAGCATCTCTTAACGAGAAATGGCATTCATCAGTCTCACCTGATATCCATCTTCCATTCCTTGCTCATGGCACAAGAGAGTTCGGTATGTACTGGGATGAAATGAAGTACTGTATTGATTTCGCGCTCTGTAACCGTAAACTGATGATGGAGCGTATTCAAGAAGTCATTGCGGATTCATTGAAAGGTATTGAATTTGAGCCGATGATTAACATTGCCCACAACTATGCAGCCTTCGAGCATCATTTTGGCAAGGATGTAATCGTACACCGTAAAGGTGCTACACTTGCACGAGAAGGCGTAATTGGCATCATACCAGGTTCGCAAGGTACTGCTTCATACATTGTAGAAGGTCTTGGCAATCCTGAATCCTTCTGTTCCTGTTCGCATGGTGCTGGTCGCGCACTCTCACGAAAAGCAGCCATCAACACATTGAACATGGCTGAGGAGGTTGCTCAACTTGAAGCCAAAGGCATTGTACATGCCATACGATGTCAGGATGATATGCAGGAAGCATCAGGAGCATACAAAGACATTGAGGAGGTTATAGCAAACGAGCTTGATCTTATAAAAGTAAAGACAAGATTGTTGCCGATAGCGGTGATCAAGGGGTAAAAACAAAGAAACTTATCAGAAAAATGTTTTTTCTTGAAAGTTGTCCCATGATTTGAAACTAAATACAGATAACCTTTCACCCAGAAACACGAAAGATGGTCCAAGTCAATCTTACTTCAAAAATGCGACTTGCCTAGTCAACCGTAAAAGGCAGATTGACAATTACCATCAATCGATATAAAAATCTGAAGATGGACCAAGTAGTTCTTACTTCGAAGCATAACGAGTCCACAAAGCAAGTCTTTGTGTTGGTCTCGTGCCTTTGGTGTCGCTAATAGAATTATAATTTCCATCTTCTTACATACGTCGGTGAAAAAAGCAAAATAATTGCCTTAAGCAAAAATGCTACATACATCATGGATATTGCAGGTTCGAATCCTGTCCGACGTGCAAATATGGTACGGTGGCTCACTGGGAGCGTAGGCTTTGAGTAGGAATTACCTGAAAGTAGGTCAACCTTCTAATACTACTAAGTTACCCCTTTTCGTCGGTTCAACTCCGACCCGTACCACATAGAGAAGGTCAAGAACAGCTTACTTCTATAGTATCAGCAAAGACTCTAGCTGGTTCAATTACCTCTCATTTATTTATTAACAAGGTTAAAGAGTAACATACTCCATTTGCTCCATCTACTTATATAAGGCAGACTTGCAACCCTGCCGCTGTTACTCAATTACCTTTTAACTTTTTTACTATTATGAACAAGATTTTGACAAAAGTTGCTTTGCGCTATCGCGCTGTGTTCCTCGACATTAGTCGAGAGAATATCAACATGGAATCAGAAGCAACGATGCCTGTAATGGCATTCGTAGCCCGTCTGAAGGAGAATGGTTTCTGCGTGAGCGAGGAACTTCTCCATGCTCTCAATACTGTTTCTGCTGATACTCTGGCAGAAATCACAGAGTGTGTCAATGACGTAATGGGCATAAACCTTAACTGGGCTTCACTTGTTAAGGGGTGGAATATTCCTACCGAGGAATCCTATGCTGATCATTTCGTCACATTGATTGCCAACATCTTTGGTGGGGAGAAAGCAGGATTCAATGGTACGACCCTAAAGTGCGGTCACTTCATTCCTGATGGCACCTTCCCATTGGAACGATACAATGGTTGTCCTTTCTGTGGTACTCCATTCAAAACCGCGGACTTTGTTTATAAAGGTCAGGGAAGCAAACTGAAGGAACTTCGTTTGTTTACGGATGCAGACATGAAGGATGTCTTTGCTTCACTCCTGTCTTCCGTCACTCCTTTGGATGCGACACAGAAAGACTCTCTGGAAATGTTGCTTACCCAGTACGAACTACCTGCGGAAGCAAACATTACCATGAAGGAAACAGCCATGTTGGTTATAAAGACCTTGGTAAACAAGGACAGGTCAAAGGAAGCTATCTACCTGCTGAAGACTCCGACAGACATTCTCCGCTATCTCTGGTATGAAAAGACTGGCTACATTCAGATAATTGAGCCAAAGACTCTTGTCGCTCACGCAAAGAAGATGTACTACCACATGTTCGGTCCTCTCGACAAAGGGGCTGATGCCGCAAAGAACATGAAGGACAAACTCATGCTGAAGTATGACCGTAAGTCTTGTCTACGTGTTGCACAATGGATAAATGCACTTCCTTTGTCTGCAAAACAGGCAGCAGAGAACATGAACCCAAAACGTGGAATGTGGGTACGCATGATCCGCGCCCTACGTCTTGGTGAGTACTCGCGTAAGAATGGCATGGAGCATCTTGCCGAAATACTTGACGTATTCTACAAGCAGGATTACTCCACATGGCAGGGACGTGTTGACAAGGCTCGTTCTGAGAACAACGCGGATAAGACTCTCGCTTTACTCAAGGAACGTCCAGGACTCTTTGCCCGTTGTCTGTTTGCTACCATGCTACGCTTTGGAAGTGACAAAGTGTTGGCTGCATTCGATGAGATTGCAGACAAACTTCCTACCCGTCTGTTGTTGTCATTGGGTAATGCAGCAGAAAACTACTTCGACACGAAGGAAAAACGCTTGGCTCGACCTATTACAGGTGTGACACATCTTATTCTGTCAAACAAACTGCTTGCGCTCTACGATGAATGTACACGATATCAGATGGCAAAGGATGTAATTGGCATTTACAGAGATTCTATGATACGTCGTTTTGCTGCGCAAAAGACAGAGTCAAAGACTGCCTACATCGACCCAACCTTATATAATATTCCTGTCAGTGTTGGAGAACGAGCAACAACGATTCAAGATACTTCCTGTGCCTTGATGGGAACACGCTTCCCTGTGGAAGGTGATGCCATCCGTCTGTTTCTTCAATGGGGTAAAGGCCTACATGCACAGCACTTGGATATGGACTTGAGCTGCCGTATTGCATTGCCAGACAATAATATTGCAGAGTGTGCGTACTATAAACTTACCTGTGTAGGTGCAAAACACTCAGGTGACATACGTTCAATTCCAGAAATGGTAGGTACAGCAGAATACATTGAACTGTCTCTGCCAGAGTTGGATGCTGCTAATGCTAAGTATGTAACTTTCACTTGCAATGCCTACTCATGCGGTTCCCTTTCCCCTAACCTTGTCGTAGGTTGGATGGACTCCGCAAATCCGATGAAGATTTCAGAAAAGACTGGTGTTGCCTACGATCCTTCTTGTGTACAGCACATGGTTCGTATAAGCGAAGGTAATCTGAGCAAGGGATTAGTGTTCGGCATACTTGATGTTGCGAAGCGAGAAATCATCTGGCTCGAAATGCCATTCACTTCACAAACTACTCGTGGAGCTGACACAACCTCTATTGAGGCTCTGCTTCACAAACTCGAAGCAAAACTATCTGTCGGTGAACTTCTCGATATGAAGGTTAAAGGCCAGAATATGGAGTTGGTACATACAGCCGACGAAGCTGATGAGGCATACACCTACGAATGGGCATTAAACCCTGCCGATGTGACAAAGCTGTTGAATGCATAATACATATAAATGCAAGACTTATCCAAGTGTTCAAAGGAGGCGCGATAACTTCAAGCTGGGATTACGCCCTGCGTCGGTTAGAATCCGACAGTCTTGCATTTTTAAGAAAAATTGCATGAAAATGTATCACTCTTAATTTATCATTTCGTGATTCCCTTGTAATTCCCTTCCAAATCCCTTGTAAGTCCCATTTTTCGCCCATTCTATGGAACGGACTTAGAACGGCTTTAAAGCGGAGGAGAAGCGAAGGACGAGCGAAGGTATAGGAGATGATGGTTGGAAATAGTCATTTTTTGCTCATTTTGTCTATAAAAAAATCATACAACTCTGCAACTCGTCACCCTCAACGCTGCAAATCACTGTGGATCTTACTGTTACAACGGTGATTCATTTCAAAGCACTCGTCACCCACTCGTCATCTGAATCTTCGTATCTTACTGATAATGTGACTATTACACAGTTCATTCACTCATCACCTACTCATCACCGTTTTTATGGTGACGAGTGAATTGGCTCTGCAACTTATTATGTATCAGAACAATATGCCATGTAATGGTGACGAGTGGGTGACGAGTATTTTGAAATGAATCACCGTTACAACTCTCTGGTATTTAATGTTTTATAGCGCTAAGGGTGACGAGTTGCAGAGTGTTGTTAAAATTCTATTTTCTACGATACTGAGTCTAAAAGGTTTGATGCGATCTCCGCGTTCTTAAATCTGATAAGATTATCTTCGACAGAGTGCAAACCAAGGATATTAACACTTCCATACCAGATAATACTTTTATCGATAATGGCTGCATGAAGAGAAAGATGATCTCTATAGATAACGGATATTCCTTGCTGTTTCAATCGCAAGGTATCATCCGTTTCTTCTCTTGTATATAACACTACTTCCTTGTCATTTGAGGCAAGATCAAGGAGTCTATCTGATGTCTTACTATACCATCTACGAGCAAAAACAAGTGATTCTGGATAAATATGCGATTATCCTACATAACCATAATGCTGACTGACATAGCTATACACAGCATCACGATAGTAATTGATGCTCTCATCTGAGTAACTTGCAGGTAATTCACTCCAAAGGATGTCACGAATAGTGACGATGATTGCAGACTTTGTCTCCTGTTTGTCAAACGGATGATCCATTGTTGACAGTTGATCTTTGATCTTTTCCAACAGTTCCTTGGCAACAGACTTTAGTTTCTTGATGTCTTCTTTTGTAAGGTCATCCTTCATCAGCACATCAAACATTGAAAGCTGCTCATTGTTATCAAAACCTTCACGAACATATCGCTTTTCTTCTTCTGTCAATTCATCCGACAACTTCATCAGATCCTCAAAGGTCTTTTCGATGGCGACTCTGTTCTGCTCCTGATTATATTCATGGATAATTTCCTGATACTTCTCATAGAAATTGATGCGCGACGGATTCTGTGCCAGCATCTTAGCGATACGCTCTTGCAAAAGCTCCTGAACATCTTTCAAAAGCAGATTCTTCTCACGACTCTTGGCAAACTCACGGCGCAATAGTTCAAAGTCAATTTTACTAATGTCAAATCGCCTTGACTCAGCCACTAATACCTGATCAGATTCTACCTCCAGATGCTCGTTCACTATCTCATTGATAGCAACACTCAGATCGGTTATATCTGAATGCTTCCTCTTCTTCTGCAATTCCTTGTAGATAGCCTCAACTGCATCTTTCTGTTGTTTCATCTCATGCGTAATATCCTCACGATCAAGATATTTCCACAACCTAAGCAGCGTAGTAGCAAAGGTGCAAAATGTCTTGCGTGTCTCTGCCGATTCACACATGGCATTGGCAGCCTCTTTCAATAACGATAGCTTCTCAAAACTCTCTGCTTTTATCAGGTGGTCAAGTTCAAAATCCTTTCCTCTCAGGAACTCGATAGTAGAGGCTATGATTTCGAGAACATGCTTTATCAGTTCCTTCTTATCCACAGTCGGATCATTACCGCTTTCTGGTCCTTCTGGATTAGCTGTATAGTCAGCCAAAGCCTGACGCAAGGCCTTCACAATGCCAATATAGTCTATGACGAGTCCGTTCTCCTTACCTTCTGCCACACGATTGGCACGGGCAATAGTCTGCATCAGCGTATGTGCTTTCATCGGTTTGTCTATGTATAGGCATGATAGTGTCTTAACATCGAAACCTGTCAACCACATTGCACAGACGAAAACGATACGCAACCGTGAATCGCTTGCCTTGAACTGCTTATCCAGTTCCTCTTTCTCCATACGCTCACGATGGGGCTTGATATCCAAATCCCATTTCCTAAAGGTCTGAATCTCATTCTGTTCTTGTGACACCACCACAGCCATATCCGTTTCCTGCATCCACTTCAACTTGCGCATCATTTCCTGACTCTCCTGTTGTGATTTGCATTTCTCTATTTCCTGCTTCAACAACAATATTTCCTTTTGCCAGTACTCTTGCACATAGTTATACATTCTGACGCACGTCACCTTATTGTAGCATACGAACATAGCCTTACCCGAAGTCCACAGATCGCTATAATGACGCACAAAGTCTTGGGCAATCAGGCGCAGACGCTTGGTTGCCGTCAGCAAATGTACCTCCTTGGCAAACTCACGTTCAAGTTTTGCCATCTGCGAAGCATCAAGATCACCTGCATTCTCCAATACAGCCGCTATCTCCTCGTTTATCTCCGGATTCTGCAAGTCCTTTAGCTTCTCTCCTCGGTTCTCATAATATAGTGGAACGGTCGCCCTATCATCCACAGCTCGCTTAAAGTCGTAAATACTGATATAGTCGCCAAAAGTACGGGCTGTGATATTATCATTCGACAAAAGAGGCGTGCCGGTAAAGCCAATACGATGGGCTGTAGGCAACATGTGCATCATATTGTCGGCAAATATTCCATTCTGAGTGCGATGCGCCTCATCGCTCATCACGATGATGTCATGATCTGGATATATCGGTTTTGCCTTGGCATCATTGAACTTCTGAATTAGCGAGAAGATAAACGAAGGATTTCCATTCAGTTTCGCTTTCAGATCCTCACCACTACTGGCAATAAAAGCCTGAGCTTTCACTTCGCCCAACAAACCGCAGTTCTCAAACGTATCGCTTATCTGCTTGTTAAGTTCCTCACGGTCGGTCAGTACGAGGAACGTAGGCGAACCTTCAAACTTACGACGTATCTTCTGTGCCAGAAACAACATGGAATAGCTCTTGCCACTACCCTGCGTATGCCAGAACACACCCAACTTTCCTTTTAGATATTGACGATTACGATACATCTCAACAGCCTGATTCACGCCCAGATACTGATGGTTTCGGGCAAATATCTTGACCGTTTTTCCATCGCTATGGTCGTATAGAATGAAGTTCTCCAAAAGATCAAGGAAATTCTCCTTTGTGCAGATACCTCGCAGCATAGTTGGCAACTCTATATTGCCAGCATCAATCTCTTTCAAGCGTTTCCACTCATTAAAGAACTCCCACTTGCTGTCTATCGTACCAACACGCGCTTCCAGTCCGTTGCTGAAGATGATGAAGGCATTATGATGAAACAGTTTCGTTATTGTTTCGAGATAGTCGCTATAGTTCTGGTCAAAAGCATCTTTCACCTCCACATCGTGATTCTTTAGTTCCATGAAGAGCAGAGGCAGACCGTTGACAAAGCCCACAATGTCGGCACGTCGGCGATGTAACGGACCATATACCTTCAGCTCTCGTACACACAGGAACTCGTTCTTGTCAGGCGATGTGAAGTCAATCACCTTTGCCTTTACTTCCTCCGTCTCGCCATTGGGCTTGATGCGAGTTACAGGCACACCATCCTTTATGTACTTATACTTTTGCTCATTGATCTGCATAAGCGTCTGGCTGCTCATGTACTCCGTCATACTTTCCACAGCTTCAGCCATTTGCTTATCAGTAATCCATGGGTTAAGATTCTTCAAGGCCTTGCAAAAGTGTCGCGTAAGAAGCACCTCTTGGTAGCTCTCGCGCCCAAGAGTGCCGTTTTTGCCCAACACCTCCTTGTCAAAGGCATACACACTCGTCCAGCCCAGTTCCTTTTCCAGCAACTCAGCCGTACTCTTCTGTATCAGTTGGTCTTCGCTATAGTCTTTTGCCATAATTAATCAGATGTTTACTTTCCAGTATCCAGTTTTGTTACTTCCTACACGAACAATGACACCTGCTTGCTTTAGAGCGTTAAGATGCGTCTTTACCTGACGTTCCGCGAGTGACACCTCTGCTCCGATATCTCCTACCTTGAAATCAGGATGAGCCTTTAACACTTCTAATACCTCAATAGCTTTCTCTGATAACCCAGGGAATTTATCGTGCAGTTTATCGTGCAGTTTATCGTGCAGTTTATCGTGCAGTCCAGTTGTATCATCCTCATCTTCAACCTCTTCATAGTTCTCCATTGCATCCAGCAAACAACGCAGCATGAACTCTACAAAGAGTGTGCTTTCGCCAACAGCATCGCATTTTGCGATGGTATCATAGTATTCTTGCTGATGCTCTTTCACGATGGTCTCAACAGGAAGCCATGCGAAGATGCCTTTCCATCGTGAGAGCAGCATGGTCTGCCAATAGCGTCCCATACGTCCGTTGCCGTCAATAAACGGATGGATGAACTCAAACTCATAGTGGAACACACACGAATGGATGAGTGGATGCGTCTTACAACCATTCACCCATTGGAACAAGTCCCTCATCAAATCCGGCACACGAGATGCAGGTGGTGCCATGTGCAGGCAATTACCATTACCATCGAAAACGCCCACACCCTCCTGACGATAGCGACCAGCGTTGCGTACCAGACCCTTCATCATCAGCTCGTGAGCCTTTAGCAAATCCTTCTCTTTGAAGGCATCCAGTTCGGGCATTAGGCGATAGGCATCAATAGCGTTCTTAACCTCCTGTATCTCGTCAGGAGCACCTAACACGTGTTTGCCGTCAATGATGTCTGTCATCTGTTTTAGCGACAGTGTGTTATTCTCGATGGCAAGCGACGAATGTATAGTCCGTATCTGGTTCTTTTTGCGTAGCATGGGCGACGGAACATTCTCGCCCAGCTTTGCATAGAGTATGCCTACCTGCTCTGATATTTCTGATACCAGATGCAGCATTTTCTCCGTTATTGTAAATGGCGGTATGTACATATCTCTAATTCTTTTTTATCGTTCAGTTATACCCAAGCGTTGCCGATGAACTGATAGTTTGCTTACCTTTCAAGCCGTTTCTCCACTACATCAATCTCTCCGCTCATCAGTTTGGGAAGTAAGCGGTCACGAGCTTCGGTGAGGAGGCGGATTTGAGAATAGAGACTCTTGATTTCATCGAAATACCTCGTCATAATATCTTCAAAAGAAAGTCTTATCTCATTGGTTGGAAGTAGCACATTCATACTACTAAGAATACTAATCGTCATGCTTGGAACAGCTGCACCAATATTCATCGAATACATATCTATACCTTTCAAATAGAAATATACGATTTTTGCCGCATTTTTTATTTTGGGGATAGAATAGAACATCGTATCAATTGTCCAAAAGGTCTCATTGATATACATAATGTTATTCAATGAACCTTTTCGAGGAATCAACACAGATTCTCCTGAGTATAGGCTTTGATCTGCATAACGCATTATGCCTCCTGTACCATAAACAGGAATATTGCCCTCTTTTAGATGTTTGTGATCTTTTCCATATTTCATATCCAAAACATCTGTAACTTTTTTCTTCTCCCATCCCTCTGGCACGCCATCCACGATTTTGGTGTTTTCGTGTCCGGGGAAATGGAGGTCAACGAACCATTCCTTATAGAGTCGCTGCGCTGCCTCCTCCAATAGCTTTATCTGCTTTTGATAGTTCTCTATCAATGAGTCGTAGCGAGAGAGGAACTCTCCGATTTTCTGTTGAATCGTTTTGTCTTGCTCAGCAACAAGTTCTATCTTCTCAAAGTTTGACTTTGAAACATATTCTCGACCTGATGCTGTGCCTAAATTATATGCCTTTAATCCGGGTAAAAAATTCTTTATCAGATAATAGACATACTCATTGTCATAGCATTCGTTACAAACAATAGAATTGATGGATTGATTCGTATAACAATCACAAGGAGCCATTGTCATCTTTGTTCCTATTGTGCCTATACATGGAACGCAGATAGCCCCTTTAGGAATTAAGCTACTTTCATATTTTTCCGCAGCAAGCTTTGAATACATTTCCTCTGTCTCGTATGTATATTTGCTTTGCTCTGAAATATCCGTAGGCTTAATGAAAACAGCATAATCACCATAATAATTTTTATTGGTGGTAGGTGGTGTCTTGCCTGTTATGACTGTACCCAAGTCTCCTATCGTCACAGTTTTCCTCATACCTCGTCCTCCTCATTTGCTCGTTTCATAGATTCCTCGAACATCCTCAGATGTGATTGATACTCGTTTGGAACAATAGTTTTTAAGTAATTAAGGTAGTTCCTATAATCTATAACAGCATTTTGGCAACCAAACTCTGCATATCCCAAGATATGGTCGGCATAGTTGAAATCCAATTTGTTGATATCCTTATCATTAACAAACATAGCACGATAAAGAGCAGCAGCCTTGCGGTCGTTGTCTTCATTCTGCATTTCGAACAATTGTCCGAAACTTTCTACCAATGAACCCAATTTATTGTTACTCGTTTCCATGCTCGTCCTCCTTCTTGCTACTCTCAATAAATACACGTTGTAATTCTTCCTTCGGAGGCAGAACCTTCAGGAGTTCAGGATCCATTTCGTCCGCAGTCTTATAGGTGGCTACACCCATAGGTTGCTTGAAGTCCTGCATGATATAACCTGCATAGTCTTTATCTGCGTTCTTGCATAGTATGATGCCTATAGGGGCTTCTTCATGACTACGCCGATCATCATCATTCAATATTCGCAGATAGGCACTCAACTGCGCAAGATAGCCAACCTTGAAGCTGCCATTTTTCAACTCGAACACTACGGTACGATTCAAATCTCGGCAAAAGAACTGAAGGTCTATCCAATGGTCATGGCCTAACTTATCGTAGTGAACTTGGCTACCGCAAAAAGAGAAACCTCGTCCAAAAGTCATAATGAAATTCTTCACATTGTGGACGATATTACTCTCTATCACTCGCTCATCCACATCCTCGTCGTGCATACCCAATTCCTCTACGTTGATATAGTCAAGCAAATATTCATCTTTGAACATCCTAATAGCACGATATGCCTGCTTGTAGTCTGGGATAGTTGCAAGGAAGTTGTTAGGCATCTTGTCCTGATGGTGGTAGAGATCTTGCACAATGGCCTTTTCCAAATCCTCTACAGTAGGCTTGTATGTATCAGCATACTTCATGTAGAATATGCGCTCTTCGTATACTTTCGCTTTTGCTAAAATGGCGATATGATGAGTGAAGCTGATGCTTAGGAACTCTTTTAGTGGGAAATCAGGCAAATTTGCCAATCGCAATTGGCGAATTTCGTTGTCAGAGGGTAATTCGGCAGTCGCAACTGCCGAATTAGTGTTAATTTCTGTAAATTTGGCAGTCGTGACTGCCGAATTTTGATTTTCCAACCCTTGCCATCCTTCGTAGAATGTACGCATATTTTTTATGTTCCTTGCAGAAAAACCGCGCAAACCAGGTAGTTCCAACTTCAACTGATTGCTTATAGCCTCAATAGCTCCATTGCCCCAATTCTTCTTGCGGGTGTTTGCAGAGACATACCTACCTATGCCAAAGTAAAGAGCTAACTGTTCCTGATTGATAGCTTTTGCAGCTCTGGCCTGACTCTGTAGTATAGCGGTTTTGATAATATCTACCGCATTTTGATATGTTTTGATTTCCTGACTCATTTCAGCTCCTCCCATGCTTTTTGTATCTCATCCATTAAGACGTTAGCCTCGCTGTTGAGTTGTGCCAACTCGCTGTGTATCTCCGTCATACGCTCGTGGAAATCCACACCGTCATCTTCCTGCTCGGCTACGCCAACATAGGCACCGGGAGTAAGGGAGTAGTTCTTTTCCTCTATCTCCTGAATGGTGGCAATTTTACAGAGACCAAGAACGTCCTTGTATTCACCATCGCCAAATTTCTCCGTTAGCCACTCAAACTGGCGAGCTGTTTCGAGAAGGTCTTCCCAATACTCTATCGTTTCTTTCCATTCAGCTTCTACCTGTTTCTTCTCTTTTCGGGTTGCAGCAGCAATGGCCTCTTTTGCTTGTTCCTTCTCGTATTCTAAACAGGCGGCAAACCTTGTAGAGTATTCCTTTTCGCCAGTCTTAATAACTTCTTCAAGTCTTTCTTGCGTCAATGGAGCTGATACATTATCAAGTACCTCAATATAATCCCTAATCAGCGATTGATATTTTTCTTTCTCTCCACGATATAGATGCACGATGGCTTGCAGGTTGCGTAGCTGCCATTCAGTCCACTCGTTGAGAGTGCGGTCAACAACGGTGTAGTAGTTGCGGGCATCGATGAAGAGCACCTTATCACGAATTGCGTTGTTCTTGTTACGGTCGAAGAACCACAAGGAGCAAGGCAGGGAGAGGGTATAGAAGAAGTTGTTGCCTACGCTCACCATTACATCGACATCGCCCGTGCGCACCAGTTTCTCGCGTATGTCGCGGTCTTTGTTTGCGCTATCGGTAGCCGAGCTTGCCATTACGAAGCCTGCACGTCCGTGGTCGTTGAGGTAGGCATAGAAATAGCTAATCCACAGATAGTTTGCATTACCTATCTCCTTTGTCTTCTGATTGACACCCGGCAAGCCGAAGGGCAGACGACCGGCAGCCGATGCCGATTCAGCCTTCACCTTATCAACGTTGAAAGGGGGATTAGCCATTACATAGTCGCACTTTCCTGCCAGATTATGGGCATCGTGATAGAAAGAGTTTGCTTCATCGCCAGAGATGATCTTTCCGTTGAGTCCATGCACAGCCATGTTCATAAGACAGAGCTGAGCGTTGTATTCCACCTTTTCCTGTCCGTAGAAGGTCATGAGGGTATTGGCATTGAGACCTGCCTGATTAACGAAGTCGCCTGTCTGCACGAACATACCGCCAGAGCCACAGGCAGGATCGAGCATTACGCCTTGCTTTGGTTCAAGCACATTGACAAGCATCTTAACTAATGACTTTGGAGTGAAGAACACGCCATCGTCGCTGGCTACGGCCTTGGCAAACTTGGAGAGGAAATATTCGTAGATGCGGCCGATGATGTCACCGCCCACCTCGTCGATTGTCTTGTTATTGAAGATGCGGAGGAGTTCGCGCAACAGGTCGTCGGCAAACATGGTGTAGGTCTTAGGCAGTACGCCTGTGAGTTGTTCGCTTTGGTCCTCTACCAGTTGCATAGCGTTGTTGACAGCCTCGCCAAGTGAGTTGATGTCCTGTCCGTCCTTTGTCTTCAGCTTTGCATCAATGATATTATCGGGGAGGTTCACCAGATAGTCGAATTGTGCTTCGCGAGGGAGATAGAGCGCACTCTTGGCAGAGAAGTCGCTTGGCTCGACAGGCATCACGCGACCGCCACGCATAGGGCGCCCTTGCAGGATTTCTGCTTCAACCATCTTATAGCGGCTGTAGGCATAGCGCAGGAAGAGCAATGCGAGCACAGGCATACAATATTGGCTACTGGTGAGCTTGCTGCCCTGACGGAGCAGATCAGCCGACTCCCATAACTCTGCTTCAAGTTTACGAATATTGATCATATCTTATATGTTTACAAGTCCTTCCTTCAAGCTAAGAGCGACAAGGACTAATTCCATTTGATTGGCTACAAAGTTACATATTTTCTCCCGAATAACCTTCGGTTAATGTGACTTATTTTCTTTTCATAGTTTTATTTTTGTGATTTTCCATAAAATCTATGATTTCTGTGCCTCATTCGTGATTCCCTCGTAATTCCCTTGCAAATCCCTACCAAACTCGATGCAAGTCCCATTTTCTGTCTATTCTATGAATGGGATTAGAAGCGGATTACAAGCGAAGGAGAAGCGAACCTGAAGTAAATGAAAAATGAAAAGCTAAAAATAACATCTCAAAATAAACAATTAAACGCAGAGACACAGAGACGCCGAGATTATTTGAACACGGAAAACACGGAATAAACGAAAAATATATGTTCAGAAAAAATAAAACCACAGATATTTGAGATTTTAGGGATGTTAATCAAGAGCGTAAGCGACAATATCCCTTTAATCTGTGAAATCTTCGAGAAAAAACTTTGCGACTCCACGTCTTAGCGTTCTAAAAAAATGAAAAGATTTTAAATAGAGGGTTTCACCCATATGGTTTTATAGGTGTAACTTATTGAACATCAAGCAATAAACGAGGGTGAAACCCTCCATAAAAACAAGATGATTTTTTGAAGGGGTTTCACCCGATGCAAGTTACTGATAATCAATACGTAAAAGCATAAAAATCACAGAGGTGAAACCCTCTTATCTAAAAACTTTTGATTTTTTTATTTTCACCACTACACCAACGTTTTCACCCATCCTACACTTGGTGTAATACTCTTGGCAAGTAAAAATGAAAAAAGTTTTTGAGGCCGAGTATTACACCTTTGTAGGAATGAGCATAAATTACAACTGATTATCAGAGCTTTAGATGAGGTGTAATACCCTTGAAAGTATTACACCAATTTTGGAGATTTGGTGTAATAGTGGTGTAATACTTTCGGGAGTATTACACCAAGACAAATAAATTGATACATAAGTATTTAACATACTCAAAACTGCAATGGTGTAATACTCGGTGTTGAAAACTTTTTTCAAAAAGTATTACACCAACTATTACACCAGTATTACACCACAAAACTGCGTCAAAAATGAATTTAATACGGAGTTATATCGGATTTGTGCTTTTTTTGCCGTTTTTCCTCTTTTATTTGAATAATTATTAGTATCTTTGACACCAGAAAATAGATTCTACAATCTGAAGAGCGGTAATTAATCAAATCATAGCATTGGTAACAGCAGAAGTGATATTACCTTCCGTAGCCTTGCGCCCTTACGTGCATCACTACTGGATTATGAAGACTTGCAACACCTGCATGTCTCAGATTATCATGCCTGTTGGTTGCCCGAAATGGATGTTTAATCGCAAGAGGCCTTTTGATGTAAATGGTGTTGCTAATATCAACCGAAAAGCCTCTATCATAGGACTTTACGACAAGGCAAAGTTTGTTGATTCCCATGAAGACATGGAAATGATTACGGTGTTCTTCATGCCATACGCAGCCAAGATGATTACAAGCATTCCTTGTCAGGAGTTCTATAACGACAACGTGGATTTTGAGGATCTGGAAAGCGCAGATTTCAAGGAACTCAAAGCTCGTATTCTTGAGGCAGAGACAACGGATGAGTGCATAGGAATGATAGAGGATTTCATCCTACGACGACTCATAAAAACGCAGGATTCACCGTACTTTAATCCGATGGCAAAGGTATTTGAGCGTATGGTTGCTAACCCTGATGTGCGTATAGAAGAACTTGCATCCGTGGCTTGTCTCAGCGAAAGGCAGTTTCGCCGTGTCTTCATCGAGAATGTGGGTATAAAGCCGAAACAGATACAGCGCATTCAGCGTTTTCACCTCGCTACGAATGAACTTCTGAAGACAACGCCCTCGAATCTCGACAAACTTCTATACAAATACGGCTATACGGATCATAGCCACTTCAACCGCGAATTCCACGATATAGTAGGAATCTCGCCTACCCAATACCTCCATTTTCTCGAAGATGTGTGCAAAACCGGAATCATGCCTATCTACCGCTCATATCACGCACCAGAATAAGAATGTCCGTTTTTTACAAATGAAAAACTGAATATTGTCGTACCTTTGCACGAAAAATGGGTGATAGGTGTTAGGTGTTGGGTGATGGTGTATAGCAATTTCGCCAACAAACCAACATCTACAAACCACCAACACCTACCACCCAACACCCATCTACCAAAACAAAAGGTATGAACATCACAATATTTTTCATTGAAGCAATAGCATTGACGGTAGTTTTCACGGCTATGATCCTCATTCCCCTAACGAAGAATCCAGTATATTGGATACATGATTTCCCAGAGGATATACAAGAAGAGTATTTCAAGACTCACGACCTCTTCCCCACCGCTTTTTTCTCAACAACAGTATTAATAAAGAAAAGCATTGGAGCGGTGATTGCATTGGTAATGCTAATATGGATGATATGGTTGGTAGAGGCCAAAACATTCACTCAGGCTTTCGTTGCCAGCTATGGATTGTGGACGATTATCAACTGGTACGACTGCTTCGTCCTCGACTGGGTTTTCTTCGCAAACATAAAGGCAATACGCCTTCCAGGTACAGAGCACATGGATAAGGAATATCACCAGAAAACCTATCATTTCATCCGCTCTCTTTGGGGAATGCTCGTTGGCTTCATCCCCTGTATGCTTTGTTCCGTGCTCTACGCATTACTTTTCCTTTAGACTTTCAAAGAAAATCAACTTTATCTGTAATAATCTATACCATTCTTGCGTCAAATAAGAAAAAAATACAATAATATGATACTTAGAAAATTCAAAAAGGAAGATGCTCCAATCATTCTCGGTTGGATAAAGAGCAAGACGGATTTGCGGAAATGGAGCGCGGATAGATACCGCGACTACCCTGCTACATCCGATGAAATGGCGCAATTATACGCTCCTGACAATATGACTCCACTTACGGCAGAAGATAAGAACGGCAATATCATTGCGCATATTGCAATCCGTATTCCAGACATTGCAAAACCTCAAGCCGTAAGACTGGGCTTTGTCATAGTAGATGACTCCCTTCGTGGAAAAGGATATGGTAAAGAGCTAATCCTTCAGACGATAGAATATGCCCGAAAGAATCTCAATGCTACAAGCATCTCTCTGGGTGTTTTCAAGAACAATCCCCCTGCTCTACATTGCTATGAATCCGCAGGTTTCAGAAAGACAGGAGTTGAAACATACAACATCGACGGAGAGATTTGGGAAGATATAGAAATGGAGTTCATCAACTCTCGCAAGTTTATACTTGCTCCGTTTCAGGAGTAAAAGGAGTACAAGGAGTGCCGCTCCTAAAGTCGCTTAAATAGTACAAGACGATAGTATTATCGTTTATTTGGGCACTCAAAACATTCGTCTTGTACTCCTTGAACTCCTTGTACTCCTTATTACTCCTTACAAGTAGAGCTTGCGAAACTTAAATCATTAATAAATAAACAACTTAATTCAATATGAAAGAGATACTTTACGTTTTGCTCGACAACTATGCAGAGCATGAAATTGTTTTTCTGACAACAGCAATAAAGACTGGCGAGATGGGATTCCGCGAGGACCCAAAGTATGATAATAAGATTGTGGCTTCTTCGATGGAACTGGTAAAATCACTTGGTGGTCTCCGTACAATACCCGATTATACTTTTGAAACCATGCCAAAGGATTATGCGGCATTGGTTCTCATCGGAGGATACGGATGGTTTACCCCAGAGGCAGAGAATGTTCTTCCATGCGTTAAGGATGCTCTTGCAAAAGGAAAGGTTGTAGGTGCTATCTGTAATGCTGCTTCATGGATGGCAAAACAGGGTTTCCTCAATAACGTCAAGCATACTGGTAATGGCATACAGCAGTTGCAGCAATGGGGAGGCGAGAACTACACCAACGAGGCAAACTACATCAACGAACAGGCTGTGCGCGACGGAAACATCATTACAGCCAATGGTAGTGGGTATCTAGAATTTGCAAGAGAGATGCTTCTTGCTATTGAGAATGATACTCCAGAAATGATAGAGCGATACTATCAGTTCAACAAACAAGGACTTGTGAAACTCTTCTCACCTCGCCCTCGTTTCTCTTTCAATACCGTTGGCCTCATCACTCGCGAGAACAAGCCTATCGTTGATTTCTACACCAAGGCATTCGGCTTCACAACCGACTGGGATGGTGAACAGCCAAACGTAGAGATGTTTTTGGGTGATATGCGTATCATACTCTTCCCACGCGATCTCTTCGGGCAGATGACATCACAGAAGTATGAATATCCAGAGGGTTTCAATGGAGCTACAGAACTGGCTCTCGATGTTCCGACATTCGCAGATGTGGATAAGGAATATCAGCACGCACTCAACTGTGGAGGTAGGTCTGTACTCGCTCCAACTACCGAGCCTTGGGGACAGCGTACCTGCTACGTTGCAGATCCTGACGGCAATCTCATAGAGATAGGTTCATTCGTGGAATAGAAATAACTCAATTTAAGGAGTACAAGGAGTTCAAGGAGTGACGCTCCTAAAGTCGCTTAAGGAGTACAAGACGATAGTATTTATTGTTGAAAGGCTAAAAGTCAAAAGCCTTAGTCCTTAGACCTTAGTCCGTACAAAACATTCGTCTTGTACTCCTTATTACTCCTTGTACTCCTTATTACTCCTTTTGTAAAACATTATGAATATGAAACATGAAATTATTACTTTACAAGACGTGCAGATCATTGGCATGTCAAAGAACATAGAGTTCTGTCATCCAGAAGAATGTACCAAATTCTGGGGCGAGTATGTAGAACGCATCATAAAGCCTGTATTCATGGAGGGTAAGACTCCCGATGAGTTTCAGCAGGCAGCCATTAATAATGGTGTAGGCGCATTTGGTCTCTGCACTTGCGACATCCCAAACCACAACTGCGCTACTTGCGCAGAGGTGAACTTCGGCGGAGCTTGCAAGAAAACCTTCACTTACGTTATTGGAGGTATCTACAAGGGCGGTAATGTGCCAGAGGGCATGGCGCTCTTCCCTATCCATAGCGGTAAGTGGCTAAAGGTGCACTTTGAGGGAGGCATGAAGGCTTTCCACCAGCAATACCAGATGTTCCACAAGGAGTGGCTTCCTGCTCATCCTGAATATAAATGGGCAGATAACTCCGTAAGCATGGAGTGGTACCAAGGTACTGATATCAATTCCCCTGATTATCAATGTGGCGTAATGATGCCTTTGGAAGATTAAATGAAAACAGAAATAAACCCACAAGACACTACTCGTGCTGATGCTTTCAGCCTTTGG